>NZ_JBEORW010000017.1:0-153439 GCF_040302565.1 Streptomyces sp. NPDC097981
CTGTTCGACGTGGCCGCGACGAAGGCGCTGCCGGACGTGTGGAAGGAACGGGCGCTGGAGCGGCTCGCCGCCCGGCTGGTGGACGGGGTGCTGACAGAAGCCGTGGCCGTCGGCGCCGACGCATCACGAAGGCGGCCCGGTTGCCCGTCAGAGACCGGCTTCGGCCCGCAGGCTCGCGGCGGTCTTCACGGCGTCGTAGCCGGCCGGGACGCCGTCCACCAGGATGATCTCGCCGGGGATGTGGCGGGCGCGCAGCGGGATCAGGGCCTGGTAGGCCGGGGAGGCGTACCAGGCGCGGGCCCGGTCGATGTCCGGGAAGGCCAGGACCACGACGGTCCCGGGGAAAGCGCCCTCCATGACCTCGACCTGTGCTCCGTGGACGAGGAAGCGGCCCTCGAAGGGGTCCATCGTGGACTGGATCTCCTCGATGTAGCGGAGGATGTCCTCGTTCATGGTATCGGGCCGGATGTGGGCGATGGCGTAAGCGGTCACGGTCGTGGCCTCCGCGGTCTCAAGTGGCGCTCAGGATCGGGCTGTTGGTCCGATCCTGCCAATCCGGGGAGCCGAATGCCATGGCCTCCGGGGTCATGCCGCCGCGGTCGCCTCGGCCGCCGGGCTGCCGGGCCGGAAGGTCCGGCGGTAGGCGATCGGCGAGATGCCGAGAGAGGTCCGCATGTGCTGGCGCAGCGAGTTGGCCGATCCGAAGCCCGCCCGGTGTGCGACCAGGTCGACCGGCAGGTCGCTGGACTCCAGCAACTGACGGGCGACTTCGAGGCGTTGGACGGTGAGCCACTGCACGGGGGTCATGCCGACCTCGTCGCGGAACCGCCGGGTGAAGGTGCGCAGGCTCATCCGGGCGTGGGCGGCCAGCTCGGGCAGCGTGACCGGCTCGGCGAGCCGCTCCAGGGCCCAGGCGCGGGTGGCGGTGGTGGTGGCGACCGTGGGTTCGGGGACGGGCCGGTCGATGTACTGGGCCTGCCCGCCGTCCCGCCAGGGCGGTACCACGCACAGCCGCGCGGCGCGGTTGGCGGTGGCGGTGCCGTGGTCGGCGCGGATCAGGTAGAGGCAGAGGTCGATGCCGGCGGCCACTCCGGCCGAGGTGAGGATGTCGCCGTCGTCGACGAAGAGGACGTCCTCGTCGAGGTTGACGCGCGGGAAGGCCCGCTGGAACTCGGGCGCGTGCGCCCAGTGCGTGGTGGCGCGCCGGCCGTCGAGGAGTCCGGCGGCGGCGAGCACCTCGGATCCCGTGCAGATCGACACGATCCGGGCGCCGGGGCGGATCCCGGCGAGCGCCTCGGCGAGCTGCCGCGGGAGGGGATCGCCGGAGAGCAGCCCGGCCATGGCGTGGGTGGGCGGGACGATCACGGTGTCGGCCTCGGCGAGGGCCTCGGGGCCGGCGGTGACGCCGATGGTGAAGCCCGCGTCGCTGGTCACGGGCAGGCCGTCCGCGGTGCAGACGGTGACCTCGTAGAGCCTGCCGCCGCCCTCGGCGCGGGCGTTCCCGAAGACCCGCGAGGGCATCCCGAGCTCGAACGGGGCGACGCCTTCGAGGGCGAGTACGGCAATTCGGTGCACAGCAGGCATGGCCAAATCCTGTCACATGGTGGCCGTACGGCCAACACCACGAGCGGCTCCCGGGCCGGAAGCTGGTGTCACCTTCCGGAAATCCGGGAGGAACCAACAGGAATCAGATCCAAGGAGTCATCCATGCGCGCCGTCGTCGTCAGCCAGTGGGGCGGGCCCGAGGTCCTCGTCGAGACCGAGATCGACCGTCCCGAGCCCGGCCCGACCGAGATCCTGGTGCGGGTGCACGCCGCCGGGGTGAACCCCGTCGACTGGAAGGTGCGGGGCTCCGGCGCGCTCATCGCCTGGGACGCGGTGCCGGTGGTGGGCTGGGACGTGTCCGGCACCGTGGAGGCCGTGGGCGTGGGCGTGACCCTCTTCGCGCCGGGCGACGAGGTCTTCGGCATGCCGCACTTCCCGAAGCAGGCGAGCGGCTACGCCGAGTACGTCACCGCGCCCGCCCGGCAGTTCGTGCGCAAGCCCGCTGCCCTGGACCACGTGGCGGCGGCCGCGCTGCCGCTGGCGGCGCTCACGGCCTGGCAGAGCCTGGTGGACACCGCCGACGTGCGGCCGGGGCAGCGGGTGCTGGTCCACGCGGCGGCGGGCGGGGTGGGCCACCTCGCGGTCCAGATCGCCAAGGCGCGCGGGGCGTACGTGATCGGCACCGCCAGCTCCGCCAAGCACGAGCTGCTGCGCGAGCTGGGCGCGGACGAGCTGATCGACTACCGGAGCACCGACTTCGCGGTGGCGGTCCGGGACGTGGACGTGGTGCTGGAAACCATCGGCGGGGACTACGGGCGGCGCTCGCTGAAGGTGCTGAAGCCCGGCGGGCACCTGGTCACGATCGCCGGCGCCGAGGGCCTGGAGCCGGTCACCGACGGCGTGCGGGTCAGCTCGGTGCTGGTGGAGCCGGACCGGCAGGGCATGGCCGCGATCGCCGCCCTGGTCGAGGAGGGCCGGCTGCGGCCGCTGATCGACACGGTGCTGCCGCTGGCGCAGGCCTCGAAGGCCCACGAGATCGGCGAGCTGGGCCGCACCACCGGGAAGATCGTCCTGACGGTCGACTAGACGGCCCGGGACTCAAGGGCGGTCACAGGGGCTTCGCGAACGCCTCCGCGGAAGTCTGGCCGCGTCGCCCCGCTCCCGCACCCGGGGCGGGGCCTCACACGGACGCGGCCGTGGCCCGGGTGGTCGTCGCGATGGTGGCGGAGCCGACCACGCGGGTGCCGTCGTAGAGCACGATCGCCTGGCCGGGGGCCACGCCGCGGACCGGCTCCGTGAAGCGGACCCGCAGCTCGCCGTCCACGAGCTCGGCGAAGACCTCGGTCTCGCCGCCGTGCGCGCGCAGCTGGGCGGTGTACGTGCCCGGGGCGGCGGCCGTGGAGCCGCACCAGCGGGGGCGGATCGCGGTGAGGGCGCTGACGTCGAGGGCCTCGGCGGGGCCGACGGTGACGGTGTTGTTCACCGGGGAGATGTCGAGGACGTAGCGCGGCTTGCCGTCGGGGGCGGGGTGGCCGATCCGCAGTCCCTTGCGCTGGCCGATGGTGAAGCCGAACGCGCCGTCGTGGGTGCCGACCTTCTCGCCGGTCGCCTCGTCGACGATGTCGCCCTCGGCCTTGCCGAGACGCTTCGCGAGGAAGCCCTGGGTGTCACCGTCGGCGATGAAGCAGATGTCGTGGCTGTCGGGCTTCTTCGCCACGGCCAGGCCGCGGCGCTCGGCCTCGGCACGGATCTCGTCCTTGGTGGTGACCGTGTCGCCGAGCGGGAAGAGGGCGTGGGCCAGCTGCTTCTCGTCGAGGACGCCGAGGACGTACGACTGGTCCTTGGCCATGTCGGAGGCGCGGTGCATCTCGCGCGAGCCGTCCTCCTTCTCCACGATGGTCGCGTAGTGGCCGGTGCAGACGGCGTCGAAGCCGAGGGCGAGGGCCTTGTCGAGCAGCGCCGCGAACTTGATCTTCTCGTTGCAGCGCAGGCACGGGTTCGGGGTGCGCCCGGCCTCGTACTCGGCGATGAAGTCCTCCACCACGTCCTCGCGGAAGCGGTCGGCGAGGTCCCAGCAGTAGAAGGGGATGCCGATGACGTCGGCCGCGCGGCGGGCGTCGCGGGAGTCCTCGATGGTGCAGCAGCCGCGGGCGCCGGTCCGGAAGGACTGCGGGTTCGCGGAGAGCGCCAGGTGGACGCCGGTCACGTCGTGCCCGGCTTCGACCGCGCGGGCGGCGGCGACGGCGGAGTCCACGCCGCCGGACATGGCGGCCAGGACGCGGAGGGGGCGGGCGGTGCGCGGCAGGTTCTCAGTCATAGCACCGTCCAGAGTACGGGGGAACCGCCCGGGGTCACAGCGCGTTATCGGGTACGGGGGGTGGATCACATGGGGATCAAGGGTGGCAAGGTCGGCGGAGCGCCCGAGGCGGCGCCGCGCAGGACCCGCCGGGCTGTGCTGTTCGGGGGGCTCGGGATCTTCGCGGTGGCGGCGGTCGCCGGGCACGAGGATCTGCAGCGCGCCTGGTGGCTGCTGCCGGGGGTCGGCAAGCCGCGGCAGGAGGGGGCGGTGGACCACCCGGGCGTGGGCTGGACGGCGGCTTCGCCGGCGAACTGGCGGATGGCGGACCGGCCCGACGACTACCGCGTGGACCGGATCGTCGTCCATGTCACACAGGGCAGCTTCGCGACCTCGGTGGAGGCCTTCAAGAGCCCGTGGCACCAGGCGTCGGCGCACTACATAGTGGGCCAGGACGGCCGTATCGAGCAGATGGTGCGCGAGCTGGACGTCGCGTTCCACTCGGGCAGCCGCTCGATGAACGAGCGCAGCGTGGGCATAGAGCACGAGGGCTTCGTGGACCGGCCGCAGGACTTCACGGACGCGATGTACGCGGCCTCGGCGCGGCTGGCCGCCGGCATCTGCCACAGGTACGGCATACCCGTGGACCGTAGGCACATCCTGGGCCACTCCGAGGTCCCGGGCGCCGACCACACGGACCCGGGGCCCCACTGGGACTGGGACCGGTACCTGGGGCTGGTCCGCTCGGAGCTTGCGGCGGCCTAGCTGAGGCCTGCCGTACGGGCGCGTTCGACGGCCGGTCCGATGGCGGCGGCCACGGCCGCGACGTCCTCCTCGGTGGAGGTGTGGCCGAGGGAGAAGCGCAGGGTGCCGCGGGCCAGCTGCGGGTCGGTGCCGGTGGCCAGCAGCACGTGGCTGGGCTGCGCCACGCCCGCGGTGCAGGCGGAGCCGGTGGAGCACTCGATGCCCTGGGCGTCCAGCAGGAGCAGCAGCGAGTCGCCCTCGCAGCCGGGGAAGCTGAAGTGGGCGTTGGCCGGGAGCCGGTCGTCCGGGTCCCCGCCGAGGACGGCGTCGGGCACTTCCCGGAGCACGGCGGCGACCAGTTCGTCGCGCAGGGCGCCGACCTCGGCGGCGAACCGCTCGCGCCGTTCGGCGGCGATCACGGCGGCCACGGCGAAGGCGGCGATGGCGGGCACGTCCAGGGTCCCGGAGCGCACGTGCCGCTCCTGGCCGCCGCCGTGGAGGACGGGTACGGGGCTCTGGTCGCGGCCGAGCAGCAGCGCGCCGATGCCGTAGGGGCCGCCGATCTTGTGGCTGCTGACGGTCATCGCGGCGAGGCCGCTGTCGCCGAAGCGGACGTCGAGCTGTCCGAAGGCCTGGACGGCGTCGGAGTGCAGCGGTACATCGAACTCGCTCGCGACCGCGGCGAGTTCACGGACCGGCAGGACCGTGCCGATCTCGTTGTTGGCCCACATGACGGTGGCCAGGGCCACGTCGTCGGGGTTGCGCGCGATGGCTTCGCGGAGGTCCTCGGGGTGCACGCGGCCGTAGCGGTCGACGGGCAGGTACTCGACCCGGGCGCCCTCGTGCTCGCCGAGCCAGTGGACGGCGTCGAGGACGGCGTGGTGCTCGACGGGGCTGACGAGCACCCGGGTCCGGGCGGGGTCCCGGTCGCGGCGGGCCCAATAGAGGCCCTTGACGGCGAGGTTGTCGGCCTCCGTGCCGCCTGCGGTGAAGACCACCTCGCTCGGGCGGGCGCCGAGCGCCTCGGCGAGGGCCTCGCGGGCCTCCTCGACGGTGCGGCGGGCGCGGCGGCCGGCGGCGTGGAGGGAGGACGCGTTGCCCGTGGCGGCGAACTGCGCGGTCATCGCCGCAGCGGCCTCCGGGAGCATCGGGGTGGTGGCGGCGTGGTCGAGGTAGGCCATGATCCCCTGATTCTACGAGTCCCCTCCGGGGGGCCGGACCCCGCGGGGCCCGCCCGGCCGGGAGCCGCCGCCGCCCGGAGACCGGCGCGGGACCGGGGGCAGCGGGCCCGACGGGGTTCAGCGGGGGGCGCGGGCCAGCTGGCGGGACTGGGCGACCAGTCGGTCCTCGGAGTCCCAGACCTCGGCGTCCTCCTCCAGGAAGCCGCCGGCCAGGTTCCGGGTGGTGATGGAGATCCGCAGCGGGCCCGGGGCGGGACGCCGGCGGATGTGGGTGGTGAGCTCGATGGTCGGGCTCCAGCCCATCAGGCCCAGGTCGAAGCAGGTCGGCGGCAGCGCGTCCACCGCGAGCAGCAGCGAGAGCGGATCCGCGTCCCGGCCGTCGGACAGCTCGAACCAGGCGCGCATCTCACCCTTGCCGGACGGCGCACCGACCGCCCAGCCCGCCGTCGCCGGGTCGAGGCGCAGCCGGAGCCGGTCCACGATCGCGTTGCTGCCGGGGATCGGGGCCGGGCCCGCCTCCGGGCCGAGGCAGTCCGCGTAGGGCGGGATCACCGGCGGGAGTGCGGTGGTGCGGACGTCGTCCGGGAGGGAGGCGAGGTCGCCGTACGAGGCGACGACCCGGATCCGCTCGATCTCCGCACCGTTCTCGTCGTACTGGAACAGGGAGGCCTGGCCGGTGGAGAGGGTGCGCCCGACGCGGACGACCTCGGTGCGGATCACGGCGGGGCCGGGGACCGACGAGGTCAGGTAGTGGGCGGAGACGGTGAAGGGGTCCGGGTGCGGCAGGGCCGCCGACAGGGCTCGGCCGACCAGGGCCAGCAGATAGCCGCCGTTGACGGCGGTGATGATCGTCCACCCGGCGGAGAGCTCCGTGTCGTACACCCCGGACTCGCCCGCGCGCGCGGTGACGGTGGTGTCGCGGTCGAACTCGCTGTCGCCGATGGATGCCTGGGCCGCTGCGTATGCCATGAACTCGACACTACAACGCGAAGCTACTAAGCGGTAGCTTTCCATTGTGACGTGCTGGTTACGGCTCTTCGGCCACCGAGGAGCGGCGGTTCCAGGCCAGCGGGGCCCGCCAGTGGTAGCGCATGGCCAGGAGCCGGAGCACGAAGGTGGTGACGATCGCGAGGGCGGTGGTCACGGCGTTGAGGACGTCGAAGGCGATGAACTCGGCGACCATCGAGGCGCCGACGATGGCGGGGACGGCGTACATCTCGCGGTCGCGCAGCAGCGACGGCACCTCGTTGGCCAGTACGTCGCGCAGGACGCCCCCGCCGACGGCCGTGGCCACGCCGAGGGCCGCGGACGCGGTGAGTCCGAAGCCGAACTCGTACGCCTTGGTCGTGCCCGTCACGCAGAACAGGCCGAGGCCGGCGGCGTCGAAGACGTTGATGGCGCGGTTGATCCGCTGGACCTCGGGGTGGAGGAAGAAGACGATGACCGCGGCGATCAGCGGGGTGACGAAGAAGCTGAGCTCGCCGAAGGCGGCCGGCGGGACGGCGCCGATGACGAGGTCGCGGAAGAGGCCGCCGCCGAGGGCGGTGACGAGCGCGAGGACGCAGATGCCGAAGACGTCGAAGTTCTTGCGTACGGCGAGCAGGGCGCCTGCGGTGGCGAAGACGAAGATGCCGGCGAGGTCCAGGACATGCTGGATCCCGGGCGGGAAGAGATCGTGGAGCACGGCCCCATCGTGCCATTCGCCTGGCCGGCGGTCTGACGGGCCGGGCGGCTACCGGTCCGGCACCCCGGACCGAACCGCCCGCCCGAACGCCAGAACCGGGACCGGGCCGGGGGCAGAGCCGTGCCCGAGCCAGGGCCGGGGGCCGGAGCCGAGCCCGGACGAGCCCGCCCGGGGCCGCGCCCGGACCGGGCCGGGCCGGGAGGCTGCGGCAGAGACGGGGGCAGGGGGCGCCCGGAAGTCGGAGCCGAGCGGGCCCCGGCGGGCACGCCGGTGGTCAAGCCGGTGTCCCGGGGGGCCGACCGCTACTCGGGCACCCGGGACACCGGACGATGTGGGCTCGGGTTACTCCGAGACCGTCACCACCGCTTCGGACGCGCCGGGCAGGGCGGGGTCGCCCGGGGCCTGGTCGGCGGCGTTCTCCGGGTGGTGGCAGGCCACCTGGTGGCCCGTGGCCAGGGCCAGCATCGGCGGTTCCTGCGTCGTGCAGATCTGCGTGGCCTTCCAGCAGCGGGTGTGGAAGCGGCAACCCGACGGCGGGGAGATGGGGGACGGAACGTCGCCCTTGAGCAGGATGCGCCCGCTCTTCGCGCCGCGCCGGCGCGGGTCCGGCACCGGCACCGCCGACAGCAGCGCCTTGGTGTACGGGTGCATCGGGTTCTCGTACAGCGACTTGCGGTCGGTCAGCTCCACGATCTTGCCGAGGTACATGACCGCGATGCGGTCCGACACGTGCCGGATGACCGACAGGTCGTGCGCGATGATCACGTACGTGAGGCCGAGCTCCTCCTGGAGGTCGTCCAGCAGGTTGACCACCTGGGCCTGGATCGACACGTCGAGGGCCGAGACGGGCTCGTCCGCCACCACCAGCTTCGGCTTGAGCGCGAGCGCGCGGGCGATGCCGATGCGCTGGCGCTGGCCGCCGGAGAACTCGTGCGGGTAGCGGTTGTAGTGCTCCGGGTTCAGGCCCACCAGGGACAGCAGGCGCTGCACCTCCGCCTTCAGGCCGCCCTCCGGCTCCACGCCCTGGAGCTTGAAGGGGGCGCTGACGATCGTGCCGACCGTGTGCCGCGGGTTCAGCGAGCCGTACGGGTCCTGGAAGATCATCTGCACGTCGCGGCGCAGCGGGCGCATCCCGGAGACCCCGAGGTGCGTGATGTCGCGCCCCTCGAACTCGACCGTGCCGCCCGTGGGTTCCAGCAGGCGCGTGATCAGCCGGCCCATCGTCGACTTGCCGCAGCCGGACTCGCCGACCACGCCCAGCGTCTCACCGCGCCGGACGTCGAAGTCGATCCCGTCCACGGCCTTGACGGCCCCGACCTGCCTGCGCAGCAGCCCCTTGTTGATGGGGAAGTGCTTGACCAGGCCGGTCACCTTCAGCAGCGGCTGTTCCGCCACGGCGGCCTCGGCGCCCGCGGCGGCCTCGGAGTCCTTCTTCATGTCGGTCACAGCTTCGGCGCAATCTCTTCGGTCCAGATCCGGGTCCGCTCCTCCTGCGACATGTGGCAGGCGGACCAGTGCCGGCTGTCGTCCTCGGTGAGCTCGGGCCGCTGGGTGCGGGTGATGCCGCCCTTGGGGACGTCGGCGTACGGGCAGCGCGGGTTGAAGGCGCAGCCGCTCGGGATGTTGATGAGGCTGGGCGGCGAGCCCTTGACCGGGATCAGGCGCTCGGTCTGGTCGCGGTCGATGCGCGGCATGGACCCGAGCAGGCCCCAGGTGTAGGGGTGGCGGGGTTCGTAGAACACCTTCTCCGCGGTGCCGCGCTCGACGCACCGGCCTCCGTACATCACGAGGATCTCGTCGGCCATCTCGGCGACCACGCCCAGGTCGTGCGTGATCATGATGACGGCCGAGCCGAACTCCTTCTGCAGGTCGCGGATCAGGTCGAGGATCTGCGCCTGGACGGTGACGTCCAGGGCGGTGGTCGGCTCGTCCGCGATGAGCAGTTCGGGGTTGTTGACCAGTGCCATCGCGATCATCGCGCGCTGGCGCATACCGCCGGAGAACTCGTGCGGGTACGCGTCCACGCGCCGGTGGGGCTCGGGGATGCCGACCCGGTCGAGCATCTCGACCGCGCGGGTGCGGGCGGTCTTCTTGTCGACGTTGTGGTGGGTCCGGTACGCCTCGATGATCTGCTTGCCGACCGAGTAGTACGGGTGCATCGCGGACAGCGGGTCCTGGAAGACCATCGCCATCTTGCGGCCGCGCAGCTTGCGCACGTGGTCGGCGTCGGCCCGGACGAGGTCCTCGCCGTCGAGCACGACCTGGCCCGAGATGTGCGGGCGGCTGCGCGCGTTGCCGGTGCGGTGCAGGCCCATGATGGCCAGCGAGGTCACCGACTTGCCGGAGCCTGACTCGCCGACGATGCCGAGCGTCTTGCCGCGCTCCAGGTCGAAGGTGAGCCCGTCGACGGACTTGACCAGGCCGTCGTCGGTCGGGAAGTGCACTTTGAGGTCGCGCACGGAGAGGAAGGCCGCGCTTTTCGATGAGTCGGCCTTCGGCGGTCCGGCCTGCTCCGGGACGAACGCGGGCCCGCCGACGAGGGGTTCGCGGTCGCCGGAGTCGGGGCCGGGGCCGGTGGTGGGGTTCTCGGTCACGTCAGCCTCACGCGCGGGTCGATGACGGCGTACAGCAGGTCCACGATCAGGTTGGCCATCACCACGAAGAGTGCGGCGAGCAGGGTGACGCCCATGATCACGGGCAGGTCGCCCTGGCCGATGGCGGCCACGGCCGCCGTCCCCAGACCCTGGAAGTTGAAGGTCGTCTCGGTGAGCACCGCGCCGCCGAGGAGTCCGCCGAGGTCCAGGCCGAACATCGTGACAATCGGGGTGAGGGTGGAGCGCAGGGCGTGCTTGCGGATGACCACGCCCTCCTTGAGCCCCTTGGCCCGGGCGGTGCGGATGTAGTCCTCGCCGAGGACCTCCAGCATCGTGGCGCGGGTGATGCGGGCGTAGGTGGCGGCGAAGAGGAAGGCCAGGGTCACCCAGGGCAGGATCAGGGAGTTGAGCCAGGCCACCGGATCCTCGGTGAACGGTTTGTAGTTGGACACGTCCAGCCAGCCGAGGCTGTAGACGAAGATCGCGGGCGCCACCATGCCGGTGAAGAAGATCGGCAGGGAGACGCCGGCGAGGGCGCCGACCATGACGGTGCGGTCGATGGCGGTCCGGCGTTTGAGTGCCGAGATCACGCCCGTGGCCACACCGGCGATCACCCAGATGACCGCCGCGCCGAGGGCGAGCGAGAGGGTGACCGGCATGCGGTCGACCATGGTCTCCCAGACGGGCGCCTCGGTCTTGAACGAGTAGCCGAAGCAGGGGGCGGCGCAGTGGGTGACATCGGTGCCGCCGTCGTAGTCGCGGCCGACGAAGATGCCCTTGACGAAGGTCAGGTACTGCTCGGAGATGGGCTTGTCGAAGCCCATCTTCACGCGGATGCCCGCCAGGGCGGTCTCGTTGGTCTCGCGGCCGGCGTACATGAGGGCCGGATCGCTGCCTGTGATCTTGGGGACCGCGAAGAAGATGCCGAAGGTGACCACGGAGACCACCAGCAGCGTGGCGACGACGTTGAACAGCCGCCGTATGAGGTAGACGAGCACTGCAGTCGGCCGCCCGGGGCTGGCGGCTGCCGTCCCTCGTGGGGACGGCAGCCGCCGCCTGCGACCTTCACCTGCCCTTCGGACTAGCGCATGTGCGGTGAAGGCACTTGCCTGTTGTTACGTGACGACTCGACCACTCGGCTACTTGGCGGCGATGCCGACCGTGGCCAGGTCGATCTTGCCCATGGAGTCGTTGAAGTAGACGTTCGTCAGACGCGGGTTGTGGTAGACGAAGGCCTTGTCGAAGTTGATCGGGAGGTAGAGAGCCTTCTCCATGATCTTCTTGTTGATGTCCGTGTAGAACGGAGCAGCAGCATCCGGAGTCGCGGCGGCCGCGGCCGTCTTGAACAGCTGGTTGATCTCCGGGTCGTTGATCATCGTGTAGTTGTTGTTGCCGTTGGGCTGGATGAACGATCCGTCAACGAGCGGCTGGAGGAAGCCCGAGCCGGAGTTGTAGTCGGCGCCCCAGCCCATCACGATGATGCCGTAGTTCTTCTTCTTCACGTTCTCGGGCGAACCGATCACGGAAGAGGAGAGCTTGCCGTCGTACTGGTCGATGGTGACCTTGATGCCGACCTTGGCGAGCGACGCCTGGAGGGACTCGGCGGTCTTCACCTCGGGGGCGCGGTTGTTGCGCACCGCGATGGTGGTCTCGAACCCGTCCGGCTTGCCACAGGCCTTGAGGGCCTCCTTGGCCTTGGCCTCCTGCGGCTCGCCCTTGGTCAGGCCGAACGGGTCGTAGCCCTTGTCGGAGCCGGGGATGCCGGGCGGCAGCATGTTCGCGCCGAGGTCACCGCTGGTCGGGCCGCCACGGGCGGTCTGCAGGGACTTCGGGTCGGCCGCGTAGATGACGGCCTTGCGGCACTCGACGTTGTCGAACGGCGCGACCGTGGTCGGGAAGGCGAAGTAGCGGATGTAGCCCGTGAACGGGTTGTCCGCGTTCTTCTTGAGGTTCTCGTCCTTGAGGACCTTGTTCTTGCCGGCCTGCTGCATGCCCGTGCCGTCGATGGCGAGGTCGATGTCGCCCGACAGCAGACGCGCGTCCATGTCGTCCGGGTTGGTCGTCACCGTGAAGGAGACCTTGTCCGGCAGGCCCTTGCGGATCGGGTCGGTCTTCGGGTCCCAGTTCTCGTTGCGGACGAAGGTCGCACCCTTGCTCGCGGTGAAGCTCTCGACCTTGTACGGGCCGGTGGAGACCGGCTTGTTGGTGTACGTGGCGCCCGTGTCCTTGGCCGCCGGGACCGGCGAGGAGGACGGCATGGCCAGCAGGTAGCTGAAGTCGGAGTTGGCGCTCGCCAGGTTGAAGACGATCGTCTTGTCGTCCGGCGTCTCGACGGACTTCAGACCCATCTTGTTGGCGTCGGTGTCCTTGTACGGGCCGGGGTACTTCTGGCCCTGGTCGAGTATGTCGATCAGGTACGTGGGACCGCCGGACAGCACGTCCTGCGCGAAGACGCGCTCGATGCCGTACTTGATGTCCTTCGAGGTGATCGGCGAGCCGTCCTCGAACTTCACGCCGTCCTTGAGCTTGAGGGTGTACGTCTTGCCCTCGTTGCTCAGGACCGGCAGGGCCTCGGCGAGGTCGGGGACGAGCTTGCTGCCGTCCTTGCCCGGCTTGCTGTCGTACGCGAGCAGCTGGCGCACGTAAAGACGCTGCATGTCCCACACGAAGCCGTAGTAGGCGCGCGCCGGGTCGAGGTAGTCGACGTCCTGCGGCGACCAGAGCTTGAGCTCACCGCCCTTGGCGTCCGAGGGGTTCACCATGCCGGTGGTGGCGGCGTTGAAGGCGGCACCGCTGCCCTTGCCCTCGGTCGTCTTGTCGCCGTCCTTGCCACCGCACGCGGCGGTCAGGGACAGGGCGGCGATCACGGCGGTGATCGCGAATGCCTGCTTTCTGCGGATCACGTTGGTCCAACCTCCATTGGTGGGTGAATCGATGAAGCGGTTCAGCTGCCCTTGGGGTCGAGTGCGTCACGCAGCCCGTCCCCGAAGAGGTTGAACGCCAGGACGGTGATGAAGATCGTGATACCGGGGACGACCATGTACGCGGGGTCGTCCTGGTAGATGGGGATGGCGTCGGAGAGCATCTTTCCCCAGGAGGCGGTGGGCGGCTTGACGCCGGCACCGAGGAAGCTGAGGGCCGCCTCCGTCAGGATGTTGGTCGGGATGAGCAGCGTCGTGTAGACGAGGATCGGCGCGACCAGGTTGGGCAGCAGCTCCTTGATGAGGATGTAGCCGCGGCCCGCACCGAGGCTGCGCGCAGCCTCGACGTACTCGCGCTCCCGCAGGGAGATCGTCTGGCCTCGCACGATACGGCCGATGTAGGGCCATCCGAAGAAGCCGATCACGACGATCAGTACGCCCATCCGGACGCCCGAACCCGAGAACCCCCAGAGGGAGTTGGGGACGACGGACACCAGGGCGATGGTGAACAGCAGCTGCGGGAAGGCGAGCAGCAGGTCCATCAGCCGGCTGATGAGCCCGTCGACCCAGCCGCCTATGAACCCGGCGAGCGCGCCGAGCAGGCTGCCTATGGTGACCGACACGAAGGCCGACAGGAAGGCGACGACCAGCGAGATGCGGGCGCCGTAGACGATCCGGCTGAACACGTCGCGGCCGTTGGTGGGTTCGACGCCGAGCAGGAAGTCGGAGTTCATGCCGCCGAAGGAGCCGAGCGGCGTGCCCAGGTCGGGGTCGATCAGATCCTCGTGGAACTCGTTGGGCGGGTGGCCCAGCAGGCTCACGATCTGCGGTGCGAAGACCGCCACCAGGATCAGAAAGATCACGACCACGCCGCCGGTCAGCGCGACCTTGTCGCGCTTGAGCCGCATCCAGGCGATGCGGCCGGGCGAGCGGCCTTCGATGGCCTTGGCTGGGACGTCGGCTACGGACACGGGTGCGGGTGATTCCGCGCTCGTGTCATGCAGTGGTGCCGTCATCGTGGTGGGGACCCCTCTCGGCCGACGGGTTGCCGGCCCATGCCCGCCGCTGTGGCGGCGTTGGTGCGGAGTGGCGCTCGGAGTGCGTGGTGACACGCAAGACGCGTGTTGAGGTGCAGGAACTGCGGGAAATGCTGTGCAAAGCCACAAGCGAAACGCATATGCCGAACCGGGGTTTGGAGGACTCACCGGCTCTTGGGTGGGGAGTCTTCATGGGCGCTGCGATCAGCCGCCAGACCCGCAGATGAATGGATGCGCAACCGTGATGTGAGGGCCGAGTTCCCGTTATCCGGACTTCGCTCTCGCCTGAGCGGATCAAGACCGTCCGTTCGGTACGCAATCGGACATGGCGCGCAACTCGCGGTAGGAGCATGCCTTTTGGGCGCACAACAGCGACGAAATCCGGACAAGACGAAGGCCGCAGGGAACGTTGCTTCCCTGCGGCCTCGGTTGGCTTGATACCGCCGTCTCAATGTCCGGGCGGCCCCTGGACAGCGGTCCGGATCAGTAGGCGGGAGCCTGGCCCTCTCGGTCGTAGAAGGGGCGGGTCTGGGCGCGCAGCCACATCGCGACGGGATCGTGCTCGTCCGCGAGCGCGACCGTGCACACCGGCACGCCCTCGGGGACCGCGCCGACCGACTGGCGCATCATCTCCCGTACGGATTCCAGCGCGGGCGCTGAGGCGTCGTACAGGTCGAGCCCGACCGCGAGGTACGGCGAGCCCAGCGAAGGCTGTACCCAGGCGCGGCGCAGCGAGCGGACGGCGGGGGTGCGGTGTGCGTGCTGGGTCAGCAGCCCGTAGAACTGCGGGAGCTCCAGGGCGGGCTCGGACAGCCGCAGCGGCCCGGCCGGCATCCGGTCGAGGCCTGTGGCGATCCGGCGCAGGTCGGCCCAGGGGATGCCGAGGCCGCCGCCCTGTGCATGCGGGTTGAGCCACAGGCCCCAGCGGTCCGGGTAGAGGGCGCGGGCGATGTCGCGGCCGGTGACCACCTCGTAGCCCCGGTTCCAGCCGCTGGCGGCCAGCTCCTGGGGGGAGGTCACGCAGGGCGCGTACCCGAGGCCGTCGATCTCCATGCCGCCGTACTGGGCGTCCGGGGAGCCCGGCTGGCCCTGCCAGAGCAGCATCCACAGGCGGCCCTCGGCGAGGGCATGCAGAAGCGACTCGTAGCTTTCATAGCGCCCGGGAGTCACCTGGCGCATCATGTGCTCGACCTGCCCGGCCGCGGCCGTGCCTGACGCACTCACCCGGTACCCCTCTTCGTCCGCCCGTCCACCCGTATCCGCACCCAGCTTAAGCGGCGCTAGGCCAGGTAGAAGGGGCGTACGCGCGTAACCATGTAGTCGACCACCGGGTCCTGGGCGGCGTCCAGGAGGATCAACTGCACGGGCCAGGGCGGCACCACGCGGGTCAGGGCCCGGCCGAGGGCCTCCATCGGGGTGTTCCGCATCCCGGGCTCCCATCCCAGCATCCGGACACCGATGTAGAGCTCGGGCGCCCCGCCCTCGACGCTGGCCAGGCAGCGGTGGGCGGCGACGACGACGCCGGTGGCGCGGAACTCCTCGGCGGCGGCGGTCAGGAAGTCCACCGGGTCGTCCTGCCAGTCGGGCTCGTAGAGCCGGACGCGGCCGCCGGTGGCCGGGCCGTCGAGCGGGGTGCGGCCGGTGCGGCAGAGCTCCGCGACGGCGGGCGGGGGCAGCGGGACGCCGACGGCGCCCTCGGGGTTCACGGCGATGCCGAGCTGCGGGGGCAGGCCGCGGGCGAACTCGACGGCGGGGGCCACGGCGAAGTCCATGGCGGATCCGACGCAGGCCCGGAACTGGGCCTCGGAGCTGTAGACCGGGACGTACGCCGCGCCGTTGATCTCCATGGTGGGCAGCGTGAGGCCGGCCCCGTCCGGGCCGACTCCGCCGGGCAGGGGCACCCAGACCTGGCTCCGCCCGAGCACCTCGACGATCCGGGCCCCGGCGTCCGCCTGCCCGAGCGCCGCCCCGAGCACGTGCTCCAGCTCGTTGTCCGGCCAGCCGCCGCCGTGCATCTCCGCCTCCGCTTGTGGTCGCTCTCGCTGCCTTGCTGTCAGGCCGAGGCTAGTGGGTCCCCGGGCGCCCGCTCTCCGCGGCTCCCGCACCGCGGAGTCAGGCGGCCCCGGAGCCGGGGGCGCGGAAGGCTATCCGGGTCACGTGGGAGGCCGAGCCGCGGTCCAGCAGGACCGCCGAGGCGCAGCCCGCGGGGAGGCGGCCGGATTCCGCGTCGCGCAGCAGCCGGGCCACCGCGCCGCGGTGGCGGGCGAAGGCGTAGGCCGATACCCCGCGCCCCCGTGCCGCCTGCCCGGCCAGGGCCTCCTCCGGGGTGGTGTCCAGCAGCAGCAGGTGCAGTGCCCGGCCCCGGCGCCGTGCGACCGCAGCGAGCAGGCTCCGCACCCAGGTCTGCGTTCCGCAGTCGTGGACCACCGCCGAGGCCCCGGAGCGCAGCGTCCGCCACAGTCCCCAGTAGTGGGCGCAGCGGACCAGCGGCCGGTACACCGCGTACGGCAGCATGCGCGGCATCCGCCGCTCCCAGCGCTCGCGCACGTCCTGCGAGTCGATGCCGCCGCCCTCCGCGGCCCTCTTGATCAGCGTGCTCTTGCCGCCGCCCGGCAGGCCGGACACCACGACGATGTCCCCTTCGGCGAAGCCGAGCCACCGCGGTCCGTGCGGGCCCCGGCCGCGCAGGTCCCGTACGAGACCGGCCTCGGAACGTGCCCGCCGCGCCGCCGGCGCCCTGTCCACGGCCCCCGTCCCGGTCGACGCCAGCACCCCGAATCTCCGCACGGTGATCGCTCCCCCCATCGGGCCATGCATGCCCCATGCCCACTGAGTGTAAAGAGACGGTAATCCGACAGCCCCGGTTCCGGTCCGCCCTTACCCGGCCGCATGACCGGTCCGTACGTTCTTCCGGGCCCGCACGACCGATCACCCGGACGGCGTGCAATGATGTGCGCCATCTGGACCAACTGCATACCGGCCGCTTGAATCCGCGCGGGAGAGTCCCGGCACGCCGTGAGGCGGTGCCCGGGCGCCGAAGGAGCAAGTTCCTCCCTTGAATCTCTCAGGCCCCGTACCGCGTGGATGAGGCAGATCTGAAAAGCGAGCCGCGCCGCCGTCCCTCACGACGGCATCCGCGTGCGCTCCACCCAAGGTGCAAGTCGACGTTCCCCGGGTCCGACCGGGAACTCTCGGCGAACCTCTCAGGTTCCGATGACAGATGGGGAGGATCGTCCTCGTCATGTCATGCCCTGGGACCCGGGAGCCACACCCATGAGCACTGCCCCCCGCCTGACCGCCCTCGATGCGCTGCACCGTTCGCTCGGTGCGACCATGACCGATTTCGCGGGGTGGGACATGCCCCTGCGGTACGGCAGTGAGCGCGACGAGCACAACGCCGTCCGTACCAAGGCCGGTCTCTTCGACCTGTCCCACATGGGCGAGATCACGCTGACCGGCCCGGAGGCCGTCAAGGCCCTGGACTACGCGCTGGTCGGCAACATCTCCACCGTCGGCGTCGGCCGCGCCCGCTACACGCACATCTGCCAGGAGGACGGCGGGATCGTCGACGACCTGATCGTCTACCGCCTGGGCGAGACCGAGTACATGGTCGTCGCGAACGCCTCCAACGCCCAGGTCGTCCTGGACGCCCTCACCGAGCGCGCCGCCGGCTTCGACACCGAGGTCCGCGACGACCGGGACGCGTACGCACTGATCGCCGTGCAGGGCCCGGAGTCCCCCGGCATCCTCGCCTCCCTCACCGACGCCGACCTGGACGGCCTGAAGTACTACGCCGGCCTGCCGGGCACGGTCGCGGGCGTGCCCGCGCTGATCGCGCGTACGGGCTACACGGGCGAGGACGGCTTCGAGCTGTTCATCGCCCCCGAGCACGCCGTGGAGCTGTGGCAGGCCCTGACCAAGGCCGGCGAGGGCGTCGGCCTGGTCGCGGCCGGTCTGTCCTGCCGCGACACCCTGCGCCTGGAGGCGGGCATGCCGCTGTACGGGCACGAGCTGACCACCTCCCTCACCCCGTTCGACGCGGGGCTGGGCCGGGTCGTGAAGTTCGAGAAGGAGGGCGAGTTCGTGGGCCGCGCCGCCCTGGAGGCCGCCGCCGAGCGCGCCGCCACGAACCCGCCGCGCAAGCTGGTCGGCCTGATCGCCGAGGGCCGCCGCGTCCCGCGCGCCGGCTTCCCGGTGGTCGCCGACGGACAGGTCATCGGCGAGGTCACCTCGGGTGCCCCGTCCCCGACGCTCGGCAAGCCGATCGCGATGGCCTACGTGGACGCGGCGCACGCCGCGCCCGGCACCTCCGGCGTCGGCGTGGACATCCGCGGTACGCATGAGCCGTACGAGGTCGTGGCCCTGCCGTTCTACAAGCGGCAGAAGTAGCGCCCGTACGCCGTACCGGCCGTCTCACTCCGCAAGACCACTGTTCGTATCCACTCCCCCGCATCCAGGAGAATCAGGTCATGAGCAACCCCCAGCAGCTGCGTTACACCAAGGAGCACGAGTGGCTGTCGGACGCCGAGGGCGGCGTCGCGACGGTCGGCATCACGGAGTTCGCGGCCAACGCGCTCGGTGACGTCGTCTACGCCCAGCTCCCCGCGGTCGGCGACACCGTCACCGAGGGCGAGACCTGTGGCGAGCTGGAGTCGACCAAGTCGGTCAGCGACCTGTACTCCCCCGTCACCGGTGAGGTCGTCGAGGCCAACCAGGACGTCGTGGACGACCCGGCCCTGGTGAACTCCGCCCCCTTCGAGGGTGGCTGGCTGTTCAAGGTGCGCATCTCGGAGGAGCCGAAGGACGTGCTCTCCGCCGATGAGTACGCCGCGCTCACCCTGTCCGACAACTGACCTCAGGGGATCTGATGTCTGTGCTGAACACCCCTCTCCACGAGCTCGACCCGGACGTCGCCGCCGCCGTCGACGCCGAGCTCGTGCGCCAGCAGTCCACCCTGGAAATGATCGCGTCGGAGAACTTCGCTCCGGTCGCCGTCATGGAGGCCCAGGGCTCGGTCCTGACCAACAAGTACGCCGAGGGCTACCCCGGCCGCCGCTACTACGGCGGCTGCGAGCACGTCGACGTGGTCGAGCAGATCGCGATCGACCGCATCAAGGCGCTGTTCGGCGCCGAGGCCGCGAACGTCCAGCCGCACTCCGGTGCGCAGGCGAACGCCGCCGCGATGTTCGCGCTGCTCAAGCCGGGCGACACGATCATGGGCCTGAACCTGGCCCACGGCGGTCACCTGACCCACGGCATGAAGATCAACTTCTCCGGCAAGCTCTACAACGTGGTCCCGTACCACGTCGACGAGACCGGCGAGGTCGACATGGCCGAGGTCGAGCGCCTCGCCAAGGAGTCCAAGCCGCAGCTGATCGTCGCCGGCTGGTCCGCCTACCCCCGCCAGCTGGACTTCGCCGCCTTCCGCCGCATCGCGGACGAGGTCGGCGCGTACCTGATGGTCGACATGGCACACTTCGCCGGCCTGGTCGCCGCGGGCCTGCACCCGAACCCGGTGCCGCACGCCCACGTCGTCACCACCACCACGCACAAGACCCTCGGCGGTCCGCGCGGCGGTGTCATCCTGTCGACGCAGGAGCTGGCCAAGAAGATCAACTCCGCGGTCTTCCCCGGCCAGCAGGGCGGTCCGCTGGAGCACGTGATCGCGGCCAAGGCGGTCTCCTTCAAGGTCGCGGCCTCGCCCGAGTTCAAGGAGCGCCAGGAGCGCACGCTCGAAGGCGCGAAGATCCTCGCCGCCCGCCTGGTCCAGGACGATGTCAAGGCCGTGGGCGTGGACGTCCTCACCGGCGGCACCGACGTGCACCTGGTCCTGGTCGACCTGCGCAACTCCGAGCTGGACGGCCAGCAGGCCGAGGACCGCCTCCACGAGGTCGGCATCACGGTCAACCGCAACGCCATCCCGAACGACCCGCGGCCGCCGATGGTCACCTCGGGTCTGCGGATCGGTACGCCGGCCCTGGCCACCCGCGGTTTCGACGCCGAGGCCTTCACCGAGGTCGCCGAGATCATCGCGCAGGCGCTGAAGCCGGCGTACGACGCCGAGGCCCTCAAGGCGCGCGTCTCCGCGCTCGCGGCGAAGTTCCCGCTGTACCCGACGCTCTGACGTCCGGGTTCCATGAGGCAGGGCCCGGTTCCGCGGTTCACGGGACCGGGCCCTTCCCCATAACCGGAAGCCCTGGTCAGGCCGCGGCCGGGCCGCCCTGCCGCCCCCGGTACGGGCCGTTCGCCCCGGGGCGCCCGGGCCCGCTGTGCCAGCCTGCCGGGGCCGGGGCCCGTCCTGGACCCGGCGGCCGCCGGCGCCCCCGCCGTGGAGCGGGAACGTGACCTGACCCACGCCGGACCGCAACCTCGCGCACCGGTCAGGCAGGCGAAACGTTCACTTCGCCGCGTTAAGCTCGTCTGTCGGACAAAATCCGAACAATCACCCCTCCTGCACCGTCCGCCCTCTCCCGCCCCCTCCCACCCCACGAGCAGACAAGGGAGTCCGCCACCGTGGCCATCTCCGTCTTCGATCTCTTCTCCATCGGCATCGGCCCCTCCTCCTCCCACACGGTCGGTCCGATGCGGGCCGCCCGCATGTTCGTGACCCGGCTGAAGAAGGACGGCGTGCTCGCCCAGACCGCGGCGGTCCGGGCCGAGCTGTACGGCTCCCTCGGCGCCACCGGCCACGGCCACGGCACGCCCAAGGCGGTGCTGCTGGGCCTGGAGGGACACTCCCCCCGCACGGTGAACGTGGAGACGGCCGACGACGAGGTGGAGCGCATCCGGCAGACGGGCCGCCTCCGTCTCCTCGGCACCGAGATAGGGAGCGCGCACGAGATCGCCTTCGACGAGCCGAGCCAGCTGATCCTGCACCGCCGCCGGTCCCTGCCGTACCACGCGAACGGCATGACGCTCTTCGCGTACGACGCCTCGGGCACGCCGCTGCTGGAGAAGACGTACTACTCGGTCGGCGGCGGCTTCGTGGTGGACGAGGACGCGGTCGGCGAGGACCGGATCAAGCTCGACGACACGGTGCTGAAGTACCCCTTCCGCTCGGGCGACGAAATGCTCCGCCTGGCCAAGGAGACAGGCCTGTCGATCTCCTCCCTCATGCTGGAAAACGAGAAGGCCTGGCGCACTGAGGAGGAGATCCGCGAGGGCCTGCTGGAGATCTGGCGGGTCATGCAGGCCTGTGTCTCGCGCGGCATGTCCCGCGAAGGCATCCTCCCGGGCGGCCTGCGGGTCAAGCGCCGGGCCGCCTCCACGGCGCGCCAGCTGCGCACCGAGGGCGACCCGATGATGCACCGCAGCGAGTGGACGACGATCTACGCGATGGCGGTCAACGAGGAGAACGCGGCCGGCGGCCGCGTCGTGACGGCCCCGACGAACGGCGCGGCCGGCGTCCTCCCCGCGGTCCTGCACTACTACATGAACTTCGTCCCGGGCGCCGACGAGGACGGCGTGGTCCGCTTCCTCCTCGCGGCGGGCGCGATCGGCATGCTCTTCAAGGAGAACGCCTCGATCTCCGGCGCCGAGGTCGGTTGCCAGGGTGAGGTCGGCTCGGCCTGCTCGATGGCGGCGGGCGCCCTCGCCGAGGTCCTGGGCGGCACCCCCGAGCAGGTCGAGAACGCGGCCGAGATCGGCATGGAGCACAATCTCGGCCTGACCTGCGACCCGGTCGGCGGCCTGGTACAGATCCCGTGCATCGAGCGCAACGGCATGGCGGCGGTCAAGGCGGTCACGGCGGCCAAGATGGCGATGCGCGGCGACGGCACCCACAAGGTCTCCCTCGACAAGGTCATCAAGACCATGAAGGAGACGGGCGCCGACATGAAGATCAAGTACAAGGAGACGGCCCGCGGCGGCCTCGCGGTGAACGTCATCGAGTGCTGATCCGGCGCACCTGACCACAGAGGGGCCCGACGGCGCGTCGGGCCCCTCCGTCGTTCGCGCCGGGTCCGCGGCGGGCGCCGGCGTCGCCGGCTTCGTCCCCGTCCCCGTCCCGTGGCGGACCGGTGACACAGCGGCCCGCCCTGAGGGCGGGCCGCCGCGCATTCCTGTGACAAGACGGGTCCAGCGGCCCACGGGGTCGGGACCTTCGGCCCGCAAGGGCGGCCGCGAGGTGGACTAGCTTGCCCGAGGGGGTGCGGATCCCCCGGGAGAGCCGACAGAGAGGCGCAGCGCATGGACGGCATCGAGCACCGCGTCCTCCCGCTCCGGCTGGAGGCCTCGCCCGCGCCCGTGCCGATGCACGGGGCCTTCACGTACCGCCGCGACCGGCCCTACGAGCTGACGCTCGACCTGCAGGGAGCCGGGATGCACCTGGCGCGCTGGGTGTTCTCCCGGGACCTGCTGCTCGACGGGGAGGGCTGCTCGACGGGCGAGGGCGACGTCCACGTGTGGCCGCGGTGGCAGGGCAGCGAGCCGCGCGTCTTCCTCGGCTTCAGCAACGGCGAGCAGAGCTGCGTGGTGTCCGCCCGGGCGAAGGACGTGCGCGCGCTGTGCCGGCGGCTGGCCGCGCTGGTGCCGCGGGGCGAGGAGCACCGGCACTATGACCTCGATGCGGAGCTGAACATCCTTCTGTACCGATAGGCGGCTATTTTCCGGTTCGTTTCGATTGCACCGCTTCGGATGCAACCGCGAAGGATGCCGGGGGCGTCTTCGCCGGTGACACCGGTCCCCGTCTCTTGAGAATCAGGGGGACGTCATGAACCGTCTCCGCCGCCGGCAGGTCGTGGCCCTCGCCACCGGGACCCTGCTCACCGCCGGGATCACCCTCGCCGTACCGGCCTCCTCCGCCGTGGCCGCACCCGCCCCGCTCGTCGTCAACGCCCGCTGGGGCGGGCACTGCACGTACGACCGCATCGTCATCGACCTGCGGGGACGCGTCCCCGGGGTCACCGTCACCCGCGTACCGAAGCTGGTCCAGGACGGGTCCGGGAAGCCCGTGCCGCTGCCCGGGAAGCACTTCCTGCAGATCCGCCTGCATCCCGCCCAGGCCCACGACGCGGCCGGGCGGAGCGTCTACCGCGGGCCCAGGCTCGTCAAGATCCATCTGCCTCGGCTGAAGGGTCTCGCCATGACGGGCGACTACGAGGGGTACGTCACCTTCGGCGCCACCTTCGACGGCAAGCCCGCCTTCACCTCGTTCACGCTGCACGCGCCCGAGCGGTTCGTGCTGGACGTCGCGCACCGCAACGTGTGCTGCTGAGGCCGGCCGGTGGGCGGGTGCCCCGGGCACCCGCCCACCGTCACCGGTGCTCGGGGTTCGGGAAGTCGAAGCGGCAGCCCGCGTCCCACAGGGACCGCTGATTGCCGTGCGCCGGGATCCCGCCCGCCCGTTTGAGCAGGGCGGCCAGATGCATGAGGTTCCAGGACATGAAAGTGGTGTTCCGGTTGGTGAAGTCGTTCTCGGGGCCGCCCGAGCCGGGGTCCAGGTACGAGGGCCCGGGCCCGGCCTCGCCGATCCAGCCCGCGTCGGCCTGCGGCGGGATCGCGTAGCCGAGGTGCTGGAGGCTGTAGAGGATGTTCATGGCGCAGTGCTTCACGCCGTCCTCGTTGCCCGTGATGAGTGCGCCGCCGACGCGGCCGTAATAGGCGTACTGGCCCTGCTCGTTCAGGATCGAGGAGCAGGCGTAGAGCCGCTCGATGACCTGCTTCATGACGGAGCTGTTGTCGCCGAGCCAGATCGGGCCGCACAGCACGAGGATGTCGGCGTCCATGATCTGGCTGTAGAGGACGGGCCATTGGTCGCTCTGCCAGCCGTGCTCGGTCATGTCGGGCCAGACGCCGGTGGCGATGTCGTGGTCGACGGCGCGGATGAGGGAGGTCCGGGCGCCGGCCGCTTCCATGACGGCGCGGCTCTTCTCGATCAGGCCCTCGGTGTTGCTGGTCTCGGGCGAACGCTTGAGCGTGCAGTTGACGTAGACGGCGGTCAGGTCGGAGTAGTCGAAGTCGGCAGTCACGCGCCCAGCCTGTGAGCCGGCGGGTGTCCCCGCCACCGGACCGCACCCGTTCGGGCCGGGTCGGTACCGGTCCGTCCTTCCGGCCTGCGCAGCTTCCTGCGGGGCATGGAGGAGCCGGCCCGGCGCCGTCCCGAGTTCTTCGGCCGGGGCCGGTGTCCGTACCTAGGATGGCCGCATGTCGCTGCCGCACGCCATCCTCACCGCCCTGCTGGAGAAGCCCTCGTCGGGGCTGGAGCTGACGCGGCGGTTCGACAAGTCGATCGGGTACTTCTGGTCGGCGACGCACCAGCAGATCTACCGCGAGCTGGGCCGACTGGAGGAGGCCGGGCTGATCCGGGCGCTGCCCAGCGAGGTGCCCGTACGGGGGCAGAAGAAGCAGTACGAGGTGCTGTCCGCCGGAAGCGCGGAGCTCGCGCGGTGGGTCGGCGAGAGCCAGGACCCGAAGGCCATCCGGGATCCGCTGCTGCTGCGGATCCGGGCGGCCGCCGTGGTGGGCCCGCACGGGCTGGCCGGGGAGCTGCGGCGCCATCTGGATCTGCACCGGCGCCAGCTGGCGGTCTACGAGGCGATCGAGGAGAAGGACTTCCCGCCGGGGCGGGACTCCGACGAGGACCGGCTGCGCCGGCTCGTGCTGCACGGCGGCGTCGGCCTGGAGACGTTCTGGCTGCGCTGGCTGGAGGAGGCCCTCGCCGAGGTCGAGGACATGACGCCGCCGGGCGGTGCCGCCCGGGCCTGAGCACAGCCCCCGGCGCGGCGGCACGAGGGTGGCGCGAGGGCAGCACGAAGCCCCCGTCATGCCCTGCTTGCGGGCGTGACGGGGGGCTGCGGCCCCTCCCGGCGCCGGCCGGGAGGAACAGGGCTTACTTGTTCAGGGAGGCCCAGAACTCGTCGAAGCTCAGCAGGCCGTCGCCGTTGGTGTCCTTGGAGGCGATCACGGCCTCCGCGACGGCGCCGGTGACGTACGCGTCGCCCATCGCCTTCATGGCCGCGCTGTACTCGTCGGCCGTGACGAAGCCGTCACCGTCCGCGTCGAACTTGCCGAACGTCGCCCGCGCGCTCTCGATGTCAGCCACTGGGATCCACCCCTTCTCGGTGCTTCTTGACCGGCTCAGGGTAGCGGCATCCGGACCCCGCCCGTCCCGCGGGTCCCGTTCGGGCGGCAGATATGAATTCAATTACTCTTCCGTAATGCGGAAGGGATAATTCCGGCCAAGAAATCCGACCTGGACTTGTCACGTTCCGGGGTCACGGCATAACGTACCGGCATTGCCGCCACACCAGGAGCGCAGGGCTCCCAGGGACATGCGGCAACAAGGGCGATCACACAGGTGACGATCACAGCCGACGCATCATTCGAAGTTCTGCCCTTCACCCGCACCTGCCGCCATATCTGGGAAGACGGCGACCATGTGCTCATCGGAGTCAGCCCTGGAAACAGCTACTTCAGCGCCGAGCGCATCAGCAGTCTCGCCCGGTGGGCCGTGAGCCGTTTCGCGCAGGTCGACTTCGTGTACGCAGACCTCCACGTGGACCGGATGTTCGCCGCCTTCGGCTACACCCAGGAGCATGCGGAGAAGCGGGCCGCGAAGGAGATCAAGGCGGTACGGCGACGCATCCTCAAGGGCGTGGAGGAATCAGGACACCCCCAGGCGGAAATCCGTGTCAGGGCACTGTCCGAGTTCCAGCAGAACCCCGTCTACCAACTTCTGCACCGTCGTGTCCTGCATTTCCTGGAGACGGACGACGAATTTCGCAAGGGCTGCGAGGAGATGGCCTTGCATTTTGTCGGATCCAAGTTGCCGGAAGGCGAATCCATCACGGACGCCCAGTTGCAGGTCTGTTTCGACTACATGGCGGCCGAACTGCCGTTCTTCGTGGACACCCCGAGCATTCTCGACGTCCCGTCCTCCGTGGCGGCCTACCACGTCAAGATGCCGCTCACGGATGTCCTCTTCGCCCGCGGCGGGGGCCTGCGGGCGACGCGCAACCAGGCGTACGCCGTCGTACGGCCCGAGGCCGCGGAGGCCGCTCCCCCGGCGCCCGCGCCGGCAGCACCCACGAACCACGCACCGACCGAAGGGACCGTCGATGAGCGTCGAGCAGCTTGAGGACAGCCGGGCCGTACCCGGCCGGGAGGCCCTCCTCGACTTCCCGCTCTCGCGGCGCGGCGACGTCCTGCCCGAGGAGTGCGCGTGGCTGCGCGAGAAGGCGCCGGTCGCGAAGGTCCGCACCCTCACCGGCGACCCGGCCTGGCTGGTGAGCAACTACGCGCTGACCAAGCAGGTGCTGGAGGACGACCGGTTCAGCCTCAAGGACACGGCCAATGCCGGGGTCCCGCGCCAGTACGCGCTGACGATCCCGCCCGAGGTCGTCAACAACATGGGCAACATCAACAGCGCCGGCCTGCGCAACGCGGTGATGAAGGCGCTCAACCCGCGCCAGAAGGGGCTCCAGGACTGGCTGCGCGCCAAGGCCGGCGAGCTCGTCGACCTGATCGTCGCCGAGGGTGCGCCGGCCGACCTCCGTGCGGGGTTCGCCGACCCCTTCTCGGCGGCCCTGCACTGCCAGGTGCTCGGGGTTCCGTTCGAGGACCGCCGGCGCCTGATGTCGGGGCTGGACGTCGCGTTCATGACCGCTCGCGAGCCGTTCGCCGACTCGGCGCTCAACTGGTACAAGGACGTCGGCTACTTCGTCGACCAGCTGAACGCGCAGCTCGCGCGGCCTGCCGAGGAGCGTACGGGGCTCCTCGGCAGGTTCGCGGACCTGAAGGAGGCGGACCCGGAGTCGGCGCACCTGACCGACGACATGTTCGCGACCGTCGCCGTCTCGCTCTTCGGGGCGGGCGCGGTCTCCACGTCGGCCTTCCTCGTGCTCGCCGTCCTCGCGCTGCTCCAGAAGCCGGAGCTCATCGGCTACTTGCGCAAGCACCCAGAGCGCATGGGCAAGGCCGTCGACGAGCTGCTGCGCTGGAACCTGTCGGTCGGCGACGGCCTGCCGCGCATCGCGATGGCGGACGTCCAGGTCGGCGACGTGCCGGTCAAGGAGGGCGAGCTCGTCCTGGTCCTGTTGGAGGGGGCCAACTTCGACCCGGAGGTCTTCGAGAACCCGCACGAGCTGGACCTGGAGCGCGAGAGCTCCCACCCCAACCTGGCGTTCGGCGCCGGCCGGCACTTCTGCCCGGCCTCCGCGCTGGGCCGGGCGCACGCCGAGATCGCGCTCGAAGTGCTGGTGGAACGGCTGCCCGAGCTGCGGCTCGCAGTGCCCGCCGAGAACCTGGTGTGGCGTACGGGCTTCATCAAGCGGCTGCCGGAGCGGCTTCCCGTCGCCTGGTGATGCCACCGGGGTGTCCCGGGAGCCGTGCGAGCTCCCGGGGCGCCGCCGCGCCGCCGTGTCCGCGGTCTGCGCGGTCTAGCGGAAGATGCCGGTGTGGCCGAGCGAGTAGCGGCCGGGCTGGGGGTAGACGGCCAGGCCGTGGGGGCCGCCGCCCACCGGGATCCTGGCGAGCTGGCGGCCGGTCGTCGTGTCGATCGCGTAGACCTCGGAGTTGTAGCGGCCCGACAGCCACAGCACCTTGCCGTCGGCGGAGACGCCGCCCATGTCCGGGCTGCCGCCGTCGGGGAGCTCCCACTTCTTGGTGATCTTGTTCTGTTTGAAGTCGAATACGGAGATGCTGCCCTCGCCGCGGTTGGAGACGTACATCTCCTTGGAGTCGCGGCTGACGTACAGGCCGTGAGTGCCCTTGCCGGTGGGCAGCAGCTTCGGGGTGTCGAACTTGTCGCCGCTGAACACCCACATGCCGTGCGCCATCATGTCCGCGACGTAGAAGGTCTTTCCGTCCGGCGAGACCTTCACGTCCTGCGGCATCGCGCCCTCGTAGGGCAGTTTCTGCTGGGCGATGACCTCCATCTTCTCGGTGTCGACCTTGAGGAGTTCGCCGGAGAACTCGCAGCTCACGATGAAGTAGCGGCCGTCTGCGGAGAAGTCCGCGTGATTGACGCCGAAACAGGTCACCGGGACGGTTTTCACTCGGTTCATGGTGCGCGCGTCGCGGAAGACGAGCTCGCGGTCCATGGACGCCATCACCACGGCGTACTTGCCGTTCGGGGTGAAGTACAGGTTGTACGGGTCGTGCACCTCGACGGGTTCGCCGACCTCGCCCGTGGCCGGGTTGATCGGGGTGAGCGTGTGTCCGCGGTTGTTGTTGACCCACAGGGTCTTCATGTCCCAGGACGGGACGACGTGCTGGGGCTGGGCGCCGACGGGGATGGTGTCGATGACCTTGTACGTCGCCGGGTCGATGACGGACACCGTGTTGGAGATGGTGTTCGGCACGTAGACGCGGGACGGGAAGTCCCTGACCACCGGGGAGAGGTTGTTCGGCCGGTCGGCCGCGTACACGTCGTTCGGGTCGAGGAGCGGCGGCATGCCGGCCAGTCCGGGCGGTACGGCGGGGACGGCTTTGACGGGCTGCCGGGCCGGCGCCGCCGAGCCGGGCGCCTCGGCGGGCTCCCTGTCGGCCGATCCGCAGCCGGCCAGGGCGGCGAGGACCAGACCGGCGAGCAGCACGGTGGCCTTCCGGGGAAGGCGGATGGTCGTCATGAGGTCAGCAGCTCCGTGGTGGTCACCGCGCGCAGCTTGCGGCGCGCGAGTTCTTCGAGGAGGGGCGGCATCGCGTCGACCGTGTCCGCGTAGCCGAAGTGCAGACTCACCACCGATCCGCCTTGGATCGTCCCGGTGACGGTGCGGATGACGGCCGCGGCGCCGGGCGAGGTGAAGTCGAGGGAGTCCACGTCGTACGAGAGGACGTGCGGGTAGCCCGACTGCCGGGCCAGCTTCTTCACCAGCGGGGTGGCGTACTGGGTCTGGGAGGGCCGGAACCAGGTGCCGATGGAGCCGGTGAGCCGCTTGAGCCGCCGGGCGCAGCCGGTGATCTCCGCGTAGGCCTCCGCCTCGGGCATCGCGTTGATCGCGAGGTGGCGCTCGGTGTGGTTGCCGAGCTCGTGGCCGCCGTCGAGGACCCGGCGGGCCATGTCCGGGTGGGCGTCGAGCCAGCTGCCGATCGCCAGCACGGTGACCCGCGCGCCCGCTCTCTCGGCCTCGGCCAGGACGGCCCGGGCGGTGGCGGGGTCCCCGTTGCCGTGGAAGGTGAGGGCGACCCGGGGGCGGTCGCGCGGGCCGTGCGCGATCTCGTCGGGCTGTCCGGGGAACCGGCGCGGGGCCGGCGCGGGTGCGCGGCTGGCCCGTCCGGCGGGCGCGGTGGCCGGGCCGGCGGCGGTGGCCGGGGGCCCGGAGGGGGTCGGGCCGCCCGCCCCGCAGGCGGCGGTGAGGGCGCCGGCGGCGGTCGCCGCGCCGGCGCGGAGGGCGGATCGACGGTCCGGGTAGCAGAGCACCTGCCCATTTAAGGGCCAGATGGGGCGAAATATGATGATTGACCCTATTCAGGACCTTCGCCGGAGTGCACCCGTCCGAGGGAGCGCCCATGATGCGATCAACGAATCACACGGAGGGGTGGATAGTTATTCATCGATTGCGAGGTGCGTGGCCCACCTCACCTAGGATTTAACTGGAAACTAATAGTATTTGTATACTTATGTCCAAGTTGGGACTTTTGGCGTTTGGTCACCCGTCTGCCATAGTCGGAACCACGGCTTCCCCATTGACCCGAGCGAAGTCGCCACGCCGAGGATCACACCCCCTTCGATCCTCGGCGCACCCGTGAAGCCCCCACGACGCCCCACCACGGCGACCGGGGGCTTCAGGCGTTCCGGGGGTCAGCGGTCGGCCACCCGCATCTCGAACCAGGTGATCTTGCCGCGCGGCAGCAGGTCCGCACCCCAGCGGTCCGAGAGCTTGTCGACGAGGAAGAGGCCCCGGCCGGTGGTGTCCAGTTCGTGGACCGGCATCAGGCAGGGCAGCCCGCGCGAGGGGTCGCGGACCTCGACCCGGATCCAGCCGCGCCGCCGCAGCATGTGCAGGCCGAAGGAGCGGGCGCCGGTGTGGCGCACCGCGTTGCCGACGAGCTCCGACACCAGCAGGACGGTGTGCTCGGAAACCTGCGGAGAAAAGCCCCAGAAGCGGATCACCACGTACCGGGCGAGCCGGCGGGCCGCGCTCGCCGACTCGGGCCTGGACGGGAGCGTCACTTCCGACTCGGCCGGATTCCCGTACAACTCCAGCGCCTTGAGACCCTGTTCGTCCTCAAGAGCCGCCGTGAGCTGTACGGCGGAAGCGCTGCTGCGCTGCCGCGGCTGTTCCACACCCTCCAGGCCCGCCATGAACCCATCATGGACGGCCGGTACGCCCGTCCGGGCCGTTCCACGGGAAAACACCCCCCGGAATGGTCGGTCCCAAGGGGGCGTCCCGACATATGCGTTGGGTTCTCGGACGGCAGTGAAACCATCCTGATCTGCGGTGACGATCCACTCCCGGAGGATCACCGCGAGTGGATCTCCACGGCTCCTTAAGGATGCCTTAAGGCCTGGCTAATCAACCCCCAGGGAGGACTAGAGGAACTTCGCCTTGCCCGGGCCCTCCTCGACGAAGCTGCGCATGCCGCGCTCGCGGTCCTCGGTGGCGAACAGGCCCGCGAACCAGTTGCGTTCGATGGTCAGGCCGGTGTCGATGTCCGCCTCCAGGCCCGCGTCCACGCATTCCTTGGCGGCGCGCAGTGCGATCGCGGGCCCCTGGGCCAGCTTGGCGGCCCAGGCGTGCGCCTGCTCGTACACCTCGGCGGCGGGCACGACCCGGTCCACGAGCCCGAGGGCGAGGGCCTCGTCGGCCTTGACCATGCGGCCGGTGAAGATCAGGTCCTTGGCCTTGGACGGGCCGACCAGCCGGGACAGCCGCTGGGTGCCGCCGGCCCCCGGGATCAGGCCCAGCAGGATCTCGGGCTGGCCGAGCTTCGCGTTGTCGGCGGCGATGCGGTAGTCGGCGCACAGCGCGAGCTCGCAGCCGCCGCCCAGGGCGTAGCCGGTGACGGCGGCGACGACCGGCTTGGGGATCCGCGCCACGGCGGTGAAGGCATCCTGGAGTGCGCGGGACCGGGCGACCATCGCCGTGTGGTCCATCGTCTGCATCTCCTTGATGTCCGCGCCTGCCGCGAACACCTTCTCGCCGCCGTAGATGATCACCGCGCGGACGTCGGCCCGGTCGGTGGCCTCCACCGCGAGCTCGCGCAGCCGGTCCTGGGTGGCGATGTCCAGGGCGTTCATGGGCGGCCGGTCCAGGCGGAGGGTGCCGACGCCTTCGGAGACTTCGAGAGAGAGGGTCATACGGGGAAGGTTAGCCGCGGTTAACACGAAGTGGCCCGGTGCTGTGGGTCACAGCACCGGGCCACTCGGCTACGTACGGGAGGGGACTACTTGATCCACTCCGCCCAGTCCATGTTCCAGCCGTTGAGGCCGTTGTCCGGGGCGATCTGCTTGTCCTTGGAGTTCTTCACGATGACCACGTCGCCGATCAGCGACTCGTTGAAGAACCAGGCGGCGGGCTGGTCGCCGTCGCCCGCACCGCGGACGTCCTTGAGGCCCACGCAGCCGTGGCTGACGTTCTCGGAGCCGAACGTGCCCGAGGAGGCCCAGTAGTTGCCGTGGACGAAGGTGCCCGAGTTCGACAGGCGCATCGCGTGCGGGACGTCCGAGATGTCGTACTCGCCGCCGAAGCCGACGGTCGCGCCGTTCATCCGGGTCACCTTGTACTTCTCGCTGATGACCATCTGTCCGTTGTACGTGGTCGTCGACGGGGCGCCCGCGGTGATCGGGAGGTTCTTGAACACCTGGCCGTCGCGGACGACCTGCATCGTGTGCTCGCTCGCGTCGACGGTGGAGACCTGCGAGCGGCCGATGGTGAAGGTGACCGTGCGGGTCTGCTTGCCGTAGACGCCGGGACGTCCCTCGACGCCGTCGAGGGCGATCTTCACGGTGACCTTGGTGCCCGCGGCCCAGTACTTCTCGGGACGGAAGTCGAGGCGGTCGTTGCCGAACCAGTGGCCCTCGACCGGAACGGACGGCTCGGCCGTGACCGTGATGGCCTTCTCGACGGCCTCGGTGTTGGTGATGCCGCGGGTGAAGTTGAACGACACCGGCATGCCCACGCCGACGGTCTCGCCGTCCTCGGGGGCGTAGTGGCCGACAAAGGTGTTCGTCGGGGTCAGGGTCGTGAAGGTGGTGTCCTTGGCGGATTCCCGGCCGGCCTCGTCCTTGGCGACGGCGTGCACCTTGTACTCGGTGGCGGCGGCCAGGTTGCGGGCCGGCTCCCAGCTCGCGCCGTCCGCGGCGAGCTTGCCGTCCACGGCGTTGCCCTTGGTGTCGGCGACGGTCACCGTGGTGAGCTTGCCGCCGGTGGTGGATATCTTCAGGATGCCGCTGGTGGCGACCTCCTTGGACCCGTCGTCGGGCTTGACGTTGACGACAGCCTTGGATGCCTCGGTACCGGTCTTGCCGCCGCCTCCGCCACCGCCGCCGTTGTCGCCGCCTCCGCCGCCGCCGGCGGTGCCGCCTCCGCTGCACGCGCTGGTGAGCAGCAGGGCCGCTCCGAGCAGCAGGGCCGGCAGGCCGGTGCGGCGGGCGCGGCCGCGTATCGGCTGCACGTTCACTCTTGTTCTCCCCATGTCCCCCGCGCGCGGACAGTCGCGCGCATGTCGACAGGAAATCACACGGGGGGATCACGAAGAGAAACGGTCTTGTCACCGTTCCGTCCCAAGAGTGGGAAAGGCCGGCGCGCCGGATGCGCGGCCGGTCCCCCGCACCCGGTCCGGCCCCGGACGCAGACCATCCGGCAGGACGATCACCCGACCGGTGTGCCGGTGCGCGTCAGCTGATGGCCGAGCCGGCGGCCCAGTCCGCCCAGGACATGTTCCACCCTCCCAGCCCGTTGTTCGGGGCGACCGTCTTGTCCTGCGAGTTCACGACCTCCACCACGTCCCCGACCAGGGTCCGGTCGAAGAACCAGCCGGCCGGGGTGTCCGAGCCGCCGCCCTTGTCGTCGCGCAGTCCCACACAGCCGTGGCTGGTGTTGGTGGAGCCGAAGGTGTCGGGGCTCACCCAGTAGTTCCCGTGCAGGAAGGTCCCGGAGGTGGTGAGCCGGACGGCGTGCGGGACGTCGGGGATGTCGTACTCGCCGCCGAACCCGACGGTCTGGCCGTTCATCCGGGTCACGTCGAACATCTCCAGCACCACCATCTTGCCGTTGTAGGTGGTGTGCTTGGGGGCTCCGGCGCTGATGGGGAGGGTGGAGACCAGCTTCCCGTCGCGGCGGACCTCCATCGTGTGCGCCTCCGCGTCCACGGTGGAGATCTGGGAGCGGCCGACCGTGAAGGCGACGGCCTTGTCCTGGATGCCGTACGAGCCGGGCGCGCCCTGCACGTCCCGCAGGTGCATCGTGACGGTGACCTCGGTGCCGGGCTTCCAGTAGTGCCTGGGCCGGAAGTCGAGGCGCTCGTGGCCGAACCAGTGTCCGACGACCTCGACCGGAGGCTTGGAGGTGACGGTGATGGCCCGCTCGACGTCGGCGCGGTTCGCGATGGACCGGCTGAAGTTGAAGGAGACGATCATGCCGGTGCCGACGGTGGAGCGGTTCTCGGGTTTGAAGTAGCCGATGAACCGCTCTTCGGGGACGTAGGTGGTGAAGGTGGTGTGCCGGGCCTGGCGGCGGTTGTGGCCGTCGAGGGCGACCGCGTCCACGGTGTACTTGGCGGCGAGCACGAGCCTGCCGCTCTCGGAGTCGGGGCTCCAGCTGAGGCCGTCGGGGGCGATGGAGCCCGGGACGCGTTCCTCCTGGTCGTCCTCGACCTTGGTGACCACGACCCTTTCGAGGCGGCCCTCGGGGACTCTGACGGTCAGCGGGCCTTCGGCCGGGACGCCCTTGGCGTTGTCGTCGGGGGTGATCCGGATGGCCTCGTCAGGCGACCGGGGCTTGCCGGGCAGCTGGATCTCGACCGGGGAACCGCCGCTCGCGGTGCATCCGGACAGGCCGCCCAGCAGGCCTGCCCAAGCCGCCGCGCCGGCCAGGCCCGCCACTGCCCGCCTCGTCAGAAGTGTCACGATCCCTCCAACGACGGCCCCCCTCCGGGGGAAACGTGAGGGCGGGCCACGTTCCGGGCAGATCTCTCCGGGCAGAACAGTGGGAAGGACCAGACGGGGGCGGGCTCCGGCCGGGACGCCGGGGCCGCACTTCCCCCACCCCTGCCGGTACCCAGGAGCCGTGGAGGCGGGCAGTGTCGAGCGCAGCCGAGCAAGAGGCGGTGGATGCCGCCGCCATGGAGGCAGTGGAGGCGGGGGACGCCGTGCGCGGCGGCGGAGCCGCGCCACCCGTCCCGCACGTCAACGGCCGGGTGAACGGCGCGGTGATACAGGACCGCGAGTCGGCCTTACGGGCCGCCACGCGCTCGCGGCCCCCGGTGTGGCCGGGCTCCTCGCACCCCCTGGGAGCGCGTTTTCGCACCGGCCCGGACGGGACGGCGGGCACGAACTTCGCGCTGTGGGCGCAGGGCGCGGAAGCGGTGGAGGTGTGCCTCTTCGATGCGGACGGCGCCGAGACGCGGTGCGCGCTGAGCGAGCTGACGCACGAGATCTGGCACGGCTTCCTGCCCGGTGTGTTCCCCGGGCAGCGGTACGGGTTCCGGGTGCACGGCCGCTGGGACCCGTGGACCGGGGCCCGGTTCAATCCGGCGAAGCTGCTGCTGGACCCGTACGCACGGGCCGTCGACGGCGACTTCGCGCTGCCGCCGGAGGTGTACGGGCACGTCCGCGACTGGCCGCAGCAGTACATCGCGGACACCGTGCGCGACGACCGCGACTCGGCCCCGCACGTCCCCAAGGGGGTCGTCGTCCACGATGACGACGACTGGGCGGACGACGTCCGGCCGAAGACCCCGTGGGCCGATTCGGTGATCTACGAGCTGCACGTGCGCGGGTTCACGATGCGCCATCCGGGTATTCCCGAGGAGCTGCGCGGCACGTACGCGGGCCTGGCCCATCCGGCGGCGATCGAGCACCTGACCCGGCTCGGGGTGACGGCGGTCGAACTGCTGCCGGTGCACCAGTTCGCGCACGAGGACCACCTGCTGCGCCGGGGGCTGCGCAACTACTGGGGCTACAACTCGATCGGCTACTTCGCCCCGCACGCCGGCTACTCCTCGTCCGGTACGGCCGGGCAGCAGGTCGGCGAGTTCAAGCGGATGGTGAAGGCCCTGCACGCGGCCGGGATCGAGGTCATCCTCGACGTGGTCTACAACCACACGGCGGAGGCGGGCGAGCTGGGCCCGACGCTGTCGCTGCGCGGCACCGACAACCGGGGCTACTACCGGCTCCAGTCGGACCAGCGCCGGTACGCCGACTACACGGGCTGCGGGAACACCCTGCACGCCGGGCGCCCGCAGGTGCTGCGCCTGATCACGGACTCGCTGCGGTACTGGGTCACGGAGATGGGGGTGGACGGCTTCCGCTTCGACCTGGCGGCGGCGCTGGCCCGCTCGATGCACGACGTGGACATGCTCTCGCCGTTCCTCGCGGTGATCGCCCAGGACCCGGTGCTGCGGCGGGTCAAGCTGATCGCCGAACCGTGGGACGTGGGCTCGGGCGGCTACCAGGTGGGGGCGTTCCCGCCACTGTGGACGGAGTGGAACGACCGGTACCGGGACGCGGTGCGGGACTTCTGGCGGGGCGCGCTGCCCGACGTACGGGACCTCGGGTACCGGCTGTCGGGCTCCAGCGACCTGTACGCGTGGGGCGGGCGGCGGCCGTACGCCTCGGTGAACTTCGTGACGGCGCACGACGGTTTCACCTTGCGCGACCTGGTCTCGTACGAGCGCAAGCACAACGAGGCCAACGGGGAGGCGGGCCGCGACGGGACCAACGACAACCGCTCGTGGAACTGCGGGGTGGAGGGGGATCCACCGGGGGGCACGGATGCCCGGATCGGGGCCCTGCGGCGGCGGCAGCTGCGCAACCTGCTGACCACGCTGCTTCTGTCCACCGGGGTGCCGATGCTGGTCGCGGGCGACGAGTTCGGCCGTACGCAGGGCGGCAACAACAACGCGTACTGCCAGGACAACGAGACGGGCTGGGTGGACTGGTCGCTGCTGGAGGACCCGGCCTGGCGGGACCTGTTCGCGCTGGCCGCGCGGCTGGTGGCACTGCGCCAGGCGCATCCGGTGCTGCGCCGGCGGGCGTTCTTCTCGGGGCGGCCGCAGGGCGCGGACGGGCTGCGGGACCTCGCCTGGTTCACCCCGGCGGGCGCGGAGATGACGGAGCGGGACTGGTACGCGCCGGCGGCGGCGCTCGGGATGTACCTGTCGGGGCGGGACATCCCGGGCCGCGACGAGCGGGGCCGCCAGGTGAGCGACGACAGCTTCCTGGCGCTGCTGCACGCCGGGGACCGGCCGGTGGAGTGGGTGCTGCCGGGCGCGCCGTGGGCGGCGGGCTACGAACTGGTGCTGGACACCGCGCGGGAGGACCAGTCCGCGCCTCCGCGCACCCGGCACCGGGGCGGGGAGACGCTGACGGTGCCGGCCCGGTCGGTGCTGCTGCTGCGGGTGGCGCTCTGAGGGCCGCGGGCGGGAGGCGCAGCTCCACATCGACCCGGCGGCGGTCCCCCGTCGGCGAAATACATTTTACTGTCATGACCTCGTCGATCTGGCGGCTGCTCGCCGGGCGCACCTTCGCCGCCTTCGCCTCCGCCCTCATCCCCACCACCCTCACCCTGGCCGTCGTACGCACCGGTTCGGCCGCAGCCCTGGGGATCGTGCTCGCGTGCGAACTGCTCCCGATGCTGCTCCTGCTGCCCGTCGCGGGCGTGGCCGCCGACCGCTTCCCCGCCCGGCGGGTCGTACTGGCCGCCGACCTGGTGCGCGCCGGCGCGCAGTGCGCGACCGGAGCCCTCCTGCTGGCCGGCCCGGTACGGATCCCCGGGCTCGCGGCGCTCGCGGCGGTCACCGGCGCCGGCGTCGCGTTCGGCAACCCCTCGGCCCGTACGCTCGTCGCCGCCGTCGTCCCCGCCGAGGGCCGGCTGCGGGTCAACGCCCGGCTCGGGGTGGCGAGCGGGCTCGCGCAGATGGCGGGGCCCGCAGCGGCGGGCACGATGATGCTGGCCCTCGGCGCCGGCTGGTCCTCCCTGCTCACCGGCGTGCTGTTCGCCGCATCCGCGCTCACCCTCGGCGGGTTGCGGACCGCCCCGGTCCCGCGGGTCCGCAGGCGCGCCGGGTTCACCGCCGAACTGCGGGCCGGCTGGTCCGAGACGCGCCGCCACCCCTGGTTCCTGGCCAATGTGCTCGCCCACGGGGTCTGGCATCTCGCGGCCGGTCTGCTGCTCACCCTCGGACCGCTGATCGCCGTGGAGAGCCTGGGCGGGGCGGCGACATGGGTGGTCATCGCCCAAGTGGGCACCATCGGCATGCTCATCGGCGTCTGGGCGGCCGGCCGGCTGCCTGTACGGAGGCCGCTGTACGGGGTCGCCGTCGGGGCATCCGCGCAGGCCCTGCCGCTCACGGCCCTCGCACTGCGGCTGCCCGCGGCGGTGACGGCGACCGCCTTCTTCGTCGCGATGTCCGGCCTGGGCGTGCTGAGCCCCTTGTGGGAGACGGAGATGCAGCGCCGCATCCCGCCGGAGACGCTGGGCCGGGTCGGTTCGTTCGACACCCTGATCTCCTTCGCCGCGCGGCCGTTGGGACTTGCGGTGGCGGCGCCGCTGGCAGGGGTCACCGGGGCCGCGGCGCCGCTGCTGGTGGCAGCGGTCCTCAGTTCCGCCGCGAACCTCTCGGTGCTGCTGCTCCCGGACGTCCGCAGGGAACCGGAGCGGGAATCCTCGGCCGCCCTGCGATGATGTGGCCTCGTACACACGTGCACCCGTACACGTGTGCAGCCGCAGGAATCAGGGGTACGCATGGCGAGATTCGGGACCGCGCTGCAAGAGCTGCGCGGGGCGCAGAAGTCGGCGAAGGGGGTGTCGCTCTATTCACGGTTCGTCAACCGGCCCGCGGGGCGCTACCTGGCCGCCGCGTCCCATGCGCTCGGGCTGACCCCGAACCAGGTGACGCTGGTCAGTGCCGCCTTCAGCTTCGCTGCGATCGCCGCTGTCGCGCTCGCCGCGCCCTCGTGGGGGCTGGGCGTCGCCGTGTGGGCCGCGCTCGCGGTCGGCTTCGCATTCGACTCCGCCGACGGGCAGTTGGCCCGGCTGCGCGGGGGCGGCAGCGCGGCGGGCGAGTGGCTCGACCACGTCGTGGACTGCGCCAAGCTCACCGCCCTGCACACCTGCGTACTGATCGCCTTCCACCGCTTCCCCGACGCGTACGGGACGAGTGGGGACGGCTGGCTCCTGGTGCCGCTGGGCTTTCAGTTCGCCTCGGTCGTCACCTTCTTCGGCGGGCTGCTGACCGAGAAGCTCAAGCCCAGGCCGGCGCCGGGGAGCCCCGCCGCGGCGCCGTCGACCGTGCGCGCGGTGGCGCTGTTGCCCGTGGACTACGGGGTGTTCTGCCTCGTGTTCCTGGTGCTCGGGGGCGGAGCGCTGTTCCGCTGGGCCTACGCGGGGCTCGGCGCCTTCGCCGTGCTGTTCCTGGCGGCGTTCCTCGCGAAGTGGTTCCGGGAGCTCAGCGCCGTGCCGCGCTGAGGCTCCGGGCCGCGCCGACCGGTTCCGTACCCGGTCAGCGGCGCTCCGCGCCGAGCGGCTCGGACAGCGCGTCCAGTGCCCGGCGCAGCTGGGTGCTGGACGTGTGCACGGTGTAGGGGAAATAGACGACGTCGACCCCGACGGCGGCGAAGTCCTTCTCCAGCTTGTCGCCCTTGGGGGTGCCCCGCCAGTCGTCGCCCTTGAAGATCACGTCGAAGCGGACCTGCTTCCAGGTCTCCACCTTGTCCGGGACGGTTTCGACGAACGCCGCGTCCACGTACCGCACGCTGCGGACGATTTCCAGGCGCTCGACGAGCGGGATCATCGGGCGGCGCCCCTTGGCCAGTTCGGCCATCTCGTCGGAGACCACTCCGGCCACCAGGTAGTCGCACTGACTCCGGGCGTGGCGAAGGATGTTGAGATGTCCGATGTGGAACAGATCGTAGGCGCCCGGGGCATACCCGACCCGGTACGGTCTGTGCGCAGGTGCGCCAAGGTCGGACATGTCGCGCTCCGTCATGAGTTACCCCCCAGCAACCACACCCCCCGGTGTGGCGGATTAGCCGACAATAGCGTGCACGTTCCGCAGCCTGCCGGTGAACGAATAGGGTGACGTGCGCATCATCCTGGGGAGAAGGGGACGTTCAGTGTCGAGATCCGGTCACCGGCGGCTGCTGCTGGTTTCCACCAATTACGCTCCGGAGCACGCGGGGATCGGGCCGTACGCCACCCAGATCGCGGAGCACTGGGCGGATCTCGGCCACGACACCCATGTACTCGCCGGCATGCCGCACTACCCGTCCTGGTCGTTGGAGCCGGAGTACAAAGGGGCGCTCCGGCGCACGGAACAGCGCGCGGGGGTCACTGTGCACCGGCGCGCACACACGGTGCCGCCCCGTCAGACCGCCGTCAAGCGCGCCCTTTTTGAAGGATCGATTCTGCTGCACGGAGCCGTGGCGCCGCCCCGGATGCCGCGCCCGGACGCGGTCATGGCCCAGATGCCCAGCCTGGCCGGCGGCGTCCTCGCCGCCCGGCTCGCCGCGCGCTGGAAGGTCCCGTTCGTCCCGGTCGTCCAGGACCTGATGGGCGCGGCCGCCGCGCAGAGCGGGATCAGCGGCGGCGACAAGGCGGCCGCGATCGCCGGGCGCGCCGAGGCGTACGCCCTCAAGCGGGCCACCCTGGTCGGCGTCATCCACGAGACCTTCGTGGACCGGGTCGTGGGCATGGGCGTGGACCCGGGGAAGATCCGCCTCGTGCCCAACTGGTCCCACGTCCCGCAGCCCACCAAGCCGCGCGGCCAGACCCGGCACCACCTCGGCTGGGCACCCGGCGAACCGGTCGTCCTGCACTCCGGGAACATGGGTCTCAAGCAAGGCCTTGAGGTGCTCGTCGGCGCCGCCCGCCTGGACCCGGGCGTTCGCTTCGTCCTCATGGGCGACGGCAGCCAGCGCTCGGCCCTCGCCGACCTCGCGGCCGACGTACCGAACCTGGACATCATCCCCCCTGCCGCCGACGGAGAGTTCCCGGATATCCTCGCGGCGGCGGACGTGCTCGCCGTGACGCAGCACGCGGCCGTGCTCGACATGAGCGTGCCGTCCAAACTGACCTCCTACTTCCAGGCCGGCCGGCCCGTCGTCGCCTCCGTCGCGGCGGAGGGCGGTACGGCCCAGGAAGTGGAACGCTCGGGCGCGGGGGTGCTCGTACCACCGGAGGACCCCCACGCCCTGCTGAAGGCCGTACGGGCCCTGGCCGAGGACCCCGACGGCGCGGACGCGCTGGGGGCGGCCGGGCCCCGCCACGTGGCGGCCCACCTGAGCCGTGACGCGGGCCTGGCCCGTATCGACGCACTGATAGACGAAGCACTTGGGGGTCCGCAGCCGTGATCGAGACGAACCGCCCTGCGTCCGTCCCGGCGGAGGACGAACCGGACCTCCTCAGGGACCAGTTCAAGCAGCTCCTGCGCTACCGCCGCCTCCTGGGGGCGGGCGTCGGCATCGGCCTGCTGGGCGGCGTCTACCTCGGAATCTCCACGTCCGACACCTACGTGGCCACCACGGACATCGTGCTGCGTGCGCCCACCGACGACCCGTTCAACCCGAGCCTCGCGCCCGACAAGGCGATCAACATCGGCTCGGAGCGGCAGGTCGCGCTCAGCTCCTCCATAGCCAACGAGGCCGCGAAGAAGCTCGGCGTGACCTCGAAGGACTTCTCCGGCCTGCGCAGCGGCCTCCAGGTGACCAACCCGCCGCAGACGATGGTGCTGCGCTTCACCTACACCGCGTCCTCCCCCAGGGAGGCCGCCACCCGCGCCAACGCGATGACCGAGGCCTACCTGCTCAAGCGGCAGGAAGCCCTCGACGTCACCCGCGACAAGATGGTCAAGGGCTACCAGGAACAGCGCGATCCGGTCGCCAAGAACCTCGACGAGCTCGTCAAGCAGATCAACTCCATGCCGGCCGGTCCGGGGCGCGACGCCGCGTACTCCTCGAAGACGGACCTCCAGCAGAAGGTCAACACCCTCAACAGCAACATCGCCAAGCTCCAGGCCCTGGACATGACCCCGGGCCGGGTCACCAGCCCCGCAACGCCGCCGTCCGGCACCGACGGTCCGGGCATCCCGATGTCGCTGGCGCTCGGCGCGGCCGTGGGCCTCGCCCTCGGCCTGCTCGCCGCATGGGTCCGGCTCGTCTTCGACCCCGCTGCGCGCTCCGAGGGCGATGTCGCGCGGGCCCTGCGCGCCCCCGTACTGGGCCGTCTGCCGCGGACCAAGACCGGCGGCGGGCCGCTGCTCGCGGCCGGCGAGGAAGACCCCCGGCTCGCCGAGGAGTTCCGCTCGGTGGCCTTCCGGCTCGCCTACGACTCCCGCTTCGCCGACCGGCGCCGGCTGCTCGTCGTCGCCCCGCGCGGCAGCAGCGAGACGGCCGCGGCCGTGGCGGTGAACCTGGCCGCCTCCTTCGCGGAGACCGGCAAGGACGTCCTGCTCATCGAGGCCGACCTGCGCACGCCGGTGCTGGCCAGCCAGCTGCCCACCGGGGCCGGCGGGCGGCCGCGCTGGAGCCAGTCGGCCGGCGGTCCGGCGCAGGGCGAATCCGACTGGCCCGACGGACGCCAGCTCGTCGTCGACGCCGGCGAATCGGGCGCCTTCGACCTGATCCCGGGCGAGCCGGTCCGCAACGTGGCCCGCGCGCTGACCTCGCCGCGCGCCACCCGGCTCATCTCCGAGGCCGACTCCCCCAACTCCACCGTCGTCGTGCTCGCGCCGCCCGTGCTCTCGTACGCCGACGCCCTCGCGCTCGTCGACCGCGTCGACGGCGTCCTGGTCGTCTGCGATCCGCGCGCCGTCCACCGCACCGACCTGTCCCGGATCCGCGAGCTGATCAGCGGCGCCGGCGGCACGGTGCTCGGCGCGGTGGTGCACGCCCCGCTGCCGGGCGAGAAGCGCGGCCGCGGCGGCAGGCAGAAGGGCGCGGCCGCCCCGGCCCGGGACTCCCGGCCGCCCGCCCCGCAGCCGCTCACCCGCGAGCCCCACCAGCCCGACCGGCAGGAGCAGCACATCCCGGGCGACGGCACGGACACGGTGGCCCTGCGCACGGTGCGCATGGGCCGCAGATGAGCCGGCGCGGCCTCGCCGCCGTCTCCTCGGTCCTGGACCAGGCCGCGTCCAGCGCCACCAACATCCTGGTGCTCGTGCTGGCCGCCCGGCTGTCCTCGGCGTCCGGCTTCGCCGACTTCTCGATGGTGTACGTGACGTTCAGCGTGCTCCTCGGGCTGAACATGGCGTACGTCGGCCAGACGGTGGTGCTGGAGAAGGACGAGGACCGGCTCGGCGCGGTCTGCCGCTCGGGCCTCGCGTTCACCGGGGCCGCCTCCGCGGCGGTGGGCGCGGCGCTGGCCGTCGTCGGCGCCGCCCTGCCCGGGGCGGGCGGCCGGGCGTTCCTCACGCTGGGCCTCGTACTTCCCCTGGTGCTCGTCCAGGACGGGCTGCGGTACTGCTTCTCCGCACTGCGTGCCCCCGAGCGGGCCCTGGCCGCGGATGCGCTGCGGCTGGCGTGTGTCGTCGCCGCGCTGCTGCTCCAGCCCGAAGGGGCCTCGGCGGGGCGGCTGGTGCTGGTGTGGGGCGTCTCGGCGCTTCCGGCACTCGCGCTGGGCCTGTTCCTGCTGCGCCCGTACGTGCGCGGGGCGCGGGCCGACCTGCGGCCGTACCTGCGGCGCGGCCACCTGGGGCAGCGGTTCGTCGTCGAGTTCGCGGTGGGCAACGGCTCCAGCCAGCTCGCGGTGCTCGGCCTCGGCGTGTTCGCGACCCCACTGGCCGTGGGCGCGCTGCGGGGCGCGACCACCGTGTTCGGGCCGCTGAACGTGCTGTTCAACTCGGCGAACGCGTTCGGGCCGCCGGTGGTGGGGCGGGCTTCGGGCAAGCGGGGCGTGGTCCGGCTGACGGCGGCGATGGGCGGCGTGCTGGCGGTGCTCGGCGCCGGGTGGGGGGCCGTGCTGTACGCGCTGCCGGACCGGGTGGGACGCCGGCTGCTCGGCGAGACCTGGGCTGCCGCCTCCTCCCTGCTCCCGGCCACGGGGGTGCAGTACGCGGTGATGGGGCTGGGCACGTGTGCGCTGCTGACCCTGCGCGTGCTCAACCCGAAGGCCACGCTGTCGTTGCAGGTGGTCTTCTCGCTGCTGTCGGTGGCGCTGCTGCTCGGGGGGTACGCGGTGGGAGGCGTGGCCGGCGCCGCCTGGGGCCTGGCGGCGGGCTCGGCCCTCAAGGCCGCGGCGGCCTGGCTCCGCGTCTCCCGGCTCCCGGCCGCGCCCGCGAACGCCGACGCGGAACCGGCCCGCGCCGCCTGACCGCGCGGTGGGTCAGCGCAGGGTGGTGGACCTGTCCTGGCGGTACGTCGCGATCAGCGCGAGGCACAGGCCTGCGATCGCCACGCGCCCCGAGGCCTGCAGCAGCGGTCCCCGCAGCAGGATGAACGAGTAGCCCGCCACCAGCGGGACCACCACCGAGATCAGGCTCCCCGGCGCGGACCTGCGGGTGGCGCGCTTGGCGTAGCGCCGGTCGACCCGGGCCGCGGCGTACCCCGTGGCCAGCAGTCCCGCGCCCATCCCCAGCGGCCCGAAGTCGAGCCACAGTTCCGCCCAGATCGGGGAGGAGAGGTTGGTGTTGACCGTCCCCATCCATTCGCCGATCATCACGCCGGTGTCCTTCGGCTTGCCGGGCCAGACCGAGCGCGGCACCGCGAAGAAGAGGGATCCGGCGAGCTGACGGCCGTACAGGTGCCCGGGACCGGAGTTCGAGTAGGTGATGGTGTTCGCGAACATGCCGATCTGGTCGTAGTCCTTCAGCGCCATCGGCTCCAGGAACGACGTCGTCTCGACCGGCTTGTAGTTCTTCTCGTCGTACCGGAAGCGGTCCGCGAACGGGAACACGAGCAGGGCGACGACCACGGCCATCGACAGCGCCACCCGGTACATCGCGGCGCTCACCGGGAAGACGGTGAACAGCAGCGCGAACAGGACCGTGAGGAACCAGTAACGCGGGTTCGAGACCGGGTTGTTGACCACCAGGTTCAGCAGGGCGAGTGCCCCCCAGGCGACGATGACCGAGATTTTGCGGCGGGCGTACGTCGAGGTGATCAGCCAGCGCGTGTACAGCAGCAGGGCGAGCAGCGCGGGGACGGTGCCGAAGCCGCGGAGCAGGGCCTGGCCGGCCTGGCCGTCGCCGTTGGACACGCCCGCCTCCTGGATGCCCGCGATGATCTCCTGGCGGCTGGAGAAGAAGACCGCCGGGCCGCCGAGCTTCACGATGAACGCCGTGCTGCACAGGAAGGCGACGGCGGTGAGCACTTGGAGGCGGCGCCGGTGGACCATGACCGGCCGCGGCTCCTTCTGGGAGCCGCCGGCCCGCCCGGCCGGCCGGTGGCGGGCGAGCAGGACGCCGACGTCGAACGCCGTGCAGCCGAGCAGGACCAGGCCGATGGCGATGGTGAGGTCGGAGCGGGGGCCGACCACGGGGGTCGGGACCCGGCCGAGGACGGCCTGTGCGAGCGGGGCCACGCCCATCGCCATGTAGACGAAGAGCCAGAAGGAGCCCTGGAGCAGCTTGCGGCGGCTGGTGAGGACCATCGCGGAGAGCCGGGCGCCCGCGTACATCGTGAGCAGGAGCTGGAGCCAGAAGGCGGCGTCGCGCTGGCCGTCGCCGGACTGGACGGCGACGAACAGCGGCAGGAAGACGGTGAAGCCGAGGATGAGCGGGACGGACAGCGCGCGGGAGAGCAGGGTGCGCGGGCTGGTGACCCGTCCCCACGTGTGGGGGTCCTCGGACTCGGGGACCGGCCTGGTGACTGAGGGCTTGCGTATGTCCGTTGCCACTGCTGCCCCCACCCCATGTGCCTGGTCCGCGCGCAGTCTAATCTGAACGGGCGGCGCCCGGGGAGGCGCGCCTGCGGGGGTCTGCCCGGACGGGTTCCGGGGTGGAGCACGATGAGGGGCGACAGTTGCGCGATCTTCCTTCCTTCACGCTGGCCGGGTACGACAAGGGGCGCGGGCTGCTGACGCAGGCGCTCTGGTTCGCCGTGATGAACACGCTGTTCATGGCGTGGTTCTGTCCGGCCCGGCTGCGGGTCGCACTGCTGCGGGCGTTCGGTGCGCGGATCGGCGAGGGAGTGCTCATCCGGCACCGGGTACGGGTGCTGTGGCCGTGGAAGCTCACCGTCGGCGACCACACGTGGATCGGCGAGGGCGCCTGGCTGCTGAACCTGGAGCAGGTGACCGTCGGGGCGAACGTGTGCATCTCGCAGGAAGCCCTGCTGTGCACCGGCTCGCACGACCACCGGGCCGCCGACTTCCGCTACCGCAACGCGCCGATCGTGGTCGAGGACGGCGCGTGGGTGGCCGTACGGGCGACCGTGCTGGCCGGGGTCACGGTGGGCCGGTGCGCGGTGGCGGGCGCCGGATCCGTGATCCACAGAAACCTTCCTGCACTGACCCTGCAGACGATGGACGGGCAGCGCCGCCCGGTCGAGGAGCCCAATTGAGAGTCCTGCACGCCGTCACGCTCCACTCCCCCTCGCACGCTTTCGGCGGCCCGGTGCGGGTCGCGCTGAACCTGGCCGGGGGGCTGCGGGCGCGCGGCCACGAGGCCCGCCTGCTGGCGCTCGGCGAAGGCTTCCCGGATCCGTGGCCGACCTCCGTGGAGGGGGTGCCGGCGAAGCTGTTCCCGGCCCGGCGGATCCTCCCCCTGGGCTTCAGCGGGATGACCTCGCCGGCCCTGCTGGCCTCGGCGGGCCGGCTGGTCCGGGACGCGGACGTGGTCCACGTCCACCTGGCCCGGGACCTGGTGACCCTGCCGGTGGCCCTCGCGGCGCTGCGGGCCGGCAAGCCGCTGGTGCTCCAGACCCACGGGATGGTGGACCCGAGCGGGAAACTGCTGGCCAAGGTGCTGGACGCGGTGGCCGTACGCCGGCTGCTGCGCGGCGCGGACGCCGTGCTGTACCTGACCCCGCACGAACGCGAGGGCCTCGACGCGGTGATGGGATACCCGCTGCCGGGGGCGGTCCGGCTGGTGAACGGAACCCCCGCCCAGGAGGAGCGCCCGGCACCCGCCGGTCCGCCGCGCATCCTGTACTCGGCCCGCCTGCAGGCCCGCAAGCGCCCGGTGGACTTCGTGGACGCGGCCCCGGCGGTCCTGGCGGCGCACCCGGACGCGGAGTTCGTGGTGGCCGGCCCGGACGAGGGTGAACTGGCGGGGGTCCGCGCCCGCATCGCGGAGCTGGGCCTCGGCGACCGCTTCACGGTCCCGGGTGCGCTGCCCACCGCCGAGGTCCTGGCGGAGCTGCGCCGGGCCCGCGTGTACGTCCTGCCGTCGGTGGACGAGCCGTTCCCGATGTCGGTCCTGGAGGCCCTGTCGGTGGGCGTTCCCACGGTGGTGACCCACTCCAACGGGCTGGCCCGCGCCATCGCCTCCGCGGGGGCGGGCCGTGCGGTGGACCCCGGCCCCGCGGCCGTTGCAGCCGCCGTCCTCGCCCTCCTGGACCCGCAGGCCAACGCCTCCGCCTCACGGGCGGCCCGCCGACTGACCGCGGAGTCCTTCTCCATGGAAGCGGTCCTGGACACCCTCCTGCCCGTCTACGAGGGGGCCAGGCGCGCGAAGGCGCAGCCGGCGGGCAGGTGAAAACGCCGCCCCCGTCCCCCGGTTCGGGGTGCGGTGGCGGCGTTCTCGGACGGTGCCGGGTGTGTTACGCCGGGATCCAGGCGTAACAGCCCGAAGAAGTGAACTCCGCCGTCCCCGAGGGAATCGCAGCCGTGATCTTGTCGCCGGCCTTCGGAGCGGTCTCCGGGCCCGAGGCCAGGACCGCGCCGTCCTTGCCCTTGGCCTCCCAGCTGCACGTCGTGCTCTGGGTCAGCGCCCGGTACGTACCCGCCGCGGGCGATTGGCGGGTGCCGTCGCCGAAGCCCTTGGACGCCGCGTCCAGGATGGGCTTCTGCTCGGGGCACAGGTAGGTGATCGCGTCCTTGGCGTCCGGGATCTCCCCGGCGACGATGGACCCGGTCGCCGCGTCCTTGTCGCGCTTCGCGGTGCGCTCCACCCGCTGGCAGGATTCCTGGCCGGTCTGGAGGACCGCAGCCGGGTCCGTCTTCTCCGGGACCCGCCCGCTCAGGTACTGCTTCTCGTTGGCCTTGAAGCTGCCCGTCTTCGGGGTGAGCTTCGCGTCCGGGAGGACGGGGCCGGTCGGCTTGGCGTCGGGCGCCGCCGGCGCCGCCGGGGCGTCCGCCGGATCCGGGACCGCCGAAGAGGCCGGGGGCTTCGGCTTCGCCGCCGCGGCGTCGGCCTTGCCGTCGCCGCCCGAGCTGCAGGCGGTCAGGGTCAGAGCTGCGGCCAGCAGAACAGCAGCCGCGGCGGAACGTCGGTACATCAAGGGCTCCCGTACTTGCCGGTTGATCGGGTGGGACTCGGTGGGGAAAGGGGTGCGGGGCCCGGCGTGGCACGGCCGGGCCCCGCACTCCGTCAGACGGCTACTTCGCGCCGAAGGTGAGGACGAGCTGCGGAGCGGCGTCCGCTGCCGTCGACTCCATGGACCAGATCCACAGCGGGTCGGTGCCCGTGCTCGTCAGGCCCAGGCTGTAGCTGCTGCCCAGCACCGCGGAGAGCGCGGCGGTGTCCAGCGGGGTGCTCTGGACCGCCGAGCCGTCCGGCACGCCCGCGAACTCGCCGAGCGGGGTGGCGCCGAGGGTGGGCTTGTTCTTGAACGTCGTCGCCGCGCCGCTCCAGGTGCCGGTGACCGGGACCACGGACACCTTGTCGGTGGTTCCGGCGCTCGCCTGGCTCGACGTCTTGACCTGCAACGACGCCGACTTCAGGACCTGCCCGGCCGGCGCGGCCGGCAGGTCGAAGCGCAGGTACGTCTCGTACGCCGAGGTGCCCCGGACGGCGAGCGAGGTGGAGGTGCCGTAGGCGGTGCTCGGGGCGCCCTCGTTGATGTAGGTGTCCTCGGTCGCGGTGACCTTGGAGACCGTGTCGGTGGGCGCCTTGGCCAGGTCGTAGTGGTTCTTGGCCTGGGCCGCGGTGAGCGCCTTCGGGTAGACGGCCGTCTCGTCGATCTGGCCGGCGAAGAAGTTGCTCGTCGGCTTGGTCGGCCAGTTGGCGAGGTTGTCGCCGCCGACGTGCCAGAAGCCCTCGTACGAGGCGGAGCTGGTGACGTTGTTCAGCGTGCCCTTGCTCTGGCCGTCGACGATCAGCTCCATGCCGCCGGCGCCCATGGCTCCGACGACGTGGTGCCACTTGTTGTCGTTGTACGTGTCGAGCAGACCGGTGGAGACGGTGCGGGTCGATCCGTTGTAGACGCCGAAGACCAGACGACCGGTGTTGGTCATGTAGATCTGCTTGTCGTACGAGCCGCTGTTGCGCGTGGTGTTGTTGCCGAAGCCGATCAGCTTGCCGCCACGCGTGGTGTTCGTCTTGAACCAGGTCTCGACCGAGAAGGTGTTGCCCACCGTCTGGCGGTGGTCGCTGTACACCTGCTGGCTCGTGCCGTTGAAGCCCATCGCGGTGCTCGGGCCGCTGACCGCTCCGGGCGTCTGGCGCAGCGCCGGGGCGTTGACCTGGACGCCGCTGGTGTTGCCGGCGGCCGAGGAATCGGCGACGTACGGGCTGACGGTGTCGTCGTAGCGCCAGTACAGGGTGGCGCCGTCGGCACGTACCTGGTTCGGGTACGACTGGACCGAGGACGGGACCGTGACCGAGGCGGTGGCCGACAGGGCGCTGGTGTTGCCCGCCCCGTCGGTGGCCGTCACGCGGTAGGTGTAGGTCTGGCCGGCCTTGACCGTGGTGTCGTTCCAGGAGGCCTGGGGACGCTCCCACTCCAGGGACTCGGCGGCGACGGTGGCGATGGGGGTGGCGGAGCCGTTGCGGTAGATCCGGTACGTCAGCTTGCTGTCGTCGGCGTCGTAGCTCGTGCGCCAGCGGACCTGGACCTCGCCGGGCTTGACGCTGCCGGCGCTCGCGACCGGGGTCGTCGGGGCGCCGACGTCGCCGGTGGACGCGAAGCGGGTGAGCGCCTGCTGCGGCTTGCCGTTGATCTGGGTGAACTCGCCGCCGACCCACATGTACTTGACGTCGTTCTTCTCGGCGATGCTCATGACGCGCGGGCCGATGCCCTCACCGATGCCGTCGTTGGCGGTGGGGTGCCAGCCGAGCTTGCGCGGGCTGCGCACGAAGCCGTCCACGGGCGCGGGGGCGGTGCCTTCGTAGTTGGTCAGCTGCGCGTTCAGGAAGTTGCGCTTGCCGTCGGGGAACTGTCCCTCCAGCGAGCAGTCGTGCGCGTGCGAGGAGCTGTAGAGCACCCCGTCGTACGGCAGGACGGCCTGCGTCGCGCCGAGGCAGCGGTCGCGCCACTTCTCGCTGAAGTCGCTCAGGTTCAGGCCGATGCGGCCGTCGAAGACGCCGCCGCCGGAGCCTTCGTTGCCGGTGTAGAAGCCGGTCGAGTCGGTGGCGATGTCCTTGACCACGGAGTTCGACGGGATGTTGCTGTACGTCTTGGCGACCGCGCCCGTGGTGGCGTTCACGACGGCCAGGGCGTGCGTGTTGGACCCGTTGACCGAGAAGAAGTCACCGCCCAGCAGGACGTTCTTGCCGTCCGGGGTGACCTCGACCGCGCGGCCGACCTCGTCGGCGTTGGCGACGAAGGGCTTGAGCGCACCGGTGCCGGCGTCGACCGCGGCGAACCGCTCGCGGGTCTGGCCCTCGACGGTGCCGAAGTCGCCTGCCGCGTACAGGGTGTCGTCGGAGACGGCGAGTCCGCGCACTGTGGCGGGGAAGCCCGGGTGGAAGGCGGCCTTGGGGGTGCAGCTCTCGATGTCGATCGCGGCTAGGCTGGAGACCGGGGTGCCGTTGACGGCGCCGAAGTAACCGCCTGCGTAGAGGGTCTTCTTGTCCTTGGAGACCGCCAGCGCCCGTACCGTCGCGGTGCCCTCGCCGACCGTGAAGGCGAGCTTGCACGAGGTCGGGTTGCCCGTCGCGGCGTCGAGGGCCGTGAAGTTGACCGCTTCCTGCTCTGCGCCGCCGGTGCCGTCGGGCGGGCGGACGGCCGAGAAGGTGCCGCCCGCGAAGACGGTGCCGTTCGCCTCGGCCATCGCGAAGACGATGCCGTTGGGCTGCCAGGTCGGCAACTCGTCCGCGGTGAATGCCACGGGAGGCGTGATGGCGGACGCCTCGGGCATCAGCACCAGGCCCATACCGGTGCCGGCGCCGGCCAGTGACAGGACGAGGGCAGCAGTCAGCCCTCTGGATCTACGCATGAGCCCCCCAGGGCAATCGCCCGGTTTGATGGCTGGAACTATCCGAACAGCCATATGTACTGGCGCAGACTAGGGCTCGCACGAGGGCCCGGTCACCTCCCTTGACCCATTGCATACCAACTTGGAATCAACAGGGTTCAGCGCGGAGGGCGCACAGACATACGGCAGGTTTGACCCGGCCACACCCACCGATACCTGTGGAGATGACCGGGACACGGCAAATCGTAGGCGAAATATACGGCCTCAGCGGTCGATACGGACCGTCACGCCCGCCAGTTGGTCCTCGACCTGCCGGATGTCGGCGTCGACCATGATGCGCGCGAGTTCGGCCACCAGAACCGTCGGCTTCCAGCCAAGCAGCTCCTGGGCCTTGGAGGCGTCGCCGATCAGGGCGTCGACCTCGCTCGGGCGCTCGTACTTGGGGTCGTAGCGCACGTGGTCGGCCCAGTCGAGGCCCGCGTGGGCGAAGGAGGACTCGACGAACTCCCGGACCGTGGCGGCCACTCCGGTGGCGACGACGTAATCGGTCGGCTCGTCCTGCTGGAGCATCCGCCACATGGCGTCCACGTACTCGGGGGCGTAGCCCCAGTCGCGGACCGCGTCGAGGTTGCCGAGGTAGAGGTGCTCCTGGAGACCCGCCTTGATCCGGGCGACCGCTCGGGTGATCTTGCGGGTCACGAAGGTCTCGCCGCGGCGCGGGGACTCGTGGTTGAAGAGGATCCCGTTGACGGCGAACATGCCGTACGCCTCACGGTAGTTCACCGTGGTCCAGTACGCGAAGACCTTGGCGGCGCCGTACGGGCTGCGCGGGTGGAACGGGGTCTTCTCGTTCTGCGGGGGCGGCGTGGCCCCGAACATCTCCGAGGACGAGGCCTGGTAGATCCGGGTGTCCACACCGCTGGCCCGGATCGCTTCGAGCAGCCGCAGGGCCCCGAGCCCGGTCACGTCGCCGGTGTAGAGGGGGGCGTCGAAGGACACCCGCACGTGCGACTGGGCGCCGAGGTTGTACACCTCGTCGGGCCGGATCTCCCGGAGCAGGTTCACGAGCGCGACCCCGTCGGACAGGTCGGCGTGGTGCAGGACGAAGGACCGGTTGGCGGTCTGCGGGTCCTGGTAGATGTGGTCGATCCGCTCGGTGTTGAAGCTGGAGGACCGCCGCACGAGGCCGTGCACCGTGTAGCCCTTGGAGAGCAGCAACTCCGAGAGGTAGGAGCCGTCCTGTCCGGTGACGCCGGTTATCAGTGCGGTCTTGCCCATGTGGGGTCCCCCTGTGAATCGTGTCGGTCTGTTCTGGCGAGCGGGGCCCGCCCCGGCCCCCCATCCGTTCGAGGCTGCGCCTCGCCCTGCACGGGCCTTCGCACCGCGCGCGTGCGTACACCCGGTCCCCGGGGGCTGGATGCGTACCGTACACGGCCCGCGTCCGGCGGCCGGACCTCGGCCGCACCCCGAGGCAACGGACTGGCATCATCGGCGGTATGACAAGTTCGCTGCCGCTCCTGCCCCCGAACGCCCGCGTCTTCGTCGCGGGCCACCGCGGCCTCGTGGGCTCCGCGGTCGCCCGCCGGCTCACCGCCGACGGCCACGAGGTGCTCACCCGGGGCCGCGCCGACCTCGATCTGCGCGATGCCGCGGCAACGGAGGCGTACCTGAGGGACGTTCGCCCCGACGCCGTCGTGCTGGCCGCCGCAAAGGTCGGCGGGATCATGGCCAACAGCACGTATCCGGTGCAGTTCCTGGAGGACAACCTCAAGATCCAGCTCAGCGTCATCGGCGGCGCGCACGCCGCCGGGGTCGGCCGCCTGCTGTTCCTGGGCTCGTCCTGCATCTACCCCAAGCTCGCCCCGCAACCCATCGGCGAGGACGCCTTGCTGACGGGCCCTCTGGAGCCGACCAACGAGGCGTACGCCCTGGCAAAGATCGCCGGCATCGTCCAGGTCCAGTCGTACCGGAAGCAGTACGGGGCCTCGTACATCTCGGCGATGCCCACGAACCTCTACGGCCCGGGCGACAACTTCGACCTGGAGACCTCGCACGTGCTGCCCGCCCTGATCAGGCGCTTCCACGAGGCCGCCGCCGAGGGCCGCGAAGAGGTCACCCTGTGGGGCAGCGGCACCCCGCGCCGCGAGTTCCTGCACGTGGACGACCTGGCGGCCGCCTGTGCGGTGCTGCTCGGCAGCTATGACGGCGACGAGCCGGTCAACATCGGCTGCGGCGAGGACCTCACCATCAAGGCCCTCGCCGAGACCGTCGCCGAGGTGACCGGCTTCCGCGGACGGCTCGCCTGGGACACCTCCAAGCCGGACGGCACCCCGCGCAAGCTCCTGGACGTCACCCGCCTGACCTCGCTGGGCTGGAAGCCGGAGATCGGGCTGCGGGACGGCATCGCCGCCACCTACCGGTGGTGGCGCGAGCAGGGCTGAACGCACGTGCCGCGGCTCCTCAGTACGCTCCGCGACCGTCGACGACGGCGCGGAGCGTACGGCCCATGACGTCGACGTCGCTGGTGAAGGACCAGTTGTCGACGTACTGCAGGTCGAGCTGGATCGTCTCGTCCCAGGACAGGTCCGACCGTCCGCTGATCTGCCACAGCCCGGTCATGCCCGGCCGCACGGTGAGCCGGCGCAGTTCGACCTCGTCGTACTGCGCCACCTCCTCCGGCAGCGGCGGGCGCGGCCCGACGAGCGACATGTGGCCGCTCACCACGTTGAACAGCTGGGGCAGTTCGTCCATGGAGGTACGGCGCAGCAGCCGGCCCACCCGGGTCACCCGCGGGTCGCGGCGGATCTTGAACATCAGGCCGTCGTTCTCGTTGGCCCCGGAAAGCTCACGCTTGAGCCGGTCCGCGTCCACGACCATGGTGCGGAACTTCCACATGACGAACGGGGCCCCGTCGCGCCCTATGCGCCGCTGGCGGTAGAACGCCGGGCCGCGGGATCCGAGGCGGATCGCCAGGGCGATGCCGAGGAAGACCGGGGAGAGCAGCAGCAGCCCGGCCGCGGCCCCGACGCGGTCGAGGACCGACTTGAGCAGGGTCTGGACGCCCCGGCCCACCGGCGGCGCCACGCGCAGCACGGCGAGCCCGCCGGCAGACACGGTCTCCAGCCGCTTGACGGAGACCTCCACGAGGCCGGGGAACACGGCGAGTTCCAGCCCGGCGTCGTGCAGCGCCCAGGCGACCCGGCGCAGCCGCTCCCCCGCGATGCGCGCGCCGGGGGCGACCAGCACGAGGTCGGCGTGGTGGCTGCCGACGGCCGCGAGCACGGCGGCGGAGTCCGCGTTCGGGGCCTCGGGCGCGGCAGCGTCGAGCCGGGCCGCGACGGGCACCCCGCCTTCGAGCCGTCCGGCGCCGACCGGCACCACGCCGACGACGACGTACGGGTGGTCGGTGCGTGCGGCGAGGTGCTCGATGACGGACTCGGCGGCGCCGGGCTCGCCGACCACCAGGACCCGGCTGACGGCGTGTGCTTCGCGGCGGGCCGCCGAGAGGTGGCGGTAGGTCAGTTTGTGGCAGGACACGGTGATGAGGAGGGCGGGCAGCAGGGCGCCGAGCGCGGACAGCCGGGGCGTGCTCTCGCCGGTCACCACACGGGCGACGGCCAGCACGCCGATCAGAATCAGCCAGTCGTGGACGACGGGCAGCACACCGCGGGACTCTCCGAGCACGCGGGCCGCGTAGCGCCGGCGCACCGCCTGCACCCCGGTCCATGCCAGGGCCGCGCCGAGCGCGCAGTACAACGGCCTGACCTGCTGCGCGGCTTGGAAGACCAGCGCTACGGGGACGGCGGCGCCGAGGAAGTCGGCCGCGAAGGCGGCGGGCAGGTACCAGCGGGCCTTGTCGCCGATCCGCCTCGCCGGGGCGGCGGCGAGCCCCGGCGGTTCATCGGCCGCTGCAGCCAGTCTTTGCGCAGGAAAATGGACATGCCTCATTGGCCCCCCTGGCACGTGGTCTATGACAGTGGCGCATGCCCATGGCTTCCCCTGGCGACGGACATCTGGCGCACCGGGAAACAGTACGACAAACACCCGTACGACAAACGCCGATTGCCCGAACGGGAGCCCTTGTTGCGCAAGTGTTAGCAACCGGTACCAACCGTTCCAGATATCGGAGTCCTCCCTCGCACGCGAAGGTGAATGGTTCGGATACCGGATACGTCTCTTCGGTCAACGGACCGCTTCCAGCCAATCTTTTGACGCGGCCCTGACATTGACGCGTGCAGCTGGCACTCTTCGATCCGTTCTTCGCACCAGACCTGCTCTGCCCGGAGGCCCACCCAGCCATCCGGAACCGCCCTTGCAGAAGGAGTCTGCGTTGAGTCACACCCCCCACAGGCGTGCCACCGCGGCCGGCGCGCTCGTTGCCGCAGCAGCGCTGCTCGCCGTCGGCATACAGGCCGGCACCGCATCCGCCGACGCCACCGCGTCGCAGGCACGCAAGGCCGCCCAGCCCAACCCGGGCGCGGCCGCCGCCAATCTGAGCCCCTCCGAGCGTGCGACGCTCATCGCCGAAGCCAACTCGACCACCGTCCAGGCGGCCAAGGCCCTCGGCCTCGGCGAGCAGGAGAAGCTGGTCGTCCGCGACGTCGTCAAGGACGCCGACGGCACCACGCACACCACGTACGAGCGCACGTACGGCGGACTCCCCGTGCTCGGCGGCGACCTGACGGTCCATGCCAAGGGCGGCGTCACCAAGAGCATCACCAAGGCGACCAACCACGAGATCAAGGTCGCGGACACCACGGCCACCGTGACCCCGGTCGGCGCCGAGGGCCAGGCCGTCTCCGCGGCGAACGCCGCGGGCTCCAAGGACGCCAAGGCCTCCAAGAGCGCCCGCAAGGTGATCTGGGCCGCCGAGGGCGCCCCCGTCCTCGCCTACGAGACCGTCGTGGGCGGCCTCCAGGACGACGGCACCCCGAGCGAGCTGCACGTGGTCACCGACGCCAAGACCGGCGCGAAGATCACCCAGTGGCAGGCCATCGAGACCGGCACCGGCAACACCATGTACAGCGGCCAGGTCACGATGGGCACCTCGCAGTCGGGCAGCAACTACACGCTGACCGACGCCGGGCGCGGCGGCCACAAGACGTACGACCTCAACGGCGGCAGCTCCGGCACCGGCAGCCTCTTCACCAACACGACCGACGTGTGGGGCAACGGCGCCGCGTCCAACCGCGCGACCGCCGGTGCCGACGCGCACTACGGTGCACAGCTGACCTGGGACTACTACAAGAATGTGCACGGCCGCAACGGTCTGCGCAACGACGGTGTAGCCCCGTACAGCCGCGTCCACTACGGCAACGCGTACGTGAACGCGTTCTGGGACGACTCCTGCTTCTGCATGACGTACGGCGACGGTACGAGCAACACGCACCCGCTGACGTCCATCGACGTGGCCGCCCACGAGATGACCCACGGCCTCACCTCGGTCACCGGCAACATGACCTACAGCGGTGAGCCCGGCGGCCTGAACGAGGCGACCTCCGACATCATGGCGGCGGCCGTCGAGTTCTACGCCAACAACCCGCAGGACGTCGGAGACTACCTGGTCGGCGAGAAGATCGACATCAACGGCGACGGCACCCCGCTGCGCTACATGGACAAGCCGAGCAAGGACGGCGGCTCCAAGGACGCGTGGTACTCGGGCATCGGCAACATCGACGTCCACTACTCCTCGGGCCCGGCCAACCACGTCTTCTACCTGATGTCCGAGGGCTCCGGCGCCAAGGTCATCAACGGCGTCAGCTACAACTCGCCGACCTCCGACGGCCTCCCGGTCACCGCGATCGGCCGCGACGCCGCCGCGAAGATCTGGTTCCGCGCGCTGACGGTCGGCTACTTCAAGTCGAACACCAACTACGCGGCCGCCCGTACCGCGACCCTCCAGGCCGCCGCCGACCTGTACGGCGCCAACTCGGTCACGTACAACAACGTGGCCAACGCCTGGGCGGCCATCAACGTCGGAGCCCGGCCGCCGCAGTCCGGCGTCTCGGTCACCGCGATCGCCAACCAGACCACCCAGATCAACACCGCCGTGAGCCTCCAGGTCCAGGCGACCAGCACCAACCCGGGTGCCCTGAGCTACGCGGCGACCGGCCTCCCGGCCGGCCTGTCGATCAACTCCTCGACCGGTCTGATCTCGGGCACGGTCACCACCGCGGGCACGTCCAACGTGACCGTGACGGTGACCGACTCGGCCAACGCGAAGGGCACGGCGTCCTTCACCTGGACCGTCGGCACGTCCCAGCAGAGCGTGTTCGAGAACACGAACGACTACCAGATCGCGGACAACTCGACCGTCGAGTCCCCGATCGCCGTGACCCGCACGGGCAACGCCCCGAGCACCCTCAAGGTGGACGTGAACATCGTCCACACCTACGTCGGTGACCTCCGGGTCGACCTGGTCGCCCCCGACGGCACCGTCTACAACCTGCGCAACCGCACCGGCGGCAGCGCGGACAACATCGTCCAGAGCTTCACCGTGAACGCCTCGTCCGAGGTGGCCCAGGGCACCTGGAAGCTCCGCGTCGCGGACCTCGCCAGCCTGGACACGGGCTACATCAACAGCTGGAAGCTCACCTTCTGACCCCACCGGGCAGGTGAAGCCGACGGCTGACCCATGAAAACGCGGGGCCGTCCGGGAGAGACCCTCCCGGGCGGCCCTGTCCCATGCCGCCGTCGAGGCGGCGCGGGAGGCGGTTCCACCCGATGGGCCCGAAGTCAGCCGAGGTGCTTGAAGACGGAGCCGAACAGGCCGGGGACCTTGTGGTGGTGCTTGCGGTGCTCCCCCCGCGGGCGCTGCTGCTCGCGCCCCGGCGTGTCCATCTGCGTGCGCCGGGTGCGGCGGTCATCGTCGTCGCGCCAGTCGTCACGGACGTCGTCACGGACGTCGTCACGGACGTCGTCACGGAAGTCGTCACGGAAGTCGTCACGGAGGTCGTCACGGCGGCGGACCGGCACGAAAGTCACCGAGAGGACCGAGACGTTGTGCACCACATCGCCCGGCTGCAGCTCCCGTTCCACCCGGCCGTTACAGGCGTGGTTCGGGTACAGCAGGGCACGCGACTTTGTGTCGTTGCGCACCGACGTCGCGGGACGGCTGCGCGACGTGTCCGTCAGCTCGTAGCAGGTGTCGTTGTCCGCCGGGCGGATCTGCGCGCGCCCGTCGTTGTCGATGATGTACTCCAGCCGGCCGAGCGTGCGACCCTCGTTGTCACTGGCCAGCGACTGGCCTGCGGTGGGCAGGACGAGCGCGAGGGTGCCGAGGAGCGCTGCGGCAGTGGGGCGAAGGCGCATGGGGAGGCAGTCCGTTCTGTGGGCACTGGATGCCGGTCCGGTGACATCCAGCAGGCAGCGTAGGAGCGACCCCCCGAGCAGAAACGACTCGGCATGCGCAGCACGTTCGAAGGTTCACCCGCCCGGATCGGCGTCCTGCGCCCGTACGGTCCCTCCGCAGCCCGGCTACGCGGACGTGCGTTCGGCCGCCCGTTCGCCCGTGTCGGCCCGCCCCGCCGGGGCCGCAGCCGGAGCCTGGACGGATCCCTGGGCCCGCGCCGCCGTGCGGACCAGGACGAGCACCACCAGCGCCCCCGCCAGCCCCATCAGACCCGAGACCAGGAAGGTTTCCCGCAGCCCGCTCGCGAAGGCCTCGTCCACCAGGACCCGGGCGGCCGGCCCCGCTGCCAGCAGCTCGCCGGCCCGCCCGGAGGCCAGCGCCTCGGCCGTGCCGTGCCCTTGGCCGGAGCCGCTGAGCCCATCCGCCAGTCCGGCCTGGAAGACCGCACCGAGCACCGCGACGCCGAATGCCATTCCCAGCTGCCGCGCGGTGTTCAGGGCCCCGCCCGCCATGCCGGCCCGGGCCGGGGCCACGGCCCCCATCGCGGCGGCCGCCAGCGCCGGGGTCGCCATGCCCACCCCGATTCCGGTCACCACCAGACCCGGGACCAGGGCCGACCAGCCGTCGCCCGCGTCCGTCATCCAGGCCTGGAGCAGCGCGCCCGTCCCGATCAGCAGCAGCCCGCCGCCGATGGTCAGCCGCGCCGGGGCCCCGTGCAGCAGCCGGCCGGCCACCGCGGAGACGGCGAACGAGGAGATGCTCAGCGGCACCAGCACCAGGCCGGCGGAGACCGGGCCCATCCCCTCCGCCGACTGGAGCCAGAGGGAGACGTACATGAGGTACGAGAACGCGGCGCCGGACAGCAGCAGCGCCGCGGCCATGACGGCGACGAAGGTGCGGCTGCGGAACAGCGAGAGGTCCAGCATCGGGCGGGGGCTGCGCAGCTCGACGAGGACGAAGGCGGCGAAGGCGGCGGCGCCGAGGCCGAGCAGGCCGAGCGTCGCGGACCCGGTCCAGCCGTTCTCGCCGACCCGGATCAGGGCGTACGTGACGGCCGCGGCACCCGTGGTGAAGGCGGCCATGCCGGGCAGGTCGAGGCCCTTGGCGCGCGGGGCGCGGGACTCGGCGACCGACTTCAGGGTCACGGCCACGGCCAGCGCGCAGACGGGAAGGTTGACGAAGAAGATCCAGCGCCAGCCGAAGTGCTCGGTGAGCAGCCCGCCGATGATCGGGCCGGCCGCGGCGGCGGCGCCGTTGACCGCACCCCAGACACCGAAGGCGGTCCCGCGGTCGCGGCCCTGGTAGGCGCTGGAGAGCAGGGCCATGGTGGTGGCGAACATCGCGGCGCCGCCGATGCCCTGGACGGCGCGGAAGGCGATCAGCTCGGCCGGGCCGGTGGCCAGCCCGCAGGCGAGCGAGGCGGCGGCGAAGAGCCCGAGCCCGCCGAGGTAGACACGGCGCCGGCCGATCCGGTCGGCGAGGGAGCCGGCCCCGAGCAGCAGGGCGGCGAGGGCCAGGGCGTAGACGTCCACGACCCACTGGAGGCCGGCGAAGCCGCCGAGGGAAGAGCCGGAGGCCATGTCGGCGGCCATGCCGGGCAGGGCGACCATCACGATCGTGACGTCGACCAGGAGCATGAACGCCCCGAGGCACACCGCGGTCAGCGGGAGCCATTTACGCATGTGGGTACTCCTCTGGACCCGAAGGCCCGGCAGGGGGTTGGCGGTGGCTCCAACCTCTCAGCCGCGCGGCAGATCCCGCACCCGCGCACCCCTTCCCGGCGGATTTCACCCATGGTGGGCCCTGCAATGATGGAAACCATGACCACCTCCGCGAAACCGAGCACCGGCCACGGCTCGGGCCCCGGCTCCGGCCCCGTGCAGCCGGACCTCCTCGACCAGGCGCTGATACAGGCCCTGATGATCGACGGCCGGGCCCCCTTCAGCCGGATCGCCGAGGTGCTGGAGGTCTCCGACCAGACGGTGGTGCGCCGCTACCGCCGGCTGCGGACCACGGGCCTGATCCGGGTGGTCGGCCTGCCGCTGGGCAGCCGCGTCGGGCTGTTCGAGTCCTGGCTGCGGGTACAGTGCGCGCCCGACGCCGCGCTCGCGGTGGGCGAGGCGCTGGCCCGGCGGCCGGACATCTCCTGGGTGAAACTCGGCTCGGGCGGAACCGAGATCAACTGCCTGACCAAGGCCCGCACCCGGCAGGACCGCGACGGCCTGCTGCTGGACAAACTCCCGCGCACCCGCCGGGTGACCGGGGTCAGCGCCCAGACCATCCTGCGGGTGTACCGCGGGGGCCCGACGCAGTGGTGCGGTCTGGACACCCTGCGGCCCGAGCAGGTCGCGGCGCTGGCGCGGCCCCCGGCGGTGCACGGGCACGAGCGGTACACGCTGGACGAGGCCGAGCTCGCGCTGCTGGCGGTGCTCGGTCACGACGGCCGGGCCGGCTATCCGGAGCTGGCCCGCGCCTCCGGCCTGTCGGAGTCCACGGCGCGCCGGAGGCTGGAACGGCTGCGGGAGCTGCGGGCGCTGTACTTCGACGTGGAGCTCGTGCCGTCGGCCCTGGGCTTCGAGGCGGAGGCGACGCTGATGCTGACCGCGGCGCCGGCCCGGCTGGCGGAGGTGGGCGCCGCGCTCGCCGGCCACCCGGAAGTGCCGTTCGCGGCCGCGGTGACCGGCACGGCCAACCTGATGGCCGCGGTGGTGTGCCGGGACACCGACGCGCTGTACACGTACCTGACCGAGCGGATCGGCGCGGTGCCCGGCATCCAGCACGTGGAGGTGATCCCGACCCTGCGCAACATCAAGCGGGCCGGGATGCTGGTGGAGGGCGGGCGGCTGGTGGACCCGCCGCCCGCCCCCTGAACCGGCGCAGCGCCTAGCGCAGGAGCACGCCGCCCCCCGCGCCCGCGTCACCGGCCGCGTCGGTGTCCACCGGGGCCGCGACCAGGCCCAGTTCGGCCGGTGTCGCGAGCATCGGGTGCGCCGGCAGGATCCGCACGGTGTAGCCGTAGGGCCCCGTGCGGTCGAGGGCGAGCGGGCCCTCGTACATCCAGCGCCCCTCCAGGTCCGGCCCGGCGGCCGGCTTGAGCGGGAAGGTCCGCCCGTCGCGGATCACGTCCTGCGGATCCACCCGGCCGGCGACGGCCTGCACCTCCACGTCCTCGGGGGTGAGCGCGTCCAGCGCCACCCGCACCCGCAGCGTGAGGGTGGCCCCGAGTTCGGCGGTGCCGTTCACGGGAGCCGCGGCCAGCGCCTCCACGTGCTCGACGGCCACCCGCGGCCAGGCCGCCCGGACCCGGCCCTTCCACCAGGCCAGGTCGCGTGCCGCGTCCGCGTTCAGGGCCCGGTGGGCGCGCGCGGCCGGCGCGTACAGCCGCTCCACGTACTCCCGCACCATCCGTCCCGCGAGCACCTTGGGGCCGAGCGAGACGAGGGTGCGCCGGACCATCTCGATCCACCGCACGGGCAGTCCGCTGCGGCCCACCCGGTCGTAGAACCGCGGTGCGACCCGGCCCTCGATCAGGTCGTAGAGGGCATTGGCCTCCAGGTCGTCGCGCCGGTCCTCGTCCGTCCCGAGCCCGTCGGCCGTCGGGATGGCCCAGCCGAAGTCCGGCTCGAACCACTCGTCCCACCAGCCGTCCAGCACGGACAGGTTGAGGCAGCCGTTGAGCGCCGCCTTCATCCCGCTGGTCCCGCAGGCCTCCAGCGGCCGCAGCGGGTTGTTCAGCCAGACGTCGCAGCCCGGGTAGAGCTTCTGCGCCATCGCCATGCCGTAGTCGGGCAGGAAGACGATCCGGTGCCGCACCCTCGGGTCGTCCGAGAACCGCACCAGCTCCTGCACGAGCCGCTTGCCCCCGTCGTCGGCAGGGTGCGCCTTGCCCGCGACAACGATCTGCACGGGCCGGTCCGGGTCGAGCAGCAGCCTGCGCAGCCGGTCGGGGTCGCGCAGCATCAGCGTGAGCCGCTTGTACGAGGGCACGCGCCGGGCGAACCCGATGGTGAGCACGTCCGGGTCGAGCACGGAGTCCACCCAGCCGAGTTCGGCGTCCGCGGCCCCGCGCTGGAGCCACGAGGCCCGCAGCCGGTCTCGCACCTCCTGCACCAGCTGTTCGCGCAGGACGCGCCGCAGGTCCCAGATGTCCTGGTCGGCGATGTCGGCGACGGCGTCCCAGCGTTCGGAGCCGCCCACCGACAGCGCGTCCTCGGTCCGCCCGGCGCCGATCTGGCGGACCCCGAGGCGGACGACCTCGGGGGCCACCCACGTCGGGGCGTGCACGCCGTTGGTCACGGAGGTGATGGGCACGTCGGCCGGATCGAAGCCCGGCCACAGCCCGGCGAACATGCCGCGGCTGACCGCCCCGTGCAGGGTCGAGACGCCGTTGGCCCGCTGGGCCAGGCGCAGCCCCATCACCGCCATGTTGAACACCCCGGGGTCACCCCCGGGATAGGACTCGGCACCCAGTTCCAGGATCCCGTCGACCGGCAGGCCGGCCAGCTCGGCGCCGGGCCCGAAGTGCCGGGCGACCAGGTCCCGCTCGAAGCGGTCGATGCCGGCGGGCACCGGCGTGTGCGTGGTGAACACGGTCCCGGCGCGCACGGCCTCGACGGAGGCGTCGAAGCCGAGCCCCTGCTCCCCTTCCAGTTCCCTTATGCGTTCCAGCCCGAGGAAGCCGGCGTGCCCCTCGTTCGTGTGGAACACCTCGGGGTCGGGATGCCCGGTGATCCGGCAGTACGTGCGCACCGCGCGCACGCCTCCGATGCCGAGCAGCATCTCCTGGAGGAGACGGTGGTCGCTGCCGCCTCCGTAGAGCCGGTCGGTCACCTCCCGGGCGCCGGCGTCGTTGTCCTCGACGTCGGAGTCCAGGAGCAGCAGCGGCACCCGGCCGACGCGGGCCTGCCAGATGTGCGCGTGCAGGGCCCGGCCGCCGGGCAGGCTCAGGGACACCCGGGCAGGTGCCCCTTCGGCGTCCCGCAGCAGGGAGACGGGGAGTTCGTTGGGGTCGAGGACGGGATAGTGCTCCTGCTGCCAGCCGTCGCGGGAGAGCGACTGGCGGAAGTAGCCGTGCCGGTAGAGCAGTCCCACGCCGATGAGGGGGACGCCGAGGTCGCTTGCGGCCTTGAGGTGGTCCCCGGCGAGGATCCCGAGCCCGCCGGAGTACTGCGGCAGGGCTGCGGTGATCCCGAACTCGGGGGAGAAGTAGGCGATCCCGGCGGGGAGCCCGGCGCCCTCCTCGTGGCTCTGGTACCACCTCCCGCCGTGGACGTAGTCGTCGAGGTCGGCGGCGACGACGGCGAGCCGCCGCAGGAACCGCCGGTCTCCGGCCAGTTCTTCGAGCCGGTGGGCGGAGACGGCGCCGAGCAGCCGGACGGGATCGCCGCCGGCGGCCTGCCAGCCCTCGGGGTCGACAGACTGGAAGAGTTCGCGGGTCTCGGCATGCCAGGACCAGCGCAGATTGCGCGCGAGGTCGGCGAGCGGGAGCAGGGGTTCCGGGAGGACAGGGCGTACGGTGAATCGACGGATAGCCTTCACGCGTTCCACCTTCGCAGGCAATGGCGGACAGGAGGGGCCGCACCACGCTGTGCGCCCGTGCATCACCCCGGGAAGGCTAGCCTCACCACGCCCCACCCGGCCATGGCGCCTCGGCCGCCGCCGCCCCGGGAGCCGCCGGACGCCGCCGCCCCGGACACCGCGTGCACTGCACGGGCGGCCGGGGCGGCGGTGTGTTTTCGCGGGGCGGTCAGGGCTGGGTGAAGTAGCCGAGCAGGTCGGTGATCACATGGGTGCTGCCGCCCCAGCTGTTCCAGACGGTGACGCGGCCGTCGGCGACGGGTGTGGTGACGTGGTTGGGGACGGTGTCCCCGGGGCGGGTGTTCAGGCTGCTGGCCTCCGGGCGCCCGGTGCCGTACCCGTACACGGTGAGGAACCCGGGGCCGGTGGACTCGGTCGCGGTGACGTTCAGCACGGCTCCGACGGCTCCCGAGGGCAGGCCCGCGACGGTCGTCGTGGCACCGGGGGCGAGCTTGCCGGTGGTGCGGGTGTCGGCCAGGCGTCGGGGCACGGCCGGGGTGAACAGGGCCTTGCCGCTCTTGCCGTACCAGCCGACCGCGTCCAGGACCAGGTGGGTGGAGCCGGTGTTGGTGTAGAGGGTGACGGTGCCGTCCGGGCCGACGGGGACGATCGCCTGGTTCGACTTGTCCTTGCCGGGCTCCGGGTTGAGGTTCGAGGTGGCGGGCCGGTTCGCCGGGTCGGGGTAGGCGATGACGTGCGCGCTCTCGGTGGCGCCGGTGCTGGTCAGGTTGAGGGCGACGGCGGTGGCGTCGGCGGGGATGCCGCCCACGCCGGCGACCTTGACGGTACGCGTCTGCCCGCCGCCCAGCGCGCCGTCGGCGGTACGGGTGTCGGCGAGACGGGTCGGGGTGAGCGGGGTGAAGCGCTGTCCTGCGCCCGGCTGGTAGTAGCCGATGAAGTCGACGACGAGCGCTGCCTGGCCCGAGCCCAGCGCGGCCTGGACCCTGCCGTCGGCTCCCACGGGGACGGTGACCGTGTTGGAGGAGGTGCCTCCTGCACGGACGTTGACGTTCGAGGTGGCCGGGCGCGCCTGGCCGGAGGGCCACACGGTCAGGTGGGTGTCCTCGCGGGCTTCGGTGACGGTCACGTTGAGGACGACCGCAGCCATGGCGCTGGAGAGGCTGTGCCCTGGGATCCTGTTGCCGACCGGCAGGTCCACGGCGGTGGGGGCGCTCGTGACGGGGGTGGGGGTGGTGCGGGTGTCCAGCAGGCGGAACGGTGCGCCGGCGACGTAGCCGGACGGCGCGTAGTCGACCTTCACGCTGCGGTTGGCGGTGGAGGTGGCGTTCCGGGAATCGTGGACGGTGAGCGTCACTTCGTACTCGCCGGGGCTGGCGTAGCTGTGCGTGGTGCCCGACAGATGGTCGGAATGCTCGGTCGCGCCGTCACCGTAGTCGATGTCCATGCCGGTCACGGGCCACGGCGTCGCGGTGGCCGCCGGATCGACGCGGACGGTCAGCGGGGCGGGATTGTCGGTGTGACCGTCACCGGTCGCCGGCACCGGCTCGGCGGTGAAGGCGGCGGTGAGCGGACCGGCAGCCGTGACCTTGGCCTGCTGTTCGGTGGAGACCCTGGTCCCGACGCCGTTGACCGCCGTCACCTTGACCGTGCACGCGCACGGCGAGCCGTAGACGTGCGTGGCGGTGCCGTGGTCGGCGTCGCCCTGGCGGGTGACGACCGGGGCAGTGCCGTCGCCGAAGTCCACCTCGTAGGCCATCGCGGTGGGCCACAGGCTGTCCGACGCGGCTTGCACCTCCACCGTGGTGCCGACCGGTGCCCAGGGGTGGTCGATCACCATCGACACCTTGCCGAGACGGTCCTGGGTCTCGAAGGCGCCGCGGTCCAGGTACCCGCCGTCCTTGCCGGTGTTGGGGACGCGCGGGTCGTCGGCGGTCGGGGATCCGCCGATGTCGGTCGGCAGTACGCCCGGCGCCGTCGGGTCGGCGGAGTCGACGGTGGGGGATCCGCTCGTCTGGTTGACCCCGTCGGCCGACGCGGTCAGGATGTCGTGCCCGCCCTGGCCGGTGGCGGCGCGGAAGGCCGCCGGAGTCTGGTAACCGGTGCCCGACCAGTTGTAGGCGGCCACCAGTGCGGCATGACCGGTGATCAGGTTGTAGTCGGCGCGGGTGCCCTCCGCCGCGGTCTGTGACACGGAGATGCCGGCCCGCGGTTCGGCCGATGTGCACTGGGAGGAGGTGGACTCGGTGAAGAGCACGTTGTTGAACAGCCCGGAGCCGGCCGAGGCGCCGCTGACGGAGAGGGACGCCGCACAGTAGCCGGCGACCGAGTTGTTGGTGACGACCGTGCCGGGTGCGTCCACCACGGTGACCGCCGGCGCCGAGGTGCCGCCGATCAGGTTGCGGCTGAGGACGGTGCCGCGGGAACCGCCTTCGATCCGGGCCCCCGACAGCCGGCTCCGGGTGACGCGCACGTCCGTGCTTGTCTCGTCGACGACGACGGATTCGAGCCGGCCCCGAGAGCTGGTGATCCGGTCCAACTCGACGTCCGCGGAGCGGGCGGCCCGGACACCCCCGCGGGTGATCAGCTTGTGGACCACCACGTGGCCGGCGCCGCTGATGGTCAGCCCCTTCGAGAGCTCGGCCGCACGGAAGTTCTCGTCCGACTCCCCGACGAAGGCGATCGGCCTGCCCGGCTCCCCGGAGCGGTCGATGACGACGGCCTCGTCGTACGCCCTGCCCCCCTTGATCCTCACGGTCTGGCCCGGCTGCACGGCCTTGGCCGCCGCGGAGACCGTACAGAACGGGGCTGCCTGTGCGCCTGCTCCGGCGTCGGAGCAGTTGGCGTCAAGGTTGTTGACGTACAGCGCGGTCGGCGTACCGGCAGCCGCAGCGGCCGGAACACCGAGAAGGGTGACGAGGCCCGCAGTGAGCAGGGCCGCCGTACGAGTGGGACGCAACGGGAAGGTTCCTTCGAGAAAGGCGACGCGGATTCAGGACATTCCGGCACTGCACGAGGGGCTGGAAATCCGGTTGCCCGGAGCATGTCAATCCGCTGAGACAGGGCCATGATCCCCCCTTCCGGGGGTTTCTGTCACTCCGGATAATTCGCCCTCACCGCCCCAAATCCCAGCTCACATTTGGTGCTTGCGGTGCCGGTGGGACAGGGGTGGCTGGACGTACATCCAGTAGTCCCAACCGACTTGACGGAGCCTCGGCGGATGTCGACCAAGGACTTGGTCTGGGCCGTGCGACTACGTACGAGTAGTTAACCAAGCGCACTGATTGGGCGGGGCGAGAGTGGGAAGGGCTCCCCGCGTACACGCACGGCACCCCCGCCCCACCACCTCTCCCGCCACCCGAGTGAACGCGGACAGGAGCGGCCATGCCCGCAGCCCAGCCGTCTTCCGAGCGGCTAGAAACAGAGCGAACAGAGCGTGCACGACCAGCCGGTGCTCCGGCTGGGCTGTTGTCACCGAGCCCCGCGAACTGCCCCCAGGTGATCCCATCATGATCGGTCGCATTCCCGTGCTGGACGTCCGCCCCGCCGTCGACTGCGGGGCCAGACCCGCGAAGGCGGTGGTGGACGAGGTCTTCGAGATCTCGGCCACCGTGTTCCGCGAAGGCCACGACGCCGTCGCCGCCCATGTCGTGCTCCGCGATCCGAGCGGGCGGCTGCGGCCCCCCGTGCCGATGCGCGAGCTGGCGCCCGGCACCGACCGGTGGGGCGCCCGGGTCTCCGCCGGGGCGGAGGGGAGGTGGACGTACACCGTCGAGGCGTGGAGCGACCCGGTCGGCACCTGGCAGGCCCACGCCGCCATCAAGATCCCCGCGGACATCGACGCCGGACTCACCCTGCTCGAAGGCGCGGAGCTCTACGAACGGGCCGGCTCCCGGATCCCGAAGAAGGACGGGCGCGAGCACGTGATGGCCGCGGCCGCCGCGATGCGCGACGAGGACCGCACGGTGGCGCTGCGCTACTCCGCCGCCCTCGCGTCCCCGGTCCTGGCCGCCCTCGCCCGGCGCCCGTACCGGGAGCTGGTCACCGCCTCCAAGGCCCTGCCGCTGGTCGTGGAGCGCAAGCGGGCCCTCTTCGGCTCCTGGTACGAGATGTTCCCCCGTTCCGAGGGCGCCGTCGTCGAGCCCGGCGAGCAGCCCGTGAGCGGCACCTTCCGCACCGCCGCCGAGCGGCTGCCGGCCATCGCCGCGATGGGCTTCGACGTGGTGTACCTGCCACCGATCCACCCCATCGGGAGTACGTACCGCAAGGGACCGAACAACACTCTTTCGGCTGGAAGTTGGGACCCCGGTGTGCCGTGGGCCATCGGCTCCACGGAGGGCGGCCACGACGCCGTCCACCCCGACCTCGGCACGATCGAGGACTTCGACGCCTTCGTCGCCCGCGCCCGCGAGCTGCGCATGGAGATCGCGCTCGACTTCGCGCTCCAGTGCTCCCCGGACCACCCCTGGGTGGAGAAGCACCCCGAGTGGTTCCGCCACCGGGCCGACGGGACGATCGCGTACGCCGAGAACCCGCCGAAGAAGTACCAGGACATCTACCCGATCCACTTCGACACCGACATGGCCGGGCTCGTCGAGGAGACGGTCCGCATCCTGCGGTACTGGATGGACCACGGCGTCCGCATCTTCCGGGTGGACAACCCGCACACCAAGCCGGTCGTCTTCTGGCAGAAGGTGATCGCGGACATCAACAAGTCCGATCCCGACGTGATCTTCCTGGCGGAGGCCTTCACCCGGCCCGCCATGATGCGCACGCTCGCCGCCATCGGATTCCAGCAGTCGTACACGTACTTCACCTGGCGCAACACGAAGGCCGAGCTGACCGAGTACCTGACCGAGCTCTCGGGCACCGGTTCCGCCGCCGTCATGCGGCCGAATTTCTTCGTCAATACGCCCGACATCCTCCACGAGTACCTCCAGCGGGGCGGCCGTACGGCCTTCGAGGTGCGTGCCGTCCTGGCCGCCACCCTCTCCCCCACCTGGGGCGTCTACGCCGGCTACGAGCTGTGCGAGAACACCCCGGTCCGAGAGGGCGGCGAGGAGTACCTGAACTCCGAGAAGTACGAGTTCCGGCCGCGCGACTGGGCGTCCGCGGACCGCGAGGGCCGCACCATCGCCCCGCTGATCACCGCTCTGAACCGGATGCGCCGCCGCAACCCGGCCCTTCAGCAGTTGCGCGACATCCATTTCCACACGACCGACAACGACCAGGTGATCGCCTATTCGAAGCACGCGGGCGCCAATTCCGTACTGGTGGTCGTCAACCTCGATCCGCACCACACCCAGGAGGCGACGGTCTCGTTGGACATGCCGGTACTCGGCCTCGACTGGCACGGGTCCCTCGCGGTGCGCGACGAGCTCACCGGCGAGACCTACCACTGGGGCAGGGCCAACTACGTGCGCCTGGAACCGGGCCGAGCGCCCGCGCACGTACTGGCGGCTCTGCGACCGTCCCCGCCCACCGGAGGGTCACCCACCACATGATGATCAACGATCCCGTCCACGACACGTTCGAAGACACCCCCGCGAAGGACCGCGACCCCGACTGGTTCAAGCGGGCGGTCTTCTACGAGGTGCTCGTCCGGTCCTTCCACGACAGCAACGGCGACGGCGTAGGAGACCTGAAGGGACTCACCGCCAAGCTCGACTACCTCCAGTGGCTGGGCGTCGACTGCCTCTGGCTGCCGCCGTTCTTCGCCTCGCCGCTCCGCGACGGGGGCTACGACGTCGCCGACTACACCTCCGTGCTCCCCGAGTTCGGCGACCTCGCCGACTTCGTGGAGTTCGTGGACGCCGCGCACCACCGCGGCATGCGGGTGATCATCGACTTCGTCATGAACCACACGAGCGACCAGCACGAGTGGTTCCAGCAGTCCCGCAAGGATCCGGACGGTCCGTACGGGGACTACTACATGTGGGCCGACAACGACAAGCAGTACCAGGACGCCCGCATCATCTTCATCGACACCGAGACCTCGAACTGGACGTACGACCCGGTCCGCAAGCAGTACTACTGGCACCGGTTCTTCTCGCACCAGCCCGACCTCAACTACGAGAACCCGGCCGTGGTGGAGGAGATCGTCTCCGCCCTCCGCTTCTGGCTGGACCTCGGCATCGACGGGTTCAGACTCGACGCGGTGCCCTACCTGTACGCCGAGGAGGGCACCAACTGCGAGAACCTGCCGCGCACCCACCAGCTCCTCAAGCGGGTCCGCGCCGAGATCGACGCGCACTACCCCGACACCGTGCTGCTCGCCGAGGCCAACCAGTGGCCCGAGGACGTCGTCGACTACTTCGGCGACTTCGAGAAGGGCGGGGACGAGTGCCACATGGCGTTCCACTTCCCCGTCATGCCGCGCATCTTCATGGCGGTGCGAAGAGAGTCGCGCTACCCCGTCTCCGAAATCCTGGCCAAGACGCCGGCGATCCCGCACCGCTGCCAGTGGGGCATCTTCCTGCGCAACCACGACGAGCTCACCCTCGAAATGGTCACCGACGAAGAGCGCGACTACATGTACGCCGAGTACGCCAAGGACCCGCGGATGCGGGCCAACATCGGCATCCGGCGCCGGCTCGCCCCGCTCCTCGACAACGACCGCAACCAGATGGAGCTGTTCACCGCCCTGCTGCTGTCGCTGCCCGGCTCGCCGGTGCTCTACTACGGCGACGAGATCGGCATGGGCGACAACATCTGGCTCGGCGACCGCGACGGCGTCCGCACGCCCATGCAGTGGACCCCGGACCGCAACGCCGGTTTCTCCTCCTGCGATCCGGGCAGGCTGAACCTGCCGGTCATCATGGACCCGGTCCACGGGTACCAGGTCACCAATGTCGAGGCCGCGATGGCATCGCCCTCCTCACTGCTGCACTGGACCCGCAGGCTGATCGAGATCCGCAAGGCGAACCCCGCCTTCGGACTCGGCTCGTACACCGAACTGCCCTCGTCCAACCCGGCGGTGCTCGCCTTCCTGCGCGAGTACGGGGACGACCTGGTGCTGTGCGTGCACAACTTCTCCCGCTTCGCGCAGCCCACCGAGCTGGACCTGAGGTCGTTCAACGGGCGGGTCCCGGTGGAGCTCACGGGCGATGTGCGCTTCCCGCCGATCGGTGAATGGCCGTACCTGCTCACGATCGCGGGGCACGGCTTCTACTGGTTCCGCCTGCGCAACGAGTAGGCGCGCAGCGGCACACCGCCGATGAAGCGGTACGGGGCGGGCATGCGAATGGGTCAATCGCCCGCCCCTGTACGGATCACCTTGACCCGACACTTGCCCATCACCGGACAGCAACCCTCGCCATCCGGAACACTCTGCGCATTCTGTGACGGCCCGGGGAAAGGACGCGACGCCATGTCGGAGGCTGCATCCGCCCGGAGCCGCCAGGGCAGCCTGGCCGCGGTCCCGCTCGGACCGCTCGAACCCATGCTGCGGGCCTGGCTGCCGAGGCAGCGCTGGTTCGCCGGCAAGGGGCGCGCGATCACCCGGCTGCGGCTGGTCTCGGCCGTCGAGCTGCTGCCGCCCGCGGTCACGCCCGGGCTGCTGCACCTGCTCGTCGGCGTGGACGCCGCCGACGGCAGCGCGGACTGCTACCAGCTGATGCTCGGGGTCCGCCCCGCTCCGCTGCCGCCCGCGCTGGCGCCCGCCCTGATCGGGCACGCCGAGCACGGCCCGTACGCCGGCCAGGCCGTGTACGAGGGCCTGGGCGATCCGCGGCTCGCCGCGCTGCTGCTGGAACGGTTGCGCACCCCCGGCAGCCACGGCCCGCTCCGCTTCGACCGCGACCCGGGCGCACTGATCCCCGCCGACCCGGCTCCCCGGCCGCTGTCCGGGGAACAGACCAACTCCTCGCTGATCTACGGGGATTCGCACATCCTCAAGGTGTTCCGCCGGGTCGGCCCCGGGGTCAATCCGGACCTGGAGCTGCCCAGGGCGCTGGCCGCCGCCGGGTGCGCCCGCGTCCCCGCACCGGTCGCCTGGTACGAGGCCGAGCTGCCCGGGGGTCCCCCCGGCGGCGGCTGGGGGGGCGCCGAGCCGCTGACCCTCGGCGTGCTCCAGCCGTATCTGCGGGGCTCCGACGACGGCTGGCAGCTCGCGTTGCGCCGGCTCGGCGCCGGGGCGGACTTCACCGCCGAGGCGCACGCCCTGGGCCGGGCCACCGCCGAGGTGCACAGCGCGCTCGCCGCCGCCCTGCCCACCGTCGCGCTGGGCCCGGAGCAGACCGCCCGGCTCGCCTCCGGGATGACGGCCCGGCTGGCGGCCACCGCCCGCGAGGTGCCCGCGCTGCGGCCCTACGAGGCGGGGCTGCGCGGGGCGTTCGACGCGCTGGCCGCCTCCCGCGGGGCCCGGGTGCACGCCCAGCGGATCCACGGGGACCTGCACCTGGGCCAGACCCTGCGCACCGCCGACGGCAGCTGGGCGCTGATCGACTTCGAGGGCGAGCCGGCCCGGCCGCTGGCCGACCGCCGCCGCCCCGAACCCGCCGTCCGCGACATCGCCGGGATACTGCGCTCGTTCGACTACGCGGCCCGCTCCCACCGCCCGTTCGCCCCCGCCTGGGCGGACGCCTGCCGGATCGCCTTCTGTGAGGGCTACGCCCGCACCACCGGCCGCGACCCGCGCGAGGACCCCGTGCTGCTGCGCGCGTACGAGACCGACAAGGCGGTGTACGAGGCGCGCTACGAGTCCCGGCACCGCCCCGACTGGCTGCACGTCCCCATGGCGGCCATCCGCCGGCTCGCCTCCGGAGCGGACAAGGGATTCGGCCGGACGCCGCCGGGACCCGGGTCCGCAGCCCGCCCGGGGCAGTCCCATCGGGCCGGGCCCGGCCCCGCCGCGGGCCCGGGCCCGGGTACCGGCGAAGGCTTCTCCTCCCTCTCCCCCCACCCCCGCCCGCAGCCGCCTAGGAGGCCGCACACGTGAGCCCCGCCCGTCAGTCACCCTCCACCGCCTCACCGTCCCCGGCACCGGCTCCGGCACCCGCTCCGGGCCGCGCGGCGCCCGCCGCGGCGGCGCCGCGCAAGGCCCAGGCACCGCGCGCCCGGAGGGCGCCCGCGCACGGGGTACGGCCGACGCCCGCGCTCGGCGCGGCGGAACGGGCCCGGCTGCTGGAGGGCCGCCACCACGACCCCCACGCGGTGCTCGGTGCCCGCACCCAGCGGGGCGGGGTGGCCTTCCGCGTGCTGCGCCCGTACGCGAAGGCGGTCGCGATCGTCGCGAAGGGGCTGCGGGCCGAGCTCGTCGACGAAGGCGACGGGCTGTTCTCCGGGCTGCTGCCGCTGACCGGGGTGCCGGACTACCGGCTGCTGGTGACGTACGACAGCGACGAGATCGAGGTGCACGACCCGTACCGCTTCCTGCCCGCGCTCGGTGAGCTGGACCTTCACCTGATCGGCGAGGGCCGGCACGAGGAGCTGTGGAGGGCGCTCGGGGCGCGGACGATGGAGCACCAGGGCGTGGCCGGCACCCGGTTCACGGTGTGGGCGCCGAACGCCCAGGGGGTGCGGGTCACCGGGGACTTCTCGTACTGGGACCCGGTCGCGTACCCGATGCGCTCGCTGGGCGCCTCCGGGGTGTGGGAGCTGTTCCTGCCGGGCGTGGGCGAGGGCGCACTCTACAAGTACGACATCACGCGCCCGGACGGCAGCCACACCCTGCGCGCCGACCCGATGGCCCGGGCCGCGGAGGTCCCGCCGGCCAACGCCTCGGTGGTCACCGCGTCCCGGTACGAGTGGCAGGACGCGGAGTGGATGGAGCGACGCGGGGCCCGCCCGGCGCACCAGGCCCCCTTCTCGGTGTACGAGCTGCACCTGGCCTCCTGGCGGCCGGGGCTCTCGTACCGGCAGCTGGCCGAGCAGCTGCCTCCGTACGTCAGGGAACTGGGCTTCACGCACGTGGAGTTCATGCCGGTCGCCGAGCACCCGTTCGGCGGCTCGTGGGGCTACCAGGTCACCGGGTTCTACGCGCCGACCTCGCGGATGGGCAGCCCGGACGAGTTCCGGATGCTCGTGGACGCGCTGCACCGGGCCGGGATCGGGGTGATCGTCGACTGGGTGCCCGCGCACTTCCCGCGCGACGAGTGGGCGCTCGCCGAGTTCGACGGGCGGCCGCTGTACGAGCACCACGACCCGCGGCGGGCCGCGCACCCGGACTGGGGGACGCTGGAGTTCGACTACGGCCGCAAGGAGGTCCGCAACTTCCTCGTCGCCAACGCGGTGTACTGGTGCGAGGAGTTCCACGTGGACGGGCTCCGGGTGGACGCGGTGGCCTCGATGCTCTACCTGGACTACTCGCGCGGCGAGGGTCAGTGGGCGCCGAACGAGCACGGCGGGCGGGAGAACCTGGACGCGGTGGCGCTGCTCCAGGAGATGAACGCGACGGTGTACCGCCGCTGTCCGGGCGTGGTGACGATCGCGGAGGAGTCCACGGCCTGGGAGGGCGTGACCCGGCCGACGGACGGCGGCGGGCTGGGCTTCGGGCTGAAGTGGAACATGGGCTGGATGCACGACACCCTGCGGTACGCGTCGAAGGATCCGGTGCACCGCAAGTACCACCACCACGACATGACGTTCGGGATGATCTACGCGTACAGCGAGAACTACGTGCTGCCGATCTCGCACGACGAAGTGGTGCACGGCAAGGGCTCGCTGGTGTCGAAGATGCCCGGCGACTGGTGGCAGCAGCGGGCCATACACCGCGCGTACCTGGGCTTCATGTGGGCCCACCCCGGCAAGCAACTGCTGTTCATGGGGCAGGAGTTCGCCCAGGGTTCGGAGTGGTCGGAGACGTACGGGCCGGACTGGTGGCTGCTGGACTCCTCGTACGCGGCGGCCGCCGACCACCGGGGCGTACGCGATCTCGTGCGCGACCTGAACCGCACGTACACGGCGGCGCCCGCGCTGTGGCAGCGGGACACCGTTCCGGAGGGCTTCGCGTGGGTGGAGGCGGACGCCGCGGAGGACAACGTCTTCGCGTTCCTGCGCTACGCGCAGGACGGCTCGCAGCTGCTGTGCGTGTCGAACTTCTCGCCGGTGGTGCGGCACGGCTACCGGGTCGGCGTCCCGGAGGGGGTGCCGTGGTGGCGGGAGGTCCTGAACACGGACCTGGAGCAGTACGGCGGGAGCGGTGTGCGCCACCTGCAGCCCCTGCGGCCCGAGCCCGTACCCGCGCAGGGCCGCCCGGCGAGCCTGCGCATGACGCTCCCGCCGCTGGCGACGGTGTGGCTCAGGCCGTGACGCCGGTGACCTCTTCGAGCTCCTGGAGCAGCTTGCGCTTGGCCCGCGCACCGACCATCTGCTTCACGGGCTCGCCGTCGCGGAAGACGAGCAGGGTCGGCATGGACAGCACCCCGTACCGGACGACGGTGTCGGGGTTGCCGTCCGCGTCGATCTGCACGACCTTGAGGTGGCCGGCCTGTTCGGCGGCGACGGCGGACAGCACGGGCGCGAGCTGCCGGCAGGGTCCGCACCAGTCGGCGGTGAACTCCACGAGGACGGGCCGGCCCCGCTCGGCGAGCACCTCCGCCTCGAAGTCCCGGTCGGTCACCTCGGCAACACCCTGGGCGTGGATCATCTCGTTCCTCCCCTTCTCACGGTCCGGTCATTTCACAGCGCGGCGACGCCGCCTCGCCGGCGGCCTCCTCGGCGGCGGCGAGCTGCCGCGCGACCTGCTCCCGTACGTCGGCCAGCTGGCCGATCAGCCCGTCGAGCTCGGCGAGCTTGCGCCGGTACACGGCCAGGGACGCGGGGCACGAGTCCCCGGCGGGGTGGCCGGCGCGCAGACAGTCGACGAACGGGCGGGTCTCCTCCAGCTCGAAGCCGAAGTCCTGGAGCATGCGGATCTGGCGCAGCAGCCGCAGGTCGTCCTCGTCGTACGTGCGGTAGCCGTTGCCGGTGCGGCGCGCGGGCAGCAGCCCGCGCGACTCGTAGTACCGCAGGGTCCGCGTGCTGGTCCCGGCCCGCTCCGCCAGTTCGCCGATTCGCATGCCCCGACCGTAATCCTTGACGCCCGCGTCAAGGCAAGGAGAGGCGGTGGGGCGGGGCCCTCGCCACCCCCGTACGCGAGGGCCCCATATGGATCACGCACACGGCGGGAGGCAGGTTCAGGGCGAGGTGGGGAAGATCCGTGAACATCGTGCGCAGGGGTATCGCAACGGAAGGCCGGAACCGTACGCTTGGAAGTGGATCTAGAGACGCTCCGATTACCGGACAGTCGCCGGGAAACCCGGCCAAACCATTGAACTCCATAGGACGTTCCTACGAGTTCTGGACTTGTTTGAACGGTCTGTAGTCGCCATGCCTTGGGCACTCCTACGGTGTGCCGTGTGCACTCCAGCCCTCCCTTCAATGCCCCCGCCGCGCGTCGCCTCCGCGCAGCCCTGGGCATGGCTCCCGGTCATGTCGCCTATGGCCTGCGTGCCCAGTACGGACTGATCGTCGAGCCCGAGACCGTGATGGCCTGGGAGCGCGGCGAGATATCTCCGAGCTCTGCCGAGCTCACGGCGCTCGCCGGCGTGCTCTGGTGCGCCCCCGGTGAACTGCTCGCCGAGCCCGTGACCCTGCGGGAGCACCGGATGGCCCGGGGCATGGCCGCGGACGAACTGGCCCGGCGGATCGGACTGGAGACGAACGCGTACCAGAAGATGGAGGACACCGGGCGCTGGAAGGGCAACGAACGGCAGTCCGTGGCCCTGGCGCAGGTGCTCGGGCTGTCCCTGGCCCAGTTCGTGGCGGCGACCGGCAAGCAGGAGGAGCTCGCCGAGCTCCTGCGCAGTGCGGTGACCACGCGGTGGCAGGCATACGTGAAGCCCCTGGCCAAGCTGCTGCCGGTGCCCAAGCAGAACCTGGAGCCGATCCTGGAGCGGATGCACGCGGACTACCAGTCGAAGATGGTGGCCACCTTGAGCTGGGGCGGCGCCGCGGGCGAGGCCGGTACGGGCGACGCGGGCCGGGAGTTCCTGGCCGACATCGTGGCCCACTTCTGGTCCTTCGCCGCCGGCGCCCGCTAGGCCCCGCCGCACCGGCAGGCGGACGGCCCGGCTCACCGGTCGGGACGTCCCGGCGGGGCGGTGCGGGACGTCCGGCCGTTACTTCAGCGGCGCGTACACCACGGTCGCGGCGCTGCCCGCACCGGCGAGTTCCTGCTTCAGCCGGTCGGCCGCCTTCCGGTCACCCACCAGGACGGTCGGCGGCTCGGGGCAGGAGGCGATGGCACCCTTGAGGCGGTCCAGCGATGCCTGGTAGTCCTTCTCGTCGACCGCGGCAGGTCCGCCGATCTTGACGTGGAAGACGTCGTAGAGCCCGACCATCGTGCCCGCCCGGTGGGTGAGGATCTGCGCGAGGAACGTCGATCTCAGGTTCAGGTACGTGTCGTTGCCGTAGAGGGCGATCACGGGCGAGTCGACGCCGTTCAGGTCGCGCCGGGCCAGCGTCTTCGCCGCCGGGCCGATGTCGTTCTCGGACTCGCCCCGGGCCCACTTGATCATCGGGCTGTCGTACCAGGCGGAGGGGTGCCCCCACCCGGACGGCACTCCCCATTGGACGTTGCCGAACAGCGCGAGCGCGGCGGCCGTCGCGACACCGGAGTGCAGCAGCAGGCCGGCTCGCCGGCGCAGCGGGGAGCCCGTCGTGCGGGCGGCCGGCTGGAGCATCAGCCCGACCAGGCCCAGCGAGACCAGGGCGATCACGAGGCCGGCGGCGGCCAGCTTCTCGAAGTAGTACGAGTACTGGCCGATGGTGTGCTTCTGCCAGGCGCCGAAGACACCGATCACCGCGGTGGCGCCCAGGACGAGGGCCAGGACCATCTGCCCCGTGCCCGTCCTGCGGTTCACCGGCAGGGACGCGGCCACCAGGGCGAGCAGCCCGCAGCCGATGAACACCGGGCGGTCGGGGATGACCATCGGTCCGGCGAGGTTGGACGTCTTCGCGACATCCAGTTTGGTCAGGACCGAGAGGACGCTGGGCAGTCCCGCGATCAGGGCGCCGCCCGCCAGTGCGCCGACGACGAGGCGGTGCGGGGCGAAGCGCCGCCGGTGGACGACCAGGACCGCGGCCAGGGTGATGCCGACGAGGACGCCGTAGAGGTTGTAGACGAAGGTCACGGAGACCAGGGCGGCCACCCCGACCAGGACGAACTCGGCGCGGCCCATCGCCGGCCGCACGAGCAGCGCCAGCGCGACGGCCAGGAACAGCAGCCCGAAGATCTCCGAGTCGAAGCCCCACTCGACCAGTTGCGCCATCGAGCCGGACATCATCACCGCCGCCACGGTCGCGCAGACCGCCGCCGTGCGCCAGCCGCGCAGGCGCGGACCGCCGATCCAGCGGGCGGCCCAGACGAGTGCCCCGCAGAACAGGGCGTAGGCTGCCAGGACGTACAGGAGATAGCGGTGCGTCATGTCGAGGCCGGATCCGCCGTCGGTCGAGGACTTCACGAGTACGTCGGTCCAGGCCAGCAGGAAGTGGGAACCCTGCGGGTAGACCGCCTCGGCCGGGGTCATCATGTACGCCTTGGCCGCCTCCTGGTGGAGGAAGGCGTAGCCGCCCACGTGGTGGATGCCGTCGAAGTACGAGAAGTGGCCGAGCCGGTCCTCGGAGGTGGCGAAGTAGGCCAGCCGGTCGGCCGTCGACTTGCCGGCCAACGGGTGGTGGAAGTAGCGCCAGGCCACGGCCGCGGTGCCGAGTACGAGGGCGTCCGAGCCGCGCAGGCGCAGTGGTATGCGGGGTCTGCGGCAGGCGAGCCAGCCGGAGACGGACAGGACGCTCAGCAGGAGCCCCGTTCCGGGGACGGGGGCCAGCCCCCAAGGCCAGACGGAGAAGAGCAGCCCGAAGGCCATCACCGCCCCGCAGAGGAGGAAGGCTGCGACCACGAGGCGGTCGAGGAGACCTCCGCCGACCCGGATCAGGGAGGCCGTCGTCAGCACCAGGACGGGGATCAGCACCAGGTCCAGGCCGAGTGTGTGGAGCAGGAGCGGCAGCGCCCAGGAGACGGCCAGAGCGGCGACGAGCACGGGCAGGCGCCGCGCGCCTCGGGGCAGCCCCTCGGCCTGTCGCACCGGCCGGATTTCAGTGGGTTTGCCGGTCGGAACGGCAGATCGGGTCGCCACGGGAGACGGGCACCTTCCCATCGAGCGGTTGGAACGGATGACGGGGCCCGGACATCACGGCCCGATCTGTCCACGTGACTCGGTCCCCACCCCAACCCCCAAGGCCGGATCATAACCGCCCGGTGTGAGCGGAGCGGGGGTCCCGCCCGGCGGGCCGGGTCAGAAGACGGACTCGGCCTCGTACATGCGGTTCTCCGGGACCGTCTTCAGTTCGGTGACGGCGTGGGCCAGCGGGGCCATCACGATGTCGGTGCCGCGCAGGGCGGTCATGTTGCCGAAGTCGCCGCGGTGGACGGCCTCCACGGCGTGCCAGCCGAAGCGGGTCGCCAGGACGCGGTCGTACGCGGTGGGGGTGCCGCCGCGCTGGACGTGGCCGAGGATGACCGGGCGGGCCTCCTTGCCGAGGCGGTGTTCGAGCTCGACGGCGAGGCGGTTGCCGATGCCGGCAAAGCGCTCGTGGCCGTACTGGTCGATGGCGCCCTTCTCGTACGGCATGGAACCCTCGGCCGGGTGCGCGCCCTCGGCGACGCAGATGACGGCGAACTTCTTACCGCGGGAGAATCGTTCCTCCACCATCTTCACCAGGGCGTCCACCTCGAAGGGGCGCTCCGGCAGGCAGATCCCGTGGGCGCCGCCGGCCATGCCGGACTCCAGGGCGATCCAGCCCGCGTGCCGGCCCATGACCTCGACGACCATCACGCGCTGGTGCGATTCGGCGGTGGTCTTGAGGCGGTCGATGGCCTCGGTGGCGACCATGACGGCGGTGTCGAAGCCGAAGGTGCGGTCGGTGGAGGAGATGTCGTTGTCAATGGTCTTCGGCACGCCGACGACCGGCATCCCTGCGTCCGACAGCATCCGGGCGGCGGTCAGGGTGCCCTCGCCGCCGATCGGGATGAGCGCGTCGATGCCGTAGCGCTTCGCCAATTCCTGTGCGTTCTCGGCGGCTTCGTGCAGACGCGCGCGCTCCATGCGGGCCGAACCGAGGATCGTGCCGCCCCGGGCGAGGATGCCGCTGACGGCATTGATGTCGAGGGGCCGGTGGTGGCCGTCCAGGAGGCCCTTGAAGCCGTCCTCGAAGCCGATGACTTCGTCGCCGTGGCCGACCAGGGCGCGGTGTACGACCGAACGGATGACGGCGTTCAGGCCCGGGCAGTCGCCGCCTGCGGTGAGAACTCCGATACGCATGGTGCTGTGTCTCCTGCTCCTGGTCGTACCGGGCCGTACGCGTGCGGGCGGACGGCCGTACATCTGAAGGGCGTAATGGTGAAGCCTGTCCGATTGTTCCACGGGCCCGGGGTGCGGCGCGTCTTGTGATGCTCCACCCACCAGGCCTTTCACCCCCTCCAACCAGGCCTTTTCCCGGCGGGCGCCCTATCTGCCCGGCGAGGTATTGTCAAGAGGTCAAGCCCACCCTATCGGGGAAAAACGAGTCGTATCCGCCCGCCGGCACGGTGCGGCGGCGCCTACATCCACACCATGGGACGGAGAACACGCGTGACGCGCAGCGTGTACGTGACCGGTATCGAGCGGGGGGACGGCCGCCAGGTCGTCGAGCTGGGGATCATGGAACTGCTGACCCGCCAGACGGCGCGGGTCGGCGTCTACCGTCCGCTGCTCCACGACGGGCCGGACCGGCTCTTCGACCTCCTCAAGGCCCGCTACCGGATCGATCAGGACGCCCGGGCGGCGTACGGCATGGAGTACCAGGAGGCCTCCGCCGTCCTGGCCGAGAAGGGTACCGACGAGCTCGTCTCGCGGCTGGTGGACCGCTACCACCGGGTGGCCCGGGACTACGAGGTCATGCTCGTCCTCGGCACCGACTACGCGGACACGAACCTCCCCGACGAGCTGGCGCTGAACGCCCGCCTCGCCAACGAGCTGGGGGCCGTGGTGGTGCCCGTCGTCGGCGGCACGAAGCACCCCGCCGAGGCGGTGCGCGCCGAGGCCCAGAGCGCCTTCCGCGCGTACGAGAGCCTCGGCTGCCACGTCGTCGCGATGGTGGTCAACCGGGTGGCCGCCGAGGACCGGGACGCCATAGCCGAGCGGCTGGCCGCCCGCCTGCCCGTCCCCTGCTACGTGCTGCCGGACGACAAGTCGCTCTCCGCCCCGACCGTCGCCCAGATCACCCGGGCACTCGGCGGCGAGGTGCTCCTCGGCGACGACGCCGGGCTGGCCCGCGACGCCCTCGACTTCGTCTTCGGCGGCGCCATGCTGCCGAACTTCCTGAACGCCCTGACCCCCGGATGCCTGGTCGTCACCCCCGGGGACCGCGCCGACCTGGTCATCGGCGCGCTGGCCGCGCACGCCTCCGGCACCCCGCCGATCGCCGGCGTGCTGCTGACCCTGAACGAGCGCCCCGGCCAGGACATCCTGACGCTGGCCGCGAAGCTGGCGCCCGGCACCCCGGTGGTCTCCGTCGCCGGCAACAGCTTCCCGACGGCCGGCGAACTCTTCACGCTGCAGAGCCGCTTGAACTCCGCGACCCCGCGCAAGCTGGAGACCGCGCTCGGCCTGTTCGAGCGGCACGTGGACACCGCCGAGCTGCGCGGGCTGCTGTCGGTGGCCCGCTCCGAGCGCGTCACGCCGATGATGTTCGAGCACGAGCTGCTGGAGCGGGCCCGCTCCGAGCGCCGCCGCGTCGTGCTGCCCGAGGGCACCGAGGAGCGCGTGCTGCGCGCCGCGGACGTGGTGCTGCGCCGCGGGGTCTGCGACCTGACCCTGCTGGGCGACGAGCAGGCGATCCTGAAGAAGGCCGGCGACCTGGGCGTCGACATCTCCTCCGCCCAGCTCATCGACCCGGCGACCTCCCCGCTGCGGGAACGATTCGCCGAGTACTACGCGCAGGCCCGCGCGCACAAGGGCATGACCACGGAGCTGGCGGCCGACGTGGTCACCGACGTCAACTACTTCGGCACCCTGATGGTGCAGCAGGGCCTCGCCGACGGCATGGTCTCCGGCGCGGTGCACTCCACCGCCGCGACCATCCGCCCCGCCTTCGAGATCATCAAGACGAAGGCGGAGGCGTCCATCGTCTCCTCGGTCTTCTTCATGTGCCTGGCCGACCGGGTCCTCGTCTACGGCGACTGCGCGGTCAACCCGGACCCGGGCGCCGAGCAGCTCGCCGACATCGCCATCCAGTCGGCGGCCACCGCGGCCGCCTTCGGTGTGGAGCCGCGGATCGCGATGCTCTCGTACTCGACGGGCACCTCGGGCAGCGGCGCGGACGTGGACAAGGTCCGCAAGGCCACCGGGATCGTCCGCGCGCAGCGCCCCGACCTGGCCGTCGAGGGCCCGATCCAGTACGACGCCGCCGTCGAGCCCTCGGTCGCCGCGACCAAGCTGCCCGGGTCCGAGGTGGCCGGCCGCGCGAGCGTGCTGATCTTCCCGGACCTCAACACGGGCAACAACACGTACAAGGCGGTGCAGCGCTCGGCGGGCGCCGTCGCGGTCGGCCCGGTGCTCCAGGGTCTGCGCAAGCCGGTCAACGACCTCTCGCGCGGCGCGCTGGTGCAGGACATCGTCACCACCGTGGCGATCACCGCGATCCAGGCGCAGGGCACCCCGGTCCCCACCGCCTGACCGCCCGATCGCCGCCGAGCCCCTCACCCCGAAGGAAAGACCCTCATCGTGACCACCGCATCGCGCGTACTCGTCCTCAACTCCGGCTCCTCGTCGGTGAAGTACCAGCTGCTCGACATGACGGACTCCGCCCGCCTCGCCGCCGGCCTGGTGGAGCGGATCGGCGAGGAGACCTCGCGCCTCGTGCACGAGCCGCTCACCGGTCCGGCCGCCGAGGGCGGCAAGCGCGAGCGGGTCGGCGCGATCGCGGACCACGAGGCCGCGCTCAAGGCCGTCGCAGCGGAGCTGGCCGCCGACGGCCTGGGCCTGGACTCCCCCGAACTGGCGGCCGTCGGGCACCGGGTCGTGCACGGCGGGACCCGGTTCACGCAGCCGACGGTGATCGACGACGAGGTGCTGGCGGAGATCCGCAGCCTGATCCCCCTCGCCCCGCTGCACAATCCGGCGAACGTGACCGGCATCGAGGTGGCGCGCGCCCTGCGCGCGGACCTCCCGCAGGTGGCGGTCTTCGACACGGCCTTCCACTCGACGATGCCGGAGCACGTGGCGCGGTACGCGATCGATGCCGCGACGGCGGACGCGTACGCCATCCGGCGGTACGGGTTCCACGGCACCTCGCACGCGTACGTCTCGCGGGCCACGGCCGGTCTGCTCGGCAGGCCGGTGGCGGACGTGAACGTGATCGTGCTGCACCTGGGCAACGGCGCTTCGGCCTCGGCGGTCCGGGGCGGGGTGTGCGTGGAGACGTCCATGGGCCTGACCCCGCTGGAGGGTCTGGTCATGGGCACCCGTTCGGGCGACCTGGATCCGGCGGTCGTCTTCCACCTGGCGCGGGTGGGGGGCTTCTCGGTGGATGAGATCGATTCGCTCCTGAACAAGAAGAGCGGTCTGCTGGGCCTGTGCGGCGACAACGACATGCGCGAGGTGCTGCGGCGGGCGGGCGAGGGCGACGAGTCGGCGCGGCTCGCCTTCGCGGCGTACGTCCACCGGCTGAAGAAGTACATCGGGGCCTACTCGGCGGTGCTCGGCCGGGTGGACGCGGTGGCGTTCACGGCCGGGGTCGGCGAGAACGCCCACCAGGTCCGGGAAGCTGCCGTGGACGGCCTCGCGGAGCTGGGACTCGTGCTGGACCCGGAGGCCAACGCCGTGCGCTCCCCGGAGCCGCGGCTGGTGTCGCCGGACCACGCGCGGGTGGCCGTGGCCGTGGTCCCCACGGATGAGGAACTGGAGATCGCCACCCAGGCGTACGCGCTGGTTACTGAGTAGTCACTTGGACTTTCCACCAGACGGAATATTCCGCTACGAAACAAACCGATAGGATCCAGTCATGCGCCGTTCCAAAATCGTCTGCACGCTGGGCCCCGCCGTCGACTCGTATGAGCAGCTGAAAGCGCTCATCGAGGCAGGTATGAACGTGGCCCGATTCAACTTCAGCCACGGATCCCAGGCAGAACACCAGGAGCGGTACGACCGCGTCCGGAAGGTCTCCGAGGACACCGGGCGCGCGGTCGGCGTCCTTGCCGACCTCCAGGGCCCCAAAATCCGTCTGGAGACCTTCGCCGAGGGCCCCGTCGAGCTGGTGCGCGGTGACGAATTCACCATCACCACCGAGGACGTCCCGGGCGACAAGTCCATCTGCGGCACCACCTACAAGGGTCTGCCGGGCGACGTCGCCAAGGGCGACCAGGTCCTGATCAACGACGGCAACGTCGAGCTGCGGGTGACCGAGGTCGACGGCCCGCGGGTCAAGACCATCGTCATCGAGGGCGGTGTCATCTCGGACCACAAGGGCATCAACCTGCCGGGTGCCGCCGTGAACGTCCCCGCCCTGTCGGAGAAGGACGTCGACGACCTCCGCTTCGCCCTGCGGATGGGCTGCGACATGGTCGCCCTGTCCTTCGTCCGCGACGCCAACGACGTCAAGGACGTCCACAAGGTCATGGACGAGGAGGGCCGCCGGGTCCCCGTCATCGCCAAGGTCGAGAAGCCGCAGGCCGTCGAGAACATGGCGGCCGTGGTCGCCGCCTTCGACGCGGTCATGGTGGCCCGTGGCGACCTGGCCGTCGAGTACCCGCTCGAAAAGGTCCCGATGGTCCAGAAGCGGCTCATCGAGATGTGCCGCCGCAACGCCAAGCCGGTGATCGTCGCGACCCAGATGATGGAGTCGATGATCACCAACTCCCGCCCGACGCGCGCGGAGGCGTCCGACGTCGCCAACGCGATCCTCGACGGCGCGGACGCGGTCATGCTGTCGGCCGAGTCCTCGGTGGGCGCGTACCCGATCGAGACCGTCAAGACGATGTCGAAGATCGTCGCTGCGGCCGAGGAGGAGCTCCTCTCCAAGGGCCTCCAGCCGCTGGTCCCGGGCAAGAAGCCCCGTACCCAGGGCGGCTCCGTCGCCCGCGCGGCCTGCGAGATCGCGGACTTCCTCGACGGCAAGGCGCTCATCGCCTTCACCCAGTCCGGCGACACGGCCCGCCGCCTGTCGCGCTACCGCGCCACGCAGCAGATCCTCGCCTTCACCACCGACGTCAACACCCGCAACCAGCTCACGCTGAGCTGGGGCGTGGACTCGTACGTCGTCCCGCACGTGGACAACACCGACGCCATGGTCGACCTGGTGGACGGCGAGCTGCTGAAGCTGGGCCGCTACAACGAGGGCGACACCATGATCATCACCGCCGGCTCGCCCCCCGGCGTGCCCGGCACGACCAACATGGTCCGCGTCCACCACCTGGGCGGCCAGCCCCAGGGCTGACACCGCACGATGTGACTCCGCCGCACAGAGACCGAGGGCGGCACCCCGGATCCCGGAAGGGATGGGGTGCCGCCCTCGGTGTGTTGCGCGGGGCGCGGGGCGCCGTGCGCGGGGCCGTACGGGACTACTCCGGCGGGCCGATGTAGTTCTTGAGGCCCGGGACGGTGAGCGTGCCGCCGAACTGGCCGGCCTGGACGACCTTGACGTTCGTGAAGAACGCGAACGGGACGTTCAGGGGCGGTGGGCTGTTCGGGGTGAACTCGATCGGGATCAGGCCGAAGAGGTTGCCCTTGAGGCTCTCGGTGTACATCGTCACCGTGCCACCGCGGATCTTCGAGGTGGAGCCGGAGCGGGACTTCAGGTGGGCGACGTTCCCGCTCTTGCCGACCGTCTGGTAGAGGTCCTTGATGTCCAGCGAGTCCGCGGTGAACTTCAGGACCTTCTTGGTCTTGCCGCCGGCCGTCTTCACCTCGACGATGCCGTGGTAGTCCAGGCCGTAGAGGGTCAGCAGCGAGCTGTCGAGGTACCAGGGCTCGTCCGGCAGGAGCGGGATGCCCTGCTCCAGTTCTGCGTCGGCCAGCGCCTTGGCGTCGTACGTCGGGCAGGGGAAGGGCTGCTTCCCGTCCGCGTCCTTCGTCTCCTCGGGCTTCGGCTTGTCCGCGTCCGCGGTCTTGCCCGTCTCGTCCTTCGGGGTCGTCGCGGAGTCCTTGACGTCCTGGGAGAGCTCCTTGACGTCGACGCCGGCCTTCTTCGCCGCGTCGCGGATCGCGTCCGCGGCCGGGTCCGGGGCGGGCGTGGACGGGGCCGGGGTCGCCGGGGCCGTGGAGGCGGACTTGGACGGCGTGGGCGTGGGCGTCGGGGTCGCCGACGGGGTCGCGCCCTGGAGGGGCTTGCCGAGCGCGTCGATGACGCCCTTGAGCTTGTCGCCGACGCCCAGCGGGTCGAGCGGGTTCGGGGTCTTGGACGCCGAGGGCGTGGCGGCCGGGGCCGACGGGGCCGTCTGCTTCGACGCGGCGGTGGTACCGGCCTGCTTGCTGGCGGACGGCTTCGGGGCCGGCGGGGTGACGCCGGGCTTCGGGGCCGTGGACGCGCCGGGCGAGGGGGTCGCGGTGGGCGACGAACTCGGCGAGGGCGATGTGGACGGGCTCGGAGAGGCCGACTCCGCGGGTTCGTCGGACCGCGTGACACACGGGCCGGGTGCGAAGGGGATCTCCTGGTCGTCGGCCAGGGCCAGCTTCGGCGCCATGCCCATTCCGACGAAGACCGCGGTCGGCATGGCCGCCAGGGCCATCGTCTTGCCGACGGGTATCTGGATCTTGTTCAGCAGCGACTTCCGGGGGGCGGCGTGCCGCGGGCCCCTTCCTTCGCGGGACTCTGCGCTCAGGGCCGCGCCCCGCTGCGTCTCGTCACCCCGCACTGTTCCTCCCGCCATCGGCGTGGGCAGTCGTCTCGCTCGCGTATGCCGTTTCCGTCTCGCGGGGCGCCGGGATGCCCTGGGGGCCGCCCGCCATTGCTTCCGCCGTGCTCTTGCCCGTGTCCGCGACCGGGCCGGCGGTCTCTTCCGCCGGGACGCCGGGTACCCATGCCAGGGCGAGGGCGCCGCCGACCATGGAGCAGATGAAGCCCAGGAAGAACCCGCCGAGGTTGGATACCGGCAGGGACACCAGGGCCAGCAGGATCGAGGCGACACCCGCGAAGACCCGGATGCCCTGCTGGAACCAGAGGGCCAGGCCCAGCGTGATCAGCAGGATGCCGATGATCAGCGAGCCGGAGCCGGCCGTGGTGGCCATGGCAAGGGTGATGTTGCCCAGTCGCACGTCCGCGTACGGGAAGTACGCGATAGGGAGACCACCGAGGAGCGTGAACAGGCCGGCCCAGAACGGACGGCGGCCGCGCCAGGCGTAGAAGTGGTAATACACCACGGTGAGCCAAGCATCATCAGAGCGGCGAACGTAGACCGGGGCCTGGTGGTTCATGGACTACAGCTCCCTGGAAACGGTGGTACGGAAAACTATGTGAAGCCCGGACGGGCGAGCGGAGACGGCCGCTGCCGCCCCCGACCGCCCCTCCGGTCACACTCCGGGACGGATCAGTTCTCGTCCTGGTAGCACGGCTGGTCGCCGCCCATGAGGCGCAGCTTGAGGTCGGGCAGCTTGAAGGTACCCGCCGTCGTCGCCCACGCCTTCTGGCGCACGTTCGTCAGAATCGCCTTGTCGGCGCGCTGGGAGAACGCGTAGGGGCTCGCGACCGTACCGGCCTGCGGCTTGGTCTTGTGGCTCGCGTCGCCCACGGCGACACCGATGTCCAGGTTCTTGAACTCGGCGTCGGTGTCGAGCTCCGCGACATCCAGGTAGATGTTGTCGGCGACGGCCGGCTTGCCCTTGTGGCCCGTCCGCAGCTGGAGCGTGATGTTGCCCAGCGGCGTCGGGGTCACCAGCGACTGGCACATGTTGGTGATCTCGGCGTGGCTGAACCCGGAGATGGTCACCGGGTGGTGCGCAGCGTTGCCCTTGAGGTCGTGCCCCTCGGCGATACCGCCGTACTGGATGAGGTTGTCACCGTCGAGCTTGTCGGCCGAGACCTTGAAGTCCTGGCCGGAGACACTGAAGGACGCCGCGAGGGCACCCTGCGCCAGCCCCACACCGACCGCGGCGGTGGCCGCGATGCTCGGCACCATGACGAGCGCGAAGCGCTTCCATCTGGTCCCGCCACGAACCTGAGAACTCATTATTCGTTCCTCCTTCTCGGACGTACATCTCCGGTCCGGGCCGTACCCGTCCTGGGATGGGAGAAGTGCTACGTCCTCGGGAAGGAGCGCAGGCGGCCGAGCCGCGGCCGAGCCGCGTCCGGTACACCGGCGTTCACCCCCGAGCGACAACCACTGGGTCACGCGTTCGCGCAACCAGGAGGACAGGCTCCGCCGGTGTGGCGAAGACCCCCCTGTCCCACGGCCGGTGCCACTGCCACCGGCCGGCCCGGTGGGGACCCTCACCGCGGCTCCGGACGAGCGGCTCTGCGGGAAGGACCGAGCGTCGCCGATCGTGGTCCATTCCAGGCCGGGGCACAAGGGGGTTCGTTACTGGCGGGTAACGGCAAGATAACCAGGGGTCGACCCGGTGCCACGGGGCGACAACACAGGGTGTCACCCAGGGCCACGACAGAGCGTCGGATTTACGAACACACCGGACAGTTCACGGGGTTCCACTTACTGCGAGTAACAGCGGCCGCAATTGCCAAGTTTTGGCAAAGTGCGGCCGCTGTTTATCTACGTGTCAATAAATCGTCGGTGGCCGACCGGCTTCCCGGAGGCCTCGTAGAACGGACTCAGAACAGCACCCGCGCGAGCGCCGTACGCGCCGCAGCCACCCGGGGGTCGTCCGCCCCGATGACCTCGAACAGCTCCAGCAGTCGCACCCGCACCGCGTCCCGGTCCGCGCCGGCCGTCACCCTGACGGTGTCCACGAGGCGCCCGAACGCGTCCTCCACGTGGCCGCCGACCAGATCCAGGTCCGCCGCGGCGATCTGGGCCGCCGGGTCCTTCGGGTTCTCGGCCGCAGCGGTGCGCACCGCCTGCGGGTTCATGTCCTTGACCCGGGCGAGCAGCTCGGCCTGCGCCAGGCCCAGCTTCGCCTCGGTGTTGGCCGGGTCGTCCGCCAGTACGTTCTTGTACGCCTGCACCGCGCCGCCCAGGTCACCGGCGTCCAGCGCGACGACGGCCGCTTCGAGCAGCGCGTCGTACGGGCCCGCCGGGGCCGCGGCCTCGGCCGCAGGGGCTCCCGCGGGGCCGCCCTCGGCGTTGGGGTCCACCTCGATGCCGATGATCCCGAAGCGCTCCTCGGCGACCTGGACCAGCTGGGCGAGGGTCGCGCGGATCTCCTGCTCGGGCGCCACGCCCTGGAACAGCGGCAGCACCTGGCCGGCGACGACGGCGAACACGGCCGGAATGCCCTGGATGCCGAACTGCTGCATCAGCATCTGGTTGGAGTCGACGTCGACCTTCGCCAGGAGGAGGCGTCCGTTCGCCTCGATCGTCAGGCGCTCCAGCAGCGGGCTGAGCTGCTTGCACGGCTCGCACCACTCGGCCCAGAAGTCCAGGACGACCGGGACCTCGGCGGAGAGCTGGAGGACGTCGCGTTCGAAGCCGGCCTCGTCGACGTCGATCACGAGCGCGGACGGCGGGACGGCGCCCGCGGACGCAGGTGCGCCGCCCTGGGCGGCCTGCCGGGCCGCTTCGGCACGGGCCTGCTCGGCCTTCGCCTTGGCCTCGCCGGCCGCCTTCACCGCGGCGAGGTCGACGACGCCGCTCATGGACATGTTTCTGGGCTGCATGCGTACATCCTCCCCCGTGTGCGCGCGCGGACGAAAAAGATCGGCCGAAATGCCTTCTTGCCGGGTCGAACCCGATCGGTTGTGCGGTGTGGGCGCCGGGTCCCCACCTGGCGCCGGTAGCTCTTCGCGTGGTTGCCGCTCTTACGCTACGAGCCGTAGCGTAACTCTCCGCGCCCCTTCGCGCCCCGTGATCTGAACCACAACACTGGGCCCGCTGGGGGTACCTCCCAGCGGTAGCTGGGGGAGTTCCGCTACCGACGGGTATGGTCTGCGCCATGCGCAACCCCAGCTCCCCGACCGGACGCACCGGCCGCCCCCGCAGCGCCGCTGCGGACGCCGCGATCCTCGCCGCGACGCGGGACGCACTGGTCGAGCTGGGCTGGTCGAAGCTGACGATGGGCGACGTCTCGGCCCGGGCCGGGGTCGCCAAGACCACCCTGTACCGCCGCTGGGCGGGCAAGAACGAGCTGGTCGTGGACGCCGTCGCGGAGCTCTTCGACTCCCTCGAACTCCCCGACCGGGGCTCCCTCGAAGCCGACGTCGAGAACGTGGTCCTCCAGTTCGCGGCGCTGCTGCGGCGGCCGGAGGCCCGTACGGCCCTGATGGCGGTCGTCGCCGAGTCCACCCGGGACGAGGCCCTGCGCGACCGGATCCGATCGGCGATCGTGGACCGGCAGAAACGTCTCGTCGTACTGGGCCGCGAACGGGCCCAGGCCCGCGGCGAACTCCCGTACGAGGAGGACGAGGCTCTCGCCTGCCGCACCACGGACCTGATCTTCGACGTGATCGCGGGCACCGTGGTGCACCGGGCGCTGGTGAGCTCCGAACCGGTGGACGAGCTCTGGGTGTCCACCTTCACGGCCCTCCTGATGCACGGCCTCCAGGGCCCGGCCGCGGCCTGACACCTGCCCCCGGGCCCGGCCTGACACCGACCCCGGCCCGGCCCGTCCGGGTCCCGGCGGGGTCCGTCTCAGCGGGGTCCCGCCCGGCGGATCCGCTCGTACAGCTCCTCGGACCGGGGGTTGCGGCCGGGCCAGGGCCGCCGCCGGCCGGGCCAGGTCGCCCAGCGCAGGGCGTCCGCTTCCGCGGCGGGCCGCAGCCCGGCCGCGACGAGGGCGCCCCGGGCCGCTTCCGCCCCGGCCGTCCGGTAGCCGATGTCCCAGGCGTCCGCCTCGTACACGCCCCCGTCCGTGAGGAGCACCGCGGCCGCGACCCCGGCCAGCCCCGGCTCGATCCCCGTCCGGACGGCGGGGAGGAACTCCGCGGGCAGCCGCCGCTCCGGGACCAGGTTCACCAGTTCCGTGCGGCCGTCCGGGCCGGGCGGCTCGAAGTCGGCCACGAGGTACGCGTAGTAGCCCCCGCAGCCGCCCCTGTTCATCACCACGCGCGCGCTGACGCCCCGTACGGGAACAGGAAGGCCGGTCATGGCGCCACCGTACGGGCACCACGACCGGCCTTGCCCCGGAGGGGTTTGCCGCCGACCGGGATCAGAAGCCCGGCGGCTCCGTGTACGTGCCCCACTCGTCGCGCAGCACGTTGCAGATCTCCCCGAGCGTGGCCTCGGCGCGCACCGCGTCCAGCATCGCCGGGATCATGTTCGACCCGTCGCGGGCGGCGGCCAGCATGGCGTCCAGCGAGGACTTCACCCTGGCGTCGTCGCGCCGCTCCTTGCGGGCGGCCAGGTGCTCCACCTGTACGCGCTCCACCTCGTGGCTGACGCGGAGGATCTCCAGGTCCCCGGTCACCGACCCGTGGTGCACGTTGACTCCGACGACCCGCTTGTCGCCCTTCTCCAGCGACCGCTGGTACTGGAAGGCCGACTCGGCGATCTCCCCGGTGAACCAGCCGTCCTCGATGCCGCGCAGGATGCCCGAGGTGATCGGCCCGATCGGGTGCTGCCCGTCCGGGTGGGCGCGCAGGCCGCGCTCCTTGATCTGGTCGAAGATCTTCTCGGCGTCGGCCTCGATGCGGTCGGTGAGCTGCTCCACATACCAGGAACCGCCCAGCGGGTCGGCCACGTTGGCCACCCCGGTCTCCTCCATCAGCACCTGCTGCGTGCGCAGGGCGATCTCGGCCGCCTGCTCGCTCGGCAGGGCGAGGGTCTCGTCGAGGGCGTTGGTGTGCAGCGAGTTGGTGCCGCCGAGGACGGCCGCGAGGGCCTCGACCGCCGTGCGCACGACGTTGTTGTACGGCTGCTGCGCGGTCAGCGAGACACCGGCGGTCTGGGTGTGGAAGCGCAGCCACATCGACTTCTCGCTCTGCGCCCCGTACACCTCCTTCATCCAGCGCGCCCAGATCCGGCGGGCGGCGCGGAACTTGGCGATCTCCTCGAAGAAGTCGAGGTGCGCGTCGAAGAAGAAGGAGAGGCCGGACGCGAAGTGGTCCACGTCCAGACCGCGGGAGAGGCCCAGCTCCACGTAGCCGAAACCGTCGGCGAGGGTGTAGGCGAGCTCCTGCGCGGCCGTCGCCCCGGCCTCGCGGATGTGGTAGCCGGAGACGGACAGCGGCTTGTACGCCGGGATGCCCTTCGCGCAGTACTCCATGAGGTCGCCGATGAGGCGCAGGTGCGGCTCGGGTTCGAAGAGCCACTCCTTCTGGGCGATGTACTCCTTGAAGATGTCCGTCTGCAGCGTGCCGTTGAGGACGGCCGGGTCTACGCCCTGCCGTTCGGCGGCGACGAGGTACATGCAGAAGGCGGGCACGGCCGGGCCCGAGATCGTCATCGAGGTGGTCACGTCGCCCAGCGGGATGTCCTTGAACAGGACCTCCATGTCGGCGGCGGAGTCTATGGCGACTCCGCAGTGGCCGACCTCGCCGAGGGAGCGGGGGTCGTCGGAGTCGCGCCCCATGAGGGTCGGCATGTCGAAGGCCACGGAGAGCCCGCCGCCGCCGGCGGCCAGGATCATCTTGTAGCGCTCGTTGGTCTGCTCGGCATTGCCGAACCCGGCGAACTGGCGGATGGTCCAGGTCCGGCCCCGGTACCCGGTGGCGTGCAGGCCGCGGGTGTACGGGTACTCCCCCGGCCAGCCGATGCGCTCGAATCCCTCGTACGCGTCACCGGGCCGGGGCCCGTAGACGGGATCGACGTCATCCCCGGAGAGCGTGGTGAAATCGGCCTCGCGCTTGCGGGCCTTGTCGTAACGGGCCTGCCAGCGGCGGCGGCCCTCCTCGATGGCGTCTGCGTCCATACCCACGAATTTACTAGGACGTCCTAGTAAATGTCGATGGGAAACCCCGGGGAGTCTCCCCGGGGTGCCCTGAGGACCAGCGGCGCTCTACGCCTCGGCGGCGGCCATGGCCTCGACGACCAGGGGCTCGACCTCGGCGCGGACCTTGCGCTCGACGAAGAAGGCGGCCAGCGGAATCGTGCCGGAGGCGAGCACCCAGAGCAGCTTCGGGAACGGCCACCTGGCCTTGGAGCCGAGATCGAAGGCGAACACCAGGTAGATCATGAACAGCACGCCGTGCACCTGCGAGACCGCGAGGGTCAGGTCGGCGCCCTGGTCGAAGCCGTACTTGAAAACCATGCAGGTGCAGAGCACCAGCAGCATCACTGCAGTGGCATAGGCCATCACCCGGTAGCGGGTCAGCACGCTCTTCTTCATGCCACTGAGCCTAACCGTCCGTTTTGCGCGATCTTGACGGGGGCCTCGTACGCCGGTCACCGGCCGCGGGCTACTGCTCCTCGAAGTCCGCGGCGGCGACCCGCAGCGGCCGCAGGAGCGCGAAGATCTCCTGGCATTCCTCGGCGTCGTACGCGCGGAGCCCGAAGTCGATCGCCATCAGGTCCTTCGTCGCCGCCTCGACGACCTCGCGGCCCTTGTCCGTGATGGACGCGAGCGTGCCCCGGCCGTCGTTCGGGTTCGGGCGCTTGGCCACCAGCCCGGACCGCACCAGCCGGTCCACCGTGTTGGTCACCGACGTCGGGTGGACCATCAGGCGCTCGCCGATCTTCGACATCGGCAGTTCACCGGCCTTGGAGAAGGTGAGCAGGACCAGCGCCTCGTACCGCGCGAAGGTCAGCCCGTACGGCTTGACCACCGCGTCCACCTCGCCGAGCAGGATCTGGTGCGCGCGCATGATCGAGGTGATGGCGGCCATCGAGGGCACCGGCCCCCAGCGGCGCTGCCAGAGCTCGTCGGCGCGGGCGATGGGGTCGAAGGGGAGGCTGAGCGGCTTGGACACACACCCGACCCTACCGGGCGGTCATTTGGCCGCGGAGTCCGTCTCATTCCTCGGTCCGCGGGCCGGCCCGCCCGCGCACCTCAGTTCGGCGAGGAGGAGCACGACCACCGCCGTGCCGAGCAGCGCGGCGCCCGTGACGACCACGTGCACGGGCAGGAACTCGGCGGCCAGCCCGGCCAGGGCCATGCCGACGCCCTGGAGGGTCATCAGGCCGGTGCTCAGCAGGGTCATCGCCCGGCCGCGCAACTCGTCCGGGACGGCGTCGACGTACCACTGGTCGAGGCCGAGGGTGTACGCGCCCGCCAGGCCCGTGAGCAGCAGGGCGGCGAGGACGACGACCACCCCGGGCCGGGCGGCGTACGCGAGCAGCGGCAGCATGCCGGCCGCCGCGAGCGGGGCCACCAGCCGGGAACGGGTCCGCGGGCCGAGCATCGAACCGGCCCACAGTTCACCCGCGACGGTACCGACGGGCAGGGCGCACATCATCACCCCCAGCGCGGCGGTGCCGGCCCCGATGCCGTCGGCGTACGGGGCGAGCAGCGCCTCGGGGGCGATGACGAAGACGGGCGGCAGCCAGAACAGCAGGGTGAGTGCGCGCAGCCGGCGCTCGCCCAGGACGGCGCGCATCCCGGCGAGCGGGGAGGTGCGGGCGGCGGCGGCCCGGGCCGGCCTGGCCGCGGTACCGAAGCGCAGCAGCAGGGCCGAGCACAGGAACCCGGCGGCGGTCAGCGCGATGGCGGCGCGCGGGGCGAGGACGGTGAGCAGCAGCCCGCCGAGGCCGAAGCCGACGAGCTGGGCGCTCTGCGCCACCATGCGCATCAGCGAGCGGCCGAGGACGAAGGCCTCGCCGGGGCCGAGGATGTCGGCGAGGGTGGCGTTCCGCGTGCCCTGGAACAGGGGTGCGACGAAGGCCATGGCGCAGCGCAGGAGGAGCAGCCCGGCCACGGGGGTGCCGGGCAGGACCATGGCCGCCGCGCAGGCGGCGCAGACGAGGTCGCACCCGACGAGGACCCTGCGGGCGGGGCTGCGGTCGGCGATCCCGGCGAGGAGGGTGCCGCCGAGGGCGTACGGGAGGAAGCCGAGGGCGAAGGTGAGCGCGCTCATCAGGGGCGAGCCGGTGGTGCGGAAGACGAGGACGGTGAGGGCGATCTCGGCGACGACGATGCCGAGGACGGACAACAGGTGCGCGGCGAAGACGGGCCGGAACTCCCGGACCCGGAAAACGGAGCGGTAGCCGTCGGCGGGGGCGGGCGGGGCGGGTGCGGCCTCGTTGGCGGTGGACATGCGGACACCCTGCAGGGCTACGGTGGGGTGCGGCAGTGATTCGTCCTGCACCGAATCACCGCCGGTGCACGGAACGCGACGACCGGCAGGGGGAGCGTTGGCATTCCATTTCCGCTTCGGGCCGGGTGACCTGCTGCGCTGCCGGTTCTCGCTCTCGCCGCGCTGGGAGACTCAGGAGGCGGTGCGGACCCTGCTGAGGCCGGCCCGGCAGGCGTACCACCTGCCCTGGCTGCGGCGGATCCGGGCGGCCGCCGACGGGCTGGATCTGAGACCGCTGTGGCTGCTGATGCCGCGCTCCGGCCACAACCCGGACTTCCTGAGCCCGCCGCCGGTCGGCCCTTCCGTCACCTTCGAGGAGGAGTTGGCGCGGGTAAGGTCCTCGGCGGCCGACCCGGAGGCGGTCCGGGAGGACCTGCGGCGCGCCCTCGTCTGCACCCCGGGCGCCGCGGAGAGCGACCTCGGGCGGCGCATGCTCGCGGATCCGGCCCGTGCGGTACGGGAGTTGGCCGATCTGTACGAGCAGGCCTGGGCGGCGCTGATCGCCCCGCACTGGCCGCGGCTGCGGGCCCTGCTGGAGGCGGACATCCTGTTCCACTCGCGGCGGCTGGCGGCGGGCGGGCTGGAGGCGCTGTTCGACGGCCTCCACCCGGACCTCGGATGGTCGGACGGAACGCTCACCATCCGGCGCCCGACCCACCACGACCGCTCCCTGGACGGGCAGGGCCTGCTCCTCATGCCGAGCGCGTTCGTCTGGCCGGAGGTGGTCGGCGGGTACGACCCGCCCTGGCAGCCGACGCTGGTGTATCCGGCGCGGGGCATCGGCGCGCTGTGGACGGCACCGGCGGGTGCGACCCCGCAGGCGCTGGCGCGGCTGCTGGGCCGGGGCCGGGCGGACGTGCTGTGCGCGCTGGACGAGCCGGCGTCCACGACGGCGCTGGCCCACCGGCTCGGCCTGGCGCCGGCCACGGTCTCGGCGCACCTGAAGGCCCTGCACGGGGCGGGCCTGCTGATCTCGTCCCGCCACGGCCACCGGATCCTCTACGAGCGCACCCCGCTCGGCATCGCCCTGACGACGGGCGGCCCGCCGGGGGCGTAGGCCGTGCTCCGGTTCAGGAAGGCGACCCCGGTGCCCGGCCCGGGCGGCGCGGAGACCGGGTCGCGGGCAACCCGCGCGGCGTGGGCCACGGATGCGCGTACCGGACCGCGACGGGGTCAGGCGAGGTGGCGTTCCACCGTCTCCACCTTGGATGTCAGCCCGTCGACGACCCCGGGGCGGACATCGGCCTTCAGGACGAGTGACACCCGCGGCGCCCGCTCCTCCACGGCCGCCACCGCGCGCTTGACCACGTCCATCACCTGGTCCCACTCCCCCTCGATCGAGGTGAACATCGCGTCCGTACGGTTCGGCAGCCCCGACTCCCGTACGACGCGCACCGCGTCGGCGACGTACTCGCCGACCTCTTCGCCGACCCCCAGCGGGGTCACCGAGAACGCGACGATCATGCGGCGTCCACCGCCTCGCGGCCGGCGCGGGCCGCCAGCACGCTGTCGGCCTCCTCGCGCTTGAGCAGCTTGTCGCCGTACAGGCCGCCGAAGGGCAGCAGCGCCAGCACGAAGAACAGGGCCGCCCTCTTGGCCGGCCACTTCGCCGTGCTCCAGACATCCAGCAGGAAGACCGCGTAGATGAGGAACAGGATCCCGTGGAGGATGCCGAGCGGCATCATCAGGTAGTCGATGTCGGAGATGCGGCTCAGCAGCGAGCCGAAGATCAGCAGGGCCGGGAACGACAGCGCCTCGGGTACGGAGACGAGGCGCAGCCGGTGCAGGGCGGAAGCGGTCTTGATGTCCACGATGAGCCTTCGGGGTGGTGGCCTGGGGTCCGTCCCAGTGTCTCAGCCGCTTTGCTGGATCTTGACCGGGGGCCCGCCGGGGGCCCGCCGGGGGCCCGCCGGTGCCGGCCGCTGGGACCCCCGGAGTCCGCCGCCGGGTCCGCCCCACGTCCGGCCGGGGTCCGGAAGATGCCACAGTCGCCGGATATCGGCCACCGGGCCCTGTTCGCCTTCGCCCGCTGCCGATAACGTCATCCCGTGGCTCAGTTCCGACTCCAAGGCAGCAAGGTGCTCGCCGTCGACCTCACCGGGGATGCCGTCAAAGCGAAGAACGGCTCCATGGTTGCGTACGACGGCCAGGTGGCCTTCAAGAAGATGACCGGCGGCGGCGAAGGCCTGCGCGGCATGGTGACCCGTCGCCTGACGGGTGAGCAGATGACCGTGATGGAAGTGCAGGGGCACGGCACCTGCTTCTTCGCCGACCGCGCGAGCGAAATCAATCTGGTCAGTCTGCGCGGCGAGAAGCTGTACGTGGAGTCCAGCAACCTCCTGTGCACCGACGCCGGCCTGCGCACCGGCACCACCTTCACCGGCCTGCGCGGCGGGGCGACGGGCAACGGCCTGTTCACCACCACCGTCGAGGGCTCCGGGCAGGCGGCGATCATGTCCGACGGCCCGGCGGTAGTGCTGCGCGTCAGCTCCCAGTACCCGCTGTCCGTCGACCCGGGGGCGTACATCGCGCACACCGGCAACCTCCAGCAGTCGTTCCAGTCGGGGATCACCTTCCGCACCCTGATCGGCGAGGGCTCCGGCGAGGCGTTCCAGATCCGCTTCGAGGGTGAGGGCCTGGTCTACGTGCAGCCCAGCGAGCGCAACACCATCGGGGGCGACATCTGATGCCGTTCCGCGAGATCAACTCGAAGATGGTCGAGGCCCAGGTGATCCCGGGGCAGCGGATGTACAGCCAGCGCGGCGCGATGCTCGCGTACCGCGGCGAGGTCTCCTTCACCCCGAGCCTGACGGGCGGTCAGGGCGGGGTGATGGGCATGATCGGGCGCCGGGTGGCGAACGAACAGACCCCGCTGATGGAGGTGGAGGGCAACGGCACCGTGATGTTCGGCCACGGCGGCCACCACATCCAGGTGATCGGCCTGACCGGCGACACCCTGTACGTCGAGGCCGACCGGCTGCTCGCCTTCGACGGCACCCTCCAGCAGGGCACGATGTTCATGGGCTCGCAAGGCGGTGTCATGGGCATGGTCCGCGGCCAGGTGACCGGCCAGGGCCTGTTCACCACCACCCTCAAGGGGCACGGCTCGGTCGCCGTGATGGCCCACGGAGGGGTCATCGAGCTCCCCATCACCCCCAACCGGCCGGTCCACGTCGACCCGCAGGCGTACGTGGCCCACCACGGGGACGTCAGGAACAAGCTCTCCACCGCGCTCGGCTGGCGGGACATGGTGGGGCGCGGCTCGGGTGAGGCGTTCCAGCTGGAGCTGTCGGGCCAGGGCGCCGTCTACGTGCAGGCCTCGGAGGAGAAGCTGTGAACTTTGGTCCCATGATCGGCGGACCCGGCGGCCCGACGGTCTTCGACCCGCACACCCTGCCCTCCGACGACAACGTGAACGCGTACACCTTCTGCGTGGAGCTCAAGGGGAGCCAGTGGTTCCTGCAGAAGGGCAAGATGATCGCCTACTACGGGCGCATGGAGTTCAACGGCATCGGCAACGGCCGCTTCGACCGGCTGCTGCGCACGAGCTTCCACTCCCCGCTGCACGCCAGTGACTGGGTGGTGGCCGAGGGGCAGGGCAAAATGCTGCTCGCCGACCGGGCGTTCGACGTGAACTCGTATGACCTGGACAATGGAAACCTGACCATCCGGTCGGGCAACCTGCTGGCGTACCAGCCCTCGCTCGCCCTCAAGCAGTCGATCGTGCCGGGGTTCCTGACCCTGATCGGAACGGGGAAGTTCGTGGCGGCGTCCAACGGGCCGGTGGTGTTCATGGAGCCGCCGCTGCGCGTGGACCCGCAGGCGCTGGTGGGCTGGGCGGACTGCCCGTCCCCCTGCCACCACTACGACCACGGCTACATGTCGGGGGTCATCGGCGGGCTGCGCTCGCTGACCGGCATCGGCGGCAGCTCCGGCGAGGAACACCAGTTCGAGTTCGTCGGGGCCGGGACGGTGCTGCTCCAGTCGTCGGAGATGCTGATGGCGGAGCAGGCGGTCGGCGCGGTCGGCACCGGCGCGGAGTCCGCGGGTGTACCGGGGGCCGGGTACGGCGGCGGCCACGGGCAGGGCCCGCTGGGACAGCTGGGCGTGCCGCGCATGCCGGGGCAGCTGGGCGACCTCCAGCGACGCCTCGGGCTGTGATCTTCCGTTTCTATTTTTGTACGTAATTCAACTTCTTAGGTAGAGTTCATTCATGGAGACCATGGAGACCGAGTCGGCCACGCGCTGGCTGACCGACACGGAGCAGTGCACCTGGCGCACCCACCTGGACGTCAGCAGACTGCTGATGCACCAGCTGGAAAAGGATCTCCAGCCCTTCGGACTCACCAACAACGACTACGAGATCCTCGTGAACCTCTCGGAGTCTGCGGAGCACCGGATGCGGATGAGCGATCTCGCGACGTCGACGCTCCAGTCCAAGAGCCGGCTGTCCCACCAGATCACCCGCATGGAGGCGGCCGGCCTGGTCGTCCGCGTGAACTGCGAGTCCGACCGCCGGGGGCTGTACGCCGTACTGACCGACGAGGGCATGGAGCTCATGCGGAAGGTCGCCCCGCACCACGTGGCGTCCGTCCGCCGGCACTTCATCGACCTGCTGCCGCCGGAGGCCCTGGCGGCGCTGCGCGCCTCGCTGGAGCCGGTCGCGAACCACCTGCGCGACCAGCGCGGCAAGGCCTGACGCCACCGGTCCGCGGGATCTGATGCGGGCGGCAGCGGGCGCCCCTAGACTGGCGAGCGCCCGGATCACCCCGATCTTCGAGTTTCGAGGGAGTGGCGTCATGGCCAAGCGCGGCAACAAGAAGCGAGCACGCAAGAAGAAGAAGGCGAACCACGGCAAGCGTCCCAACGCCTGACCGGTCCGCCCCGCAGACGCACGAGAGCCGCGCCCCGGAGGAACGGGGCGCGGCTCTCGCGTCGTTTCGTGCGCCGTACTGCGCGCTACGGGCCCCTCAGGCCTCCGTCAGCGTCGCCAGAAGGGTGTCCGAGGCCGCGTACGGGTCCAGCTCGCCGGCCGCGACCCGGGCCGCGAGGGCGTCGAGGTGCGCGTCCCCGTGCACGTCCGTCATCCGGGCCCGCAGGGTGGTCACCGCGATGGTCTCCACCTCGCGCGCGGCCCGTGCCGTGCGGCGCTCGGCCAGCACCCCGCGCTCGTCCATCCACGCCCGGTGCTTCTCCAGGGCCTCGACCAGCTCGTCGATGCCCTGTCCGCGCGCCGCGACCGTCTTGACGATCGGCGGCCGCCAGTCGCCCGCGCCGCGGGACTCTCCCAGGCCCAGCATGTGGTTCAGCTCCCGGGCGGTCGCGTCCGCACCGTCGCGGTCCGCCTTGTTCACCACGTACACGTCGCCGATTTCCAGGATTCCCGCCTTGGCGGCCTGGATCCCGTCGCCCATTCCCGGTGCCAGCAGCACCACCGAGGTGTCGGCCTGCGAGGCGATCTCCACCTCCGACTGCCCGACCCCGACCGTCTCGACCAGGATCACCTCGCAGCCGGCCGCGTCCAGCACCCGGATCGCCTGCGGGGCGGCCCAGGCCAGGCCGCCCAGGTGGCCGCGGGTGGCCATGGAGCGGATGTAGACCCCCGGGTCGGAGGCGTGGTCCGACATCCGGACCCGGTCGCCGAGCAGCGCACCGCCGGAGAACGGCGAGGACGGGTCGACGGCGAGGACGCCGACCCGCTTGCCGGCCTTGCGGTACGCGGTGACCAGCGCCGAGGTGGACGTGGACTTGCCGACGCCCGGGGAGCCGGTCAGGCCGACGACGTACGCCCCGCCCGTCAGCGGGGCCAGGGCCGCCATCACCTCGCGCAGCTGCGGGGACGCCCCCTCGACCAGCGAGATCAGCCGGGCCACCGCTCTCGGCCTGCCCTCACGCGCCTGGGCCACCAGCTGGGGGACGTCCACCGTCATAGGGGCTGCGCTCCTCGTTCTCGCTACTGATTCGGTTTCGGGTACCGGTACGGGGGTCCTACTTCTTCGGGACCCTGACGATCAGGGCGTCGCCCTGGCCGCCGCCGCCGCACAGCGCGGCCGCGCCGACCCCGCCGCCCCGGCGCTTCAGCTCCAGCGCCAGGTGCAGCACCACGCGGGCGCCGGACATGCCGATGGGGTGGCCCAGGGCAATGGCGCCACCGTTGACGTTCACCCTTTCCGGGGTCACGCCGAGATCCTTCATTGACTGCACCGCGACCGCCGCGAAGGCCTCGTTGATCTCGATGAGGTCCAGGTCGGAGACCTCCAGGCCCTCCTTCTTCAGGGCGTGCAGGATCGCGTTCGAGGGCTGCGACTGCAGGGAGTTGTCGGGACCGGCCACGTTGCCGTGGGCGCCGATCTCGGCGATCCACTCCAGGCCCAGCTCCTCGGCCTTCGCCTTGCTCATCACGACCACGGCGGCCGCGCCGTCGCTGATCTGCGAGGAGGTGCCGGCGGTGATCGTGCCGTCCTTCGCGAAGGCCGGGCGCAGCTTGCCGAGGGATTCGGCGGTGGTCTCCGGGCGGATGCCCTCGTCCTGCGAGAAGATCACCGGGTCGCCCTTGCGCTGCGGGATCTCGACCGGGGTGATCTCGGCCTCGAAGACGCCGTTCTTCCGGGCGGCGGCGGCCCGCTGGTGCGAGGCGGCGGCAAACTCGTCCTGAGGGGCGCGCTCGATGCCCAGGCGGGTGTTGTGCTTCTCGGTGGACTCGCCCATCGCGATGTTCTCGAAGGCGTCGGTGAGGCCGTCGTAGGCCATCGCGTCCAGCATCTCGATCGCGCCGTACTTGAAGCCCTCTCGGGACTTCGGCAGCAGGTGCGGGGCGTTGGTCATGGACTCCTGGCCGCCCGCGACCACGATGTCGAACTCGCCGGCGCGGATGAGCTGGTCGGCCAGCGCGATCGCGTCGAGGCCGGAGAGGCACACCTTGTTGATGGTGAGGGCCGGGACGTTCATCGGGATGCCGGCCTTGACGGCGGCCTGGCGGGCGGGGATCTGGCCGGCGCCGGCCTGCAGCACCTGGCCCATGATCACGTACTGCACCTGGTCACCGGCGATGCCGGCACGGTCCAGCGCGGACTTGATGGCGAACCCGCCGAGGTCGGCGCCCGAGAAGGACTTCAGCGAGCCGAGCAGCCGCCCCATGGGCGTGCGGGCCCCGGCGACGATCACTGACGTGGTGTTGTTCGGTCCGGACATGGAGCACAGCCCCTTGAGGATGAGGAGTGAACGAGGGTTTACCTGAATGTACTGAGCGGTACCCGCGCCGTCACCGGGCAGTCGGTGTGATCGCTGGCACGTTGCGTGACCACCCTCCTCGGCGGTGCACTGGTCCCATGCTGACAAGAATCGACCACATCGGGATCGCCTGTTTCGACCTGGACAAGACCGTCGAGTTCTACCGTGCCACGTACGGCTTCGAGGTGTTCCACTCCGAGGTCAACGAGGAGCAGGGCGTTCGCGAGGCCATGCTCAAGATCAACGAGACCTCCGACGGCGGCGCCTCCTACCTCCAGCTCCTCGAACCCACCCGCGAGGACTCCGCGGTGGGCAAGTGGCTGGCCAAGAACGGCGAGGGCGTGCACCACATCGCCTTCGGCACGGAGGACGTCCAGGGCGACTCCGAGGCCATCCGCGGCAAGGGCGTCCGGGTCCTGTACGACCAGCCCCGCACGGGCTCCATGGGCTCCTCGATCACCTTCCTCCACCCCAAGGACTGCCACGGAGTCCTCACCGAACTGGTCACCTCCAACCCCGACCATTGATGGACCACTGATGGCCCGATTCCCCGGCCGGTAGAGTGGCCATGGCTCGGCCGGGGTTCGGTGCGGAGACGGGGTCGGGGCCTGTGACCCCTGCCCCGGTATCTGACACCATTCCCCCGGGGGCGTCGTTCAGCGGGCGAGCGATGCTCAATTGGGAGTGAGCTTGCGACCAGGGGACGGATGGGACCGCGCTGTGCGGGGCTACGAAAGCCAGGAGAGCCATCAGGCTGAAGCCGACCATCTCTCGCGCTTCGAAGCCGAGATGGAGCGGCTCAAGAAGGAGCGCGGGAAGGCCGTCCAGCACGCCGAAGACCTCGGTTACCAGGTCGAGGTGCTGCGCGCCAAGCTCCACGAGGTACGCCGCAATCTGGCGTCCCGGCCCGCCTACGACAGTGCGGACATGGGGTACCAGGCGGAGCAGCTGCTCCGCAATGCGCAGGTCCAGGCCGACCAGATGCGCTCGGACGCCGAGCGCGAGCTGCGTGACGCCCGGGCACAGACCCAGCGCATCCTCCAGGAGCACGCCGAGCACCAGGCGCGCCTCCAGGCCGAGCTGCACGCGGAGGCCGTCAACCGCCGCCAGCGCCTCGACCAGGAGCTCAACGAGCGCCGCCAGACCGTCGAGGCGCACGTCAACGAGAACGTCGCCTGGGCCGAGCAGCTGCGCGCCCGGACGGAGTCCCAGGCCCGCCGGCTCATGGACGAGTCGCGCGCCGAGGCCGAGCAGTCCCTGAACGCCGCCCGCGCCGAGGCCGCGCGCGTCGCCGAGGAGACCCGGCGCCGGCTGGCCGCCGACGCCGAGGCCGCCCGTACGGAGACCGAGGCGACCCTGCTGCGGGCGCGCAAGGAGGCCGAGCGGCTGCTGACCGCCGCCTCCGTGCAGGCCCAGGAGGCCACCGAGCACGCCGAACGGCTGCGGACGAGCACCACCGCCGAGGCCGAGCAGACCCGGCAGCAGACCCTGGACCTCGGCCGGGTGGCCGAGGTCCGCGTCCAGGAGGCCGACACCGCGCTGCGTACGGCGCGCGCCGAGGCCGAGAAGCTCCTCGCGGACGCCAAGGAGAGCTCCTCCCGGCAGCTCGCCTCGGCGGAGTCCGTCAACGAGCAGCGCACCCGCACCGCCAAGGAGCAGGTCGCCCGGCTGGTCGGCGAGGCCACCAAGGAGGCCGAGGCACTCAAGGCCGAGGCCGAGCAGACCCTCGCCGACGCCCGCGCCGGCGTGGAGCGGCTGCGCGCGGAGGCCGCGGAGCAGGCCCGCGCGGCGGCGGCCGAGGACACGGCCGCCCAGATGGCGAAGGCCGCCCGCACGGCGGAGGACGTACTGAACAAGGCCTCGGAGGACGCGCGGGCCACCACCCGCGCCGCGTCCGAGGAGGCCGAACGGATCCGCCGCGAGGCCGAGTCCGAGGCGGAGCGGCTGCGCGCCCAGGCGGCGACCACGGCCGCCGAGCTCAAGGGCGCGGCGAAGGACGACACCGAGGAGTACCGGGCCCGGACCGTCGAACTCCAGGAGGAGGCCCGGAGGCTGCGCGGCGAGGCCGAGCAGCTGCGGGCCGAGGCCGTCGCGGAGGGCGAGCGGATCCGCGGCGAGGCGCGCCGCGAGGCGGTCCAGCAGATCGAGGAGGCGGCGCGGACCGCCGAGGAGCTGCTGGGCAAGGCCAAGTCGGACGCGGACGAGCTGCGCGGCGGGGCGAGTGCCGAGAGCGAGCGGGTCCGCGCCGAGGCCGTGGAGCGGGCCACCACGCTGCGCAAGCAGGCCGAGGAAACCCTTGAGCGGACCCGTGCGGAGGCGGAGCGGCTGCGCGCCGAGGCCGAGGAGCAGGCGCAGGCCCTGCGGGCCGATGCCGACGCGGCGGCCCGTGTACGGCGCGAGGAGACCGAGCAGGCGCTGGCCGCGAAGCGGGCGGAGGCCGAGGAGGAGCTCGTCCGCCTGCACGGGGAGGCCGAGAACCGGCTGGGCACGGCCGAGCAGACGCTGCGCGACGCCCGCGGGGCGGCGGAGACCATCCGCCGGGAGACCACGGAGGAGGCCGACCGGCTGCGCGCCGAGTCGGCGGAGCGGATCCGGGGCCTGCGGGCGCAGTCGGAGGCGGAGGCCGACCAGCTGCGCACGGAGGCGGCGGAGGACGCCGGCCGGGTGCGCGCGGAGGCCGAGCAGGTCGCCGTACGGCTGCGCAGCGAGGCGGAGTCCGAGGCGGAGCGGGTGCGTTCCGAGGCGCAGGAGACCGCGGACCGGCTGCGTGCCGAGGCGAAGGCCGCCGCCGAGCGGGTCGCCGCGGAGGCCGCCGAGGCGCTGGCCGCCGCGCAGGAGGAGGCCGCCCGGCGCCGCCGGGAGGCCGAGGAGACCCTCGCTTCGGCCCGGACCGACGCGGACAGCGAGCGGGCCCAGGCCCGCGAGCAGAGCGAGGAACTGCTGGCCGCGGCCCGCAAGCGCTCCGAGGAGGCGCAGGCCGAGGCGGCCCGCCTGACCGAGGAGGCGGAGCGGCGCGCCGGGGAGCTGGTGGCGGCGGCGGAGGCCACCGCCCAGCAGGTACGGGACTCCGTGGCCGGTCTGCACGAGCAGGCCGAGGAGGAGATCTCCGGGCTGCGCAGCGCCGCCGAGCACGCGGCGGAGCGTACGAAGACGGAGGCCGAGGAGGAGGCTTCGCGGGTCCGCGCGGACGCCTACGCCGAGCGGGAGCGGGCCACCGACGACGCCAATCGGATCCGCAGCGAGGCGCGGACCGAGACGGACGCGGCGAAGGCGCTGGCCGAGCGCACCGTCGGCGACGCGATCGCCGAGGCGGAGCAGCTGCGCAGCGACACCGCCGAGTACGCGCAGCGGGTCCGCACGGAGGCGACGGACGCGCTGGCCGGGGCCGAGCGCGACGCGGCCCGCACGCGGGCCGATGCCCGTGACGACGCGAACAGGATCCGCGGCGAGGCGGCGGAGTCCCTGGAGTCCTCGCGTGCCGAGGGCGGCCGGATCGTCGCGGAGGCGACGGCGGAGGCCGAGCGGATCACCACGGACGCCGAGGAGATCGCGGAGGCGACCCGCATCGAGGCCGCGGGCACGCTGGACGAGGCCCGGGCGGAGGCCAACCGGCTGCGCACGGACGCCGCGGAGCAGGCGGACCGGCTCGTCACCGAAGCCGTGTCCGAGGCGGAGCGGCTCACGGAGGAGACGCGCACCGCGAACGAGGCGACGGTCGGCGAGGCGACGGCGAAGGCCGAGCGGCTCACCCGGCAGGCGTCCGACATGCTCGCGGCGGCCGAACGGGACGCGGCGCGGGTCCTGGTCGACGCCCGCAACGAGGGCGACCGGCTGGTCGACGAGACGCGTGCGGCCAACGAGGCCACGGTCGGCGAGGCCGCGGCGGAGGCCGAGCGGCTGGTTGCGGAGGCGGCGCAGACCCTGGACGACGCCCGCGAGGAGGGCGGCCGGATCATCGGCGAGGCCACCGCGGAGGCGGACCGGGTCACGGTCGCGGCGAACGAGACGCTGGCGAGCGCCGAGCGGGAGTCGGAGCAGACGCTCGACGAGGCGCGCGCGGAGGCGGGCCGGCTGCGCAGCGAGGCTGCCGAGCAGGCGGACCGGCTCATCACCGAGGCGGCGAGCGAGGCGGACCGCCTCACCGAGCAGACCCGCAAGGACAACGAGCGCACGGTCGGCGAGGCCCAGGCCGAGGCCGAGCGGCTGCGCGCGGAGGCCTCCGAGGCCCTGGTCTCGGCGCAGGAGCACGCGACCCGTACCCGGTCGGAGGCCGAGCGCGTCAAGGCCGACGCGGCGACCGAGGCGGAGCGTACCCGTACGAAGACCCGCGAGGAGTCCGAGCGGCTGCTGGACGAGGCCCGCGAGGAGGCCAACAAGCGGCGCAGCGAGGCTGCGGAGCAGGTGGACCGGCTCATCACCGAGGCGGCGGCAGAGACGGACAAGCTCACCGCCGACGCGCAGGCGCAGGCCCTGGCCGCCACGACGGCGGCCGAGGAGCAGGCCGACGCGATGGTCGACGCGGCCCGCAAGGAGGCCAAGCGGATCTCCTCGGAGGCGACCGTCGAGGGCAATTCCCTGGTGGAGAAGGCCCGCACGGACGCGGACGAGCTGCTGGTCGGCGCGCGTTCCGACGCCGCTGCCATAAGGGAGCGGGCGGAGGAGCTGCGCTCCCGGGTCGAGGGCGAGGTCGAGGAACTGCACGAGCGGGCCCGCCGGGAGTCCGCCGAGCAGATGAAGTCGGCCGGCGAGCGCGTGGACAAGCTGGTGCGGGCCGCGACCGAGCAGAGCGTCGAGGCGGAGGCGAAGGCCAAGGCCCTGGTGTCGGACGCGAGCAGCGAGGCGAGCAAGGTCCGCATCGCGGCGGTCCGCAAGGCGGAGGCCCTGCTCAAGGAGGCCGAGCAGAAGAAGGCCGAGGTGACCCGGGAGGCCGACAAGGCCCTCGCGGAGGCGAAGGCGGAGGCCGCGCGGCTGGTCGACGAGGGCCGCCGTGAACTGGAGGTCCTGGTGCGCAGGCGCGAGGACATTCAGGCGGAGATCTCCCGTGTCCAGGACGTTCTTGAGGCGTTGGAATCATTCGAGGCGCCTTCGGGCGGCGGAAAGCCGGGGGTCGGCGGTCAGGGTGCGGGGGGCGTGAAGGCAGGAGCCGCTGCCGGTTCCACTCGTTCGGGTGGCAAGGCTTCGGAGGGCTAGTCAACGCTCAAGATGTGTGTTGCTGATGAAGGTTCATCCGAACGAGTGACAAGCATTCTGCCGCCTTGCTACTCAAATGGGGTGTCATTGTCCAGATCAAACGGAGATTGACTCGATGACACGCCGCTCGGGCGCCTAGGATTCCTCTAACACCTCACGTAGCACCTCATCGGTCTCATTCGACAGGAACCCCATGAGCGACACTTCCTCCCCCTTCGGCTTCGAGCTCGTGCGGCGTGGTTACGACCGCGGTCAGGTGGACGACCGCATTACCAAGCTGGTCTCCGACCGCGACAGCGCCCTTGGACGTATCAACTCTCTGGAAAAGCGGATCGAGGAACTGCACCTTGAGACGCAGAACGCCCAGGCCCAGGTGAGCGACGCCGAGCCGTCGTACGCCGGCCTCGGCGCCCGGGTCGAGAAGATCCTGCGCCTGGCCGAGGAGGAGGCGAAGGACCTGCGCGAGGAGGCCCGTCGCGCGGCCGAGCAGCACCGTGAGCTCGCCGAGTCGGCTGCCCAGCAGGTGCGCAACGACGCCGAGTCGTTCGCGGCCGACCGCAAGTCGAAGGCGGAGGACGAGGGCGTCCGCATCGTCGAGAAGGCCAAGGGCGACGCTTCCACCCTGCGCGCCGAGGCCCAGAAGGACGCCGCCTCCAAGCGCGAGGAGGCCGACGCCCTGTTCGAGGAGACCCGCGCCAAGGCCGCCCAGGCCGCCGCGGACTTCGAGACCAACCTGGCCAAGCGCCGCGAGCAGTCCGAGCGCGACCTGGCCTCGCGTCAGGCCAAGGCCGAGAAGCGCCTCGCGGAGATCGAGCACCGCGCCGAGCAGCTGCGCCTGGAGGCCGAGAAGCTGCGTACGGACGCCGAGCGCCGCGCCCGCCAGACCGTGGAGACCGCGCAGCGCCAGGCCGAGGACATCGTCGCCGACGCCAACGCGAAGGCGGACCGCATCCGCAGCGAGTCCGAGCGCGAGCTGGCGGCGCTCACCAACCGCCGCGACTCCATCAACGCCCAGCTCACCAACGTCCGCGAGATGCTGGCGACGCTGACCGGTGCGGCCGTCGCCGCCGCCGGCTCCCCGATCGACGACGAGCCGGTCACCCGCGGCGTTCCGGCGCAGCAGAGCCGCTAGTTCACCGGGCGTTCACAACGCCGGCCGCTATGTGATCTTGAACGCGGCACATGCCCGAGGGCCTTATGTCACCTTTTCGAGGTGGCGTGAGGCCCTCGGGCGTTCTAGCGTAAGCGGCATGATCGAGCTTGAGGGCCTTACCAAACGATTCGGCGCGAAGACCGCCGTGGACCACCTCAGCTTCCAGGTCAGACCGGGGGTGGTGACCGGCTTCCTCGGCCCCAACGGGGCGGGGAAGTCCACGACCATGCGCATGATGCTCGACCTCGACAACCCGACCAGCGGTACGGTCCGGATCGACGGGAAGCACTACCGGGACCTGCCGGAGCCGCTGAAGCACATCGGGGCGCTGCTGGACGCGAAAGCCATGAACGGCGGTCGCAGCGCGTACAACAACCTTCTGTGCCTGGCCCAGTCGAACCGGATCCCGGAGAGCCGGGTCGCGGAGGTATTGGATCTTGTCGGGCTGACACCCGTGGCGAAGAAGAAGTCGAAAGGATTTTCGCTGGGCATGGGCCAGCGACTGGGAATCGCCTCCGCCCTGCTGGGCGACCCGGAGATCCTCATGTTCGACGAACCCGTCAACGGCCTGGACCCGGAGGGAATTCTCTGGATCCGCAATCTCATGAAGGGCCTGGCGGCAGAGGGAAGGACGATCTTCGTCTCGTCCCATCTGATGAGCGAAATGGCGCTGACCGCAGACCATTTGATCGTCATCGGCCAGGGAAAGCTGTTGGCCGATATGTCGATGGCTGATTTCATCCACAAGAACTCGCGCAGCTACGTACGGCTGCGCTCGCCGCAGCAGGAGCGGCTCAAGGACGTCCTGCACGAAGCCGGGATCGACGCCATCAGCGTCCCGGCCACCGGCGCGCTGGAGATCGACGGGGTGGCCGCGGAGCAGCTCGGCGAGCTCGCCGCCCAGCACCAGATCGTGCTGCACGAACTCAGCCCGCAACGGGCTTCACTGGAGGAAGCGTTCATGCGCATGACGGCGGACTCCGTCGAGTACCACGCCCACGCACCCGGCACGCCCGGGCCGGACGGGATACCCGCTCCCGGCACGCCTGCCGACGACCCGGCACGGCCGGCCGACGTCCCTGCATGGGGCGCCGGCCACGAGGCGACGCGCAAGGGCGGGCAGTGACCATGTCCTCCTTCCCCGCCGTCCTCCGGTCCGAGTGGACCAAGATCCGTACCGTCGCCTCGACCACCTGGACGCTGGTCGCGGCCCTGGTGGTCACGGTCGGCGTCAGCGCCGGCCTGTGCGCCGTCTTCAACGCCACGTTCCAGGACATGCCGAAGGAGCAGCAGCTCACCTTCGACCCGACCCTGGCCAGCTTCGCCGGCATGACCCTCGGCCAGCTCGCCATGATCGTCTTCGGTGTGCTGGTGGTCGGCACCGAGTACAGCTCGGGCATGATCCGCACCTCGCTGGCCGCCGTACCGCGCCGCGCGAGCTTCCTGGCCGGCAAGCTCACCGTGGCCACCGGCCTCGCGCTGGTCGTGGGCCTCGTCACCAGCTTCCTGTCCTTCTTCCTGGGACAGGCCATCCTGGGCGACCGCAGCATCGGCATCGGTGAGCCGAACGTGCTGCGTGCCGTCATCGGCGCCGGCCTCTACATGGCCATGATCGCCCTGTTCTCGATGGGCGTGGCGACGATCCTGCGCAGCTCGATGCTGTCGCTCGGCATCCTGATGCCGTTCTTCTTCCTGGTCTCGACGATCCTCGGGGCGGTCAGCGCCACCCGGAAGGTCGCCCAGTACTTCCCGGACCAGGCCGGCTCCAAGATCATGCAGGTGGTTCCCGGAGCCATGGACAGCGCGGAGGCCCCCTACGGCCCGTGGGGCGGCTTCGGGATCATGGCGCTGTGGGTGGTGGCCGTCGTACTCGGGGGCTACCTGGTCCTGAAGAAGCGCGACGCCTGACGGACGCGGCGGGAGGACGTCCGTCCCAAGAAGGACGTCGCACGTACTACGGGACATCCCCGGGTCGGAGTCAGGGGTGGCTCAGGGATCCGGTCCGGGATGGAACCGTAGGCGACTCGATATCCTCTTAACCCTTACGCGGACGAAAGCCGTCCGGTCCTGGCAAGGGGCAGAGCAATGATCGAGGCTGTCGGCCTGACCAAGCGCTACGGCGCCAAGACCGCCGTCGACCAGCTGTCCTTCCAGGTCAGGCCGGGTCACGTGACGGGATTCCTGGGGCCGAACGGCTCCGGGAAGTCCACCACCATGCGCATGATCCTCGGCCTGGACCGGCCCACGGCCGGAACCGTGACGATCAACGGCCTGCCCTTCCGGCAGCTGCCGAACGCCCAGCGGCACGTCGGGGCCCTGCTCGACGCCAAGGCCGTGCACGGCGGCCGCCGGGCCCGCAGACACCTGCTGTCCCTCGCCCAGCTCTCCGGCATCCCCGAGAAGCGGGTGGACGAGGTGCTGGGCGTCGTCGGCCTCCAGGACGTCGCCGGGCAGCGGGCGAAGGGCTTCTCGCTCGGCATGGGCCAGCGGCTCGGCATCGCCGCCGCCCTCCTCGGCGACCCCCAGGTGCTTTTGTTCGACGAACCGGTCAACGGGCTCGACCCCGAGGGCATCCTCTGGGTCCGCACCCTCATGCGCCGGCTCGCCGCCGAGGGCCGCACCGTGTTCGTCTCCTCGCACCTGATGAGCGAGATGGCCCTGACCGCCGACCACCTCATCGTCATCGGCCAGGGGCGGCTGCTGGCGGACATGGGCACCCAGGAATTCATCGCGCACAACTCGGCCGGATTCGCGCGGGTGCGCGCGGCCGCCGGGGACGATCAAGATGGCCGGGATGCACTGGGCGCGGCCCTGACCAGCGCGGGCGGCCGGGTGCTCCAGGAGCCCGACGGGGCACTGCGCGTGACCGGCCTGGAGCTGCCCCGCATATCCGACCTCGCGCACGAGGCCGGCATCCGGCTGTGGGAGCTGTCCCCGCACCGGGCCTCGCTGGAGGAGGCCTACATGCGGATGACCCAGTCCTCCGTGGAGTACACCTCCACCGACGACCCGCGCGCCGAGCTGTGGGAACCCGAACCGCTGAGCGTGCCCGTCTGGGAGGACGAACTCCCGGCGCCGGAGGTGCCGCAGAGCGGCTTCTTCGCTCCCCCGCCGCCGGGAGCGGGCGGGCAGCCCTTCCTGATGCCCGGCAGCCCCGGCGAGCTCGCAGGCACCGCCAAGAACTCCCCGACGGACACCCGCAAGGACACCCGATGACCGGCCCCACGAACACCGCGGACCAGCCGAAGACCTACAGCTCGCCGCTGCCGACGCCCCGGCCGCACCTCGGGCACGCCCTGGCCTCGGAGTGGACGAAGATGATCTCCGTGCGCTCCACCGTGTGGACGCTCGGCTCGCTGGTGCTGCTCGTCGTCGGCATCGGAGTGCTGGCCGTCTCCGAGACCCGCTCCGCCGACTACCAGGAGGTGCCGCTCACGGCGCCGGCGCTGTTCGGGCTGCTGGTGGGCCAGATCTCCGTGATGGTGCTCGGCGTCCTGACGATCACCTCCGAGTACGGCACCGGGCTGATCCGTACGACGTTCACCGCCGCCCCCGACCGGGCCCGGGTGCTGACCGCGAAGTACCTCGTCTTCGCCACCGTCGCCTTCCTGGCCGTCGCCGGCTCGGTGACGGTGGTGGGGCTGGCCTCGGCGATCCTGCGGGGCGGCGCCGCCTCCGGGCGGCACGGCAGCGGCGAATGGGCGCACGCGCTGGTCGGCTGCTTCTACGTCACCCTGCTCGGGGTGCTCGCCCTCGCGGTCGGGGCGATGCTGCGGCACTCCGCCGGGGCGATCACCGTGATGCTGGGGCTGGTCACGCTGCCGCCGGTGATAGGGGGGATGCTCACCATGTGGGAGAGCATGGCTCCGGTCGGCAGCACCGTGCTCCGGTACAACGCCCCGGTCGCCCTCCTGCAGTTGTTCGGCCTGCCGAACGCGGACACCGGGAACGTGCCGGGCAACGCGGCCCATCTGCTGCTGATCCTGCTGGTGACGGGCGCCGCGGTGGCGGGCTCGTACGCGATGGTCGGCCGCCGCGACGTCTGATCCGCCCCTGCGCGATCCCCTAGTACCTGGGCGCGTTCCTGGACCGCTGCACCCGCGAGGTGCGGCGGTCCTTCGCGTTCCAGCAGGCCTTGTGCCAGTGCCGGCGGTCGTCCACCCCGCCGTACTCCGGCCAGGCCACCAGGTGCGGGGTGCCGGAAGGGATCTCCTGGTCGCAGCCCGGGCAGCGGTAGCGCTTGCCCGCCGCGCTCGCGCCCGCGACGTGCCGGACCTTCCACTCCTCGCCCTGGTACTCCTCCGTGCGCTCCAGCCCGAAGCGATCCAGGCCCCACGCACCGGATCCCGGACCGGGCTCCGGACGGTCGGCTGGATTCCCGCCGCCCCTGGGGCGGTTGTGGCGCGGTGACACGTATACCTCACGGATGGGCGAACGGCAGTGACTTTCTCCCAGACTACGCGCAGCAAGGCCGGGTAGGCGCAGGGTGGCCGGCAAGGGGCGACCACGATGACGCCGCCGACGGCAACTGGCCTGACTATCCCAATAACTTTCCTGTCAGGCCGTGCCTTTGGCACGTGTCAGACGTTGTTGCCATCAGATGAACCGGTCCACCTGGGGGAGGCCGCGTCAGCCACTGGGAGGATGAAGGCGATGCGTGTAGGAGCGTTTGTACTGGCGGCCCAGTTTCCGGGCCAGGGGCAGGGGGAGGCGTTGCACCGGGCGGTGCGGACCGCCGAGGTGGCCGAGGAGGCCGGGCTCGACTCGGTCTGGCTCGCCGAGCACCACTTCGTCCCGTACGGGGTCTGCCCGTCGGCGGTGACGCTGGCGGCCCTGCTGCTGGGGCGGACCCGGCGGCTGCAGGTGGGCACGGCGGTGAGCGTGCTGCCGAGCACGCACCCGGTGGCCCTCGGGGAGCAGGCGGCGCTGCTGCACCTCACCTCGGGCGGCCGGTTCAGCCTGGGGGTCGGCCGGGGCGGGCCCTGGGTGGACCTGGAGGTGTTCGGCGGTGGCCTGGACGCCTACGAGAAGGAGTTCCCGGAGGGCCTGGACCTGCTGCGGCGCTGGCTCACCGAGCCGCGGGTGGCTGCCGCCGGCGAGCGGTACGGGTTCCGCGAGGTGGCCGTCGTACCGCGTCCGTCGGAGGCGATGGACGGGGACGGATCAGGGCCGGAAGTGATCGTCGCCTGCACCTCCCCCGCGTCGGTGCGCCTCGCCGCGGAGCGGGGGCTGCCGATGCTGCTGGGCATGCACTGCGGGGACGAGGAGAAGGCGGCGATGGTCGCGCTGTACCGGCGTACGGCCGCGGCGGCGGGCCACTGCCCGGAGGCCGCGCACGTATCGGCGGGCGTCGTCCAGCTGGCGGACCGTACGGTGGACGCCCGCGAGACCCTCATGAAGTCCATGCCGGGCTGGCTGAAGCAGGGGCTGGACGCGCACGTGACGGTGGACGGCCGGGAGCGCACGATGCGGGACCCCGTCGCCTACACCGAGCTGCTCTGCGATCTGCACCCCGTGGGGACCCCGCGGCTGGCGGCGGACCGGCTGGCGGCCACGTCGGAGCGGACGGGCATCACGCGGTTCGCCCTGCTGGCCGAGGGCTCCGGTGATCTCGCCGCGACGGAGGAGAACGTACGGCGCCTCGGCGCCGAGGTCCTGCCCCGTCTCGGCTGAGGCTGCCGCTCCGGTAGCAATGGCACCTCCCGCGATACGGAGCGGCAGCGGAGAACGGTCGTGCGGATCGTGCTGGTCGTGCCTGTCATGCGGGTGGTGCGTCTCATGCGGGTTCGTGCAGGTCGTACGGTCAGCAGTCCCGGAGCTCGGGCGACTGGTTGAGCAGCTGGCCACGGATCGACGTGAACTTGGCCAGCCGGTCGTCCGAGGAAGGATCCAGCGGGAACACGGCCACACGGTGGCAGTTCTGGAATGCCAGGCGCACCCCGAAGTGCCGCTGCAGCGCACCTCGTATCGCGTCACTCGCGAGAGCGCGCAGCAGCTGGCCACGCGCCTGCTCGTCGGGCGGCGGCGTCTGGTTGTCGGCGAACTCTCCACCGTCCACCTTCAGCTGGGCCACCAGCGAGCTGATCATCTCCCATGCGAAGGGCAGGGAGGTCCGGACGCAGTCGACGAAAGCGGCTTCGTCGACCTCGCCTCGCTCGGCCTGTTCGAGTAGGGCCGGTGAGACGTCGAGCGACATGGGTTCTCCTCTCGCGACCCCGGCCGTTTGGGTTGCCGGAGTCTTACGGGCAGGGAAGGAGGCCGCGACACAGAGTGCACGCTCCGCAACCTCCCGCTCACCACGGTAGGCGCCCCATGGGTGCCGCACCAGGAGAATGCGCATACAACGCGCCATCCGCGAACGGGGCTTTCGGGGGCGAATCGCGTGGAGGCCCGTCGGTCGAGTAGCGTTGCCGACCATGCGTCTCGTCATTGCCCGCTGCTCCGTCGACTACGCGGGCCGGCTCACCGCCCATCTGCCCTCGGCACCCCGTCTGATCCTCGTGAAGGCCGACGGCAGTGTCTCGATCCACGCGGACGACCGAGCGTACAAACCGCTCAACTGGATGTCGCCCCCGTGCACCCTCAAGGAGGGGACCGGGGCCGAGGAAGGCGTCTGGACGGTCGTCAACAAGGCGGGCGAAAAGCTCATCATCACCATGGAGGAAGTCCTCCACGACTCCTCCCACGAGCTGGGCGTCGACCCGGGTCTGATCAAGGACGGCGTCGAGGCGCACCTGCAGGAACTGCTGGCCGACCGGATCGAAACGCTGGGCGAGGGCTACACGCTGATCCGGCGCGAGTACATGACGGCGATCGGCCCGGTGGACATCCTGTGCCGGGACTCCTCCGGCGCGACGGTGGCGGTGGAGATCAAGCGCCGCGGCGAGATCGACGGCGTCGAGCAGCTGACCCGCTACCTGGAACTGCTGAACCGGGATCCGCACCTGGCACCGGTCCGGGGCGTCTTCGCGGCCCAGGAGATCAAGCCCCAGGCGCGTGTCCTGGCGACGGACCGAGGCATGGACTGCGTGGTCCTGGACTACGACGCCCTCCGCGGCATCGAGGACGACAAGCTCCGCCTGTTCTGACCCCGGCCCCGGGTACCGGTGGCTCCGCCGGGGCCGACGGGTTCGGGGCCGATGGTCCCGCCGTCGCCCCGGGGCCCTGCCCCAGGTGTCCTGTCCCGGGGTCCCGCCCCGGGGGTCCCGCCCCGGGGTCCTCGCGGCTAGGTGCTCGACGGGCTGCCGACCGGGCCCGTCGTCGGGGGCGGCGTGGTCGGGGCCGGCGTCGTCGGGGCCGTGGTCGGCGTCGGCTTCGGGTCCGGGCTCGGCGGATTCGACGGTGGAGTCGGGTTCGGCGTCGAGGTCGGGCGGGACGGGGGCGTCGGGGCCGTGGCCGGCTTGCGCGACGGGGTGCGCTGCGTCTGGTTCGGCTCCGGGCTGTGCCCCGGTTCCGGGGCGGCCGGCTCCGAGGCGTCGGCGGCCGGGGCCCCCGGATCGGGTGCAGGATCGTTCCCGCTCGTGCTCGTACCCGGCGCGTCCGTGCTGCCCTCCGTCGGCGTCGACGACACCGCAGGGCCGCCCCCGTCCGCCGGGGCCCCGGAGTCCGAGCCCGTCATCGTCAGGCTCACCACGGTGCCCAGCGCCACCACCGTCAGCACGCCCGCCGCCGCCAGCAGCACCGGCTTCCGGCGCGCCTGCGCGGCCGGCCCGCGGACGGGCCCGCGCACGGGCCCGCGCGCCGTCGCGGACGCGGGCGCGAGCGGCACGGCCACCGTCGGCTTCGGGTCGAGGGGGAAGGCCTCCTCGAACACCTCCGACAGCGTCGTCGGCGCCGGCGCCTTCCCGATCACCGGCACGACGCGGGCCACCGAAGCCGCCGCGGCAGCCGGGGCCGGAGCCGCAGGGACCGCCTTCGGCACCACCGTCGTCACCGCCTCCGAAGCCGGCACGGCGGCCGCGGCCGGTGCGGCCGCCGGCGGATCCAGCCGCAGCGGCGGCGACACCTCCACGCCCGCCTTCTCCCGGTCCGTGACCAGCGCGAGCGCCCGCCGCCCGGCCACCGTGCCCCGCTTGTCGGCGAGCGCGCCCTTCAGGCCTATGGACGCCTCCAGTTCGGCCCGCGCCCGGTCCAGTCGTCCCTCGCACAGCGCGAGCACGCCGAGTTCGTGGTGGAAGTACGCCTGTTCCGCGACCTCTCCCGCCTTCCGCGCGGCCTCGGCCCCGGAGCGCAGCACCCGCTCCCACGCCTCCCAGCGCCGCGAGGCGGCGAACGCCGGCGCCGCGGTCCGGGCCAGCAGTACGGCGGCCACCACATCGGCGCCGGTCAGCGCGGCCAGCACGGCGTCGGCCTCCGCCGCGACCCGCTCCGGGGTCACCGAGGCGTGCCCGGTCCACCAGGCGTAGTGGCGGGCGGCCGTACGGGCCTCCTCCGCCTCGGTGTCCCCGAACCCGGCCTCCTCCAGCTGCCGCGCGACCCCGGCGGCCAGCCGGTAGCGCGCGCCGACCGGGGTGAGCAGTCCGCAGCCCAGCAGTTCGGCGACCGCCGCGTCGGCGTGGGTGTCCCCCACGAGCGCCGGCAGGTGGGCGTGGTGCGGCAGCTCGCCGCCCAGCGCGCACGCGATCCGCAGCACCGCCCGCGCCGACTCGCTGACCCGGGAGGCGAGCAGCTCGGCGGGGGCCGCGCCCTCGGCCAGCGTCGGCAGCGGTACGAACGCGGCGTCGCGCGGCCGCTCCTCGAAGACCCCGGGTTCCTCGTCGTCGTCCTGGGCCGAGACCTGGTTGCGCTCGTCGCGCTGGCGCAGCAGTGCGGCCGCCTGGACGAAGCGCAGTGGCAGCCCCTCGGACGCGAACCCCAGGTCTCCCGCCCAGGCGGTCTCCTCGTCGGTGAGCGCGCGTCCGATGCCCGCCTCCAGCAGCTGCGTGCAGTCGGCGCGGCCGAGGCCGCCGAGGAGGACCTCCTCCAGGTGCGAGTCGTCGGAGGGGGCGCGGGTGTCGGGGGTGGCGGCCAGCAGGTAGGCGCACTCGGGGGTGGCGTGCAGCAGCTCGTCGAGGGCGCTGCCGCCCATCTCCAGGTCGTCGAGGAGCACGATGGCGCCGATGTCCCGTACCCGGGTGAGGAGTTGGGTCCGTTCGGGCCGCTCCGTCGATGCCTCGTACACGGTGGCGTACAGCGCGTGCAGCAGCTCGCCGGGCTGCTGGTGCCCGTATCCGCTGAGCCGTACGACGCCGTCGGGCGCCAGGCCCGTGCAGTCGGCGGCGACCGCGTCGAGCAGGGCGCTGCGGCCGGATCCCCTGGGTCCGGTCAGCCGTACGGAGCGGCCGCGCCCCAGCAGCCGTACGAGCCGCTCCCGTTCCTCCTCGCGCGCGAGGAGCGGCGGGGCCGGGGCGGCGGGGCCGGGCAGGACCGGCGGCCGTGCGGCGGCGTCCCTGGCGCTGCGGGCGGCCGCGGCGTGCTTGGCGGGGGCACCGCCGCCGGTGCCGGGCCGGCGCGGCTCGATCTCGCTGCCGTCGACCGGGTTCACGGTCAGGGTGAAGTCCCCGGCGGTGAGGGTGACGACCCGCGCGACGGGGGCGGCCGGTGCGGCTGCCGCGGGCGCCGTCGTGGGAGGCACGGGTGGCGCCGCCGGCTGCTCCACCGGTTCGGCCTGCCCCTGTATGCGGTCCATGACCCCGTCCCCCGATCGCGCTCTGCGCCGTCGCCGTCGTACCGTCCGGCCTTCGCACATTCCGCTGTCGCTACGGGTCCGGTCCCGCCCGAACCCTAGACGGTGCCCGGTCGTACGCGGAACCGCAGGGGTGCCATCACCACCGGACCGTTACGTTTCCGCAGAAAGCGTGGACGGCGGACCGCGTCACACCCGCGGGAGGGATTCCGCTTCCAGGCCGCCCTCGATCGCGAGGATCCGGTGCAGCCGGGTGGCGACGAGGAGGCGCTGCATCTGCGGCGGCACCCCGCGCAGGACGAGGCGGCGGCCGGTCCGGCCGGCCCGCCGGTGGGCTCCCATGATCACGCCGAGCCCGGTCGCGTCCCAGGAGTCGAGCCCGGTGAGGTCCAGCACGAGATCGCCGTGGCCGTCGTCGAGCGCGGTGTGGAGGGCCGTACGGGCGTCCGCCGCGCTGCGCACGTCGAGGCGGCCCCCGACAGCGAGTTCGGCGTGGTCGCCCCTGATGTGCATGTGTGCTCCCGGCAGTCCTGGGTGTGTAGGGATCCGACTGGTCCGTGGTCGGCAACTCTCACTGCAACTGACTGCCCTGCGGGCAGTGAAGTTGCCGACCGTGAGCGAACCGATACCTAATTCACCCGTGCGGGTGCAGGTATTCGAACAGGCGCCCGGCGCCTCGGCGCCTGTTGCGGCTCGGTGGCTCAGTGCTTGTAGAAGCCCTGACCGCTCTTGCGGCCGAAGTCGCCGGCGTCCACCATGCGGCGCATGAGCTCCGGCGGCGCGAACTTCTCGTCCTGGGACTCGGTGTAGATGTTGCTGGTGGCGTGCAGCAGGATGTCGACGCCGGTGAGGTCGGCGGTGGCCAGCGGCCCCATCGCGTGGCCGAAGCCGAGCTTGCAGGCGATGTCGATGTCCTCGGCGGAGGCCACGCCCGATTCGTACAGCTTCGCGGCTTCCACGACCAGGGCGGAGATCAGACGGGTCGTCACGAAACCGGCGACGTCGCGGTTGACGACGATGCAGGTCTTGCCGACGGACTCGGCGAACGCCCGGGTGGCCGCGAGGGTCTCGTCGCTCGTCTTGTAGCCGCGGACGAGCTCGCAGAGCTGCATCATCGGGACGGGCGAGAAGAAGTGCGCGCCGACGACGCGCTCCGGACGCTCCGTCACGGCCGCGATCTTGGTGATCGGGATGGCGGAGGTGTTGGACGCGAGGATCGCGTCGTCCCGTACGAGCTTGTCGAGGGCACGGAAGATCTCGTGCTTGACTTCGAGCTTCTCGAAGACGGCCTCGACGACGATGTCGACGTCGGCGACGGCGTCGAGGTCGGTGGTCGTCTTGATGCGGGCGAGCGCGGCCTCGGCGTCCTCGGCCGTCATCTTGCCCTTGGAGACGAACTTGTCGTACGAGGCCTTGATCCCGTCGGTACCGCGGGTCAGCGCGGCATCGGTGACATCACGCAGTACGACGTCCCACCCCGCCTGAGCGGAGACCTGAGCGATTCCGGAACCCATCAGTCCGGCACCGATGACGGCGAGCTTCCCAGCCACTGCACACCCCTCGTTCTTCATATGGCCCAGTCTCGTAGCCTCTCCGGCGGAGACTAGCGCTCGCGGAGGTTCGTGTGACCGCGAAGTAACACGCGTCACGTCTCAACTGACGGACATCACACCGGTACGGCTCAGCCGCCCGCATCCTCCAACCGGGCCTCGATCGCCCGCATTCGCCCGGCCTCGCGCGCCGCCGCCCGGGCGTGCCCGAGGTCGAGGGCCATCCGCCCGCGGGCGTAGAGGTAGTGGACGTCCTCGCGGGTGGACCGGTCGAGGTCCGGGCGGCCGCACAGCCGCCGGTAGGTGACGACAAGGGAGATGTACGGGCGGTCCAGGCGGTCGAGCTCGTCGGGCGACAGAACGCCGCGCAGGTGGTCCTTGACGTAGTCACGCACCTGCTCGTCGGCCTCGGCGGGGCGCGGCTCGGCCGGGAAGTGGGGATGGTCGCGCCAGTCCGCCGCGAGCCCCTCCAGCTCGTGGAGCCCCTCCCGTGCCCGGCTCGGGTCGGCGCGGGCGAGGGCCGCGCGGGCCTCTTCGGCAGCGGCTGCCGCCTCCGTGCGCAGCGCCGGGCCGGCGGCGTACCGAGAGCCGAGGAAGCCCGCCAAGACATCGATCCGCTTGGCCAGTTCGGCGCACTGCCAGATTCCGAACATGTCGGTCAAACCGTCGCTCCTCCGCGCTCCCGTGTTCCCTCTTCCAGGGCCCGGCGACGGACGGTACCGGTCACGGGAACGCCGCCGCGTGCGATTTTCCGGCGGTCCTCACTACGCTGGCCGCATGGTGAACCTCACGCGCATCTACACCCGCACCGGCGACAAGGGCACGACCGCGCTCGGCGACATGAGCCGCACGGCCAAGACCGACCTGCGGATCTCCGCCTACGCCGACGCCAACGAGGCCAACGCGGCCATCGGCACGGCGATCGCCCTGGGCGACCTGCCGGAAGATGTCGTGAAGGTCCTGGTACGGGTACAGAACGACCTGTTCGACGTCGGCGCCGACCTGTGCACCCCGGTCGTCGAGAACCCCGAGTACCCGCCGCTGCGCGTCGAGCAGTTCTACGTGGACAAGCTGGAGGCGGACTGCGACCGCTTCAACGAACAGCTGGAGAAGCTGCGCAGCTTCATCCTCCCCGGCGGCACCCCCGGCGCGGCCCTGCTGCACCAGGCCTGCACGGTGGTCCGGCGCGCCGAGCGCTCCACCTGGGCGGCCCTGGAGGTGCACGGCGAGGTGATGAACCCGATGACCGCGACGTACCTGAACCGCCTCTCCGACCTCCTGTTCATCTTGGCGCGTACGGCCAACAAGGAGGTCGGGGACGTCCTCTGGGTACCGGGCGGCGAACGCTAGGCCTCGGCGGGCTCCTCCCGCGGCTCCCCGACCGGGGCCTTGCGCGGCCAGATCGAGTACGTGGCGGCGATGACGGCCTGGATGCCGAGCAGGCGCAGGACGGCGAACTGCCAGGACTGCAGGCCGGCGGTGTCCGCCGCGTCGCCCACGTACAGGATCGCGCCCTGGAGCAGCCCGAGCGCGACGGCGGCGCCGACCAGGCTGCGGGTCCACAGCTTCCACTCGTGGACCGCCCTGGCCTTGCCGTACTTCGGGCCGGGCGGCTTCGGGCCCCCGCCGAAGCGGTACGCCGCGTGCCGGTCGAGCCACTTCACCGTGTAGTGGCCGTAGCCGACGGTGTAACCGATGTACAGCGCGGCCAGGCCGTGCATCCAGCTCGGCTCGCCGCCGTTCTTGAGGTCCACGACAGTGACCGCCAGCAGGACCAGCTCCAGCAGCGGCTCGCACAGCAGGACCGCGGCCCCGAGCCGGGGCCTCTTCGCGAGGTAGCGCAGTGCCAGTCCGCCGGCCAGCAGCACCCAGAAGCCGGTCTCGCAGGTGATGATCAGGGCGACGAGCACGGGAATCTCCATTTCGCTCCGGCCGGCGCTCGGGCGCCGGCCACTGCGTCCAGGCTCCCGCCCGATCCGCGCCCCTTCGTCGTCGCCGGTGACGAACCGTGACTGCATCCTTCGGTGTAGTGCCGCCGCGCCCGGTATCCGCCCCGGCGGCGAGGCCCGGCCCTCCCCCACCCTGTTGGATAGGACCGTGACCCCGACCCCGGCCCCGGCCCCGGACGCACCCGCGAAGACCTTCCGCCCCCACCGCGACGATGTCCTCCTCGCGGTGCTCGGCGTGCTCCTGGGACTGCTGCTCTGGTCGCTCGGCATTTACAGCACCGGCAAACGGCACTTCTTCCCCGCCTGGGCGGCCCTGGTCCCGCTCCTCGTCCTCGGCCCGCTGGAGCTGTTGCGCCGCACCGCGCCCAACGTCACCCTGGCCGTCGGCATCCTCGGGGTGATCGCCGACCAGTTCACCGTGGGCAACCTCGGCACCGTCCTGATCTTCACGGACCTGATGTACGCGGCCGCCGTCTACGGCAAACCCGCCATGGCCCGCCGGCTCCCGGCCTCCACCGGCCTGATCACCATCACCATCACCATCGCCTCCATGGCCTGGCTGCGCACCCCGCAGGCCCTGATGACCGGCGTGCTCACCGGCATCGTGAGCTTCGGTCCGGCCCTGACCGGCGCCACCCTGCGCAACCACCGCGAGGCCGCCGTGGCCGCCCGGCTGCGCGCCGAGCAGACGGCACTGCTGGCCGAGATGGACCGCAGCCAGGCCGTCGTCGCCGAGCGCGCCCGGATGGCCCGCGAGCTGCACGACATGGTGGCCAACCACCTGTCCGCGATCGCCATCCACTCCACCGCCGCACTGTCCATCGACTCCCCCACCACGAGCCGGGAGGCCCTCGGGGTAATCCGGGAGAACAGCGTGCAGGGACTGGCCGAGATGCGCCGGCTGATCGGGCTGCTGCGCGACGCGGGCGCGGAGCAGGAGGCGGTCGCCACACCCTCCCTCCACGGGCTCGACACCCTGCTGGGGCAGGCCCGGGTCAACGGCGCCGCGAGCGGTCTGGACTTCGTGCTCCTCGACGACCGCCCGTCCGGGGAGCCGCTGCCGGCCCCGGTGGAGCTGGCGGCGTACCGGATCGTCCAGGAGTCGCTGACGAACGCCCTCAAGCACGCCGCCCCGGGCACGGTCCGGGTCCGCGTGAGCCACGACGGCGCGGAGGGCGGAATGCTGACCGTACGGGTGGACTCCCCGTACAGGGACCGGCCGGGCCCCCGCGCCCCCGGCTCGGGGGCGGGGCTGATCGGCATGCGGGAGCGCACCGAGCTGCTGGGCGGGGAGTTCTCGGCGGGTCGGGCGGGATCGGTTTGGCTGGTGCGGGCGGACCTGCCCGCGGAGGAGAAGGCGGTGGCCGGATGAGCATCCGCGTGGTGGTGGCCGAGGACCAGAGCGCCGTACGGGCCGGGCTGGTGCTGATCCTGCGCAGCGCGGGCGACATCGAGGTCGCGGGCGAGGCCGCGGACGGCGAGGAGGCGGTGCGCCTGGCCCGGGAGCTGCGGCCGGACCTCGTCCTCATGGACGTGCAGATGCCGCGGCTCGACGGGGTGTCGGCGACCCGCCAGGTGGTGGCGGAGGGGCTGGCCGACGTCCTGGTGCTGACCACCTTCGACCTGGACGAGTACGTGTTCGGCGCGCTGCGCGCAGGGGCCGCGGGCTTCCTGCTGAAGAACGCGGACGCGGCGGAGCTGATCGAGGCGGTACGGACGGTCGCGCGCGGAGAGGGCCTGATCTCCCCGGCGGTGACCCGGCGGCTGATCGCCGAGTTCGCGGCTCCGCGGCCCGTCAAGGCCTCCGTGTCGGCGGAGACGGCAGCGGCGGTGGACTCGCTGACCCGGCGGGAGAGGGAGGTGCTCGGCTGCCTGGGCGAGGGGCTGTCGAACGCGGAGGTCGCGGTGCGGCTGGACATGGCGGAGGCGACGGTGAAGACGCACGTCAGCAGGCTGCTGGGGAAGCTTGGGCTGCGCAGCCGGGTCCAAGCGGCCGTACTGGCCCAGGAGTTGGGCCTCTAGCGGCACACCGGAGGGAAGGTCTGGACCTCTTGACGCTTGGTCCAGACCTTTCTACGCTCGCGGCAACTGTGGTGAGCGTGCCATGACAAGCATGCTCACGGGCGGCGCAGGTCCCACCCCCATGTCGTAGCCGGCCCCACGGCCACGACGGACCTACGGAGGAGCACCCTTGAGCACAGCACCCCCACCCCGCATCCGTCTCTTCAGAAGGCTCGCCGCGACCGTGGCCGCCTTCGCCCTGCCCGTCGCCGGACTCGTGGCCCTGGCCGGCCCCGCCCAGGCCGCCGCCTCCGCGACGGCCACGTACACGAAGGTCTCCGACTGGGGCACCGGCTTCGAGGGCAAGTGGACGGTGAAGAACACCGGCACCACCACCCTCACCAGCTGGACCGTGGAGTGGGACTACCCCTCCGGCACGACGGTCACCTCGGCCTGGGACGCCACCGTCACCAGCTCCGGCACCCACTGGACCGGCAAGAACGTCGGCTGGAACGGCACCCTCGCCCCCGGTGCCACGATCAGCTTCGGCTTCAACGGCGCCGGCCCCGGCGCCCCCGGCGGCTGCAAGGTCAACGGCGGCCCCTGCGACGGCGGCACGACCCCCACCGACAGCCCGCCGTCGGCCCCCGGCACCCCAACCGCGAGCGGGGTCACCGACACCTCGCTGACCATCGGCTGGTCCGCGGCCACCGACGACAAGGGCGTCAAGAACTACGACGTCTACCGCGGCGGCGCGAAGGCCGCGACCGTCACGGGCACGAGCTGGACCGACTCCGGCCTGACCAAGGGCACGACGTACACGTACAGCGTCATCGCGCGCGACACCGCAGGCCAGAGCGGCCCGGCCTCCGGCTCCGTCTCTGTCACCACGACCGGCGGCGGCACCACGCCCCCGGACCCGGGCGGCAAGGTCAAGCTCGGCTACTTCACCGACTGGGGCGTCTACCAGCGCAACTACCACGTGAAGAACCTGGTGACCTCGGGCTCCGCCGCGAAGATCACTCACATCAACTACGCGTTCGGCAACGTCCAGGGCGGCAAGTGCACCATCGGTGACGCCTACGCCGACTACGACAAGGCCTACACCGCCGACCAGAGCGTCGACGGCGTCGCCGACACCTGGGACCAGCCGCTGCGCGGCAACTTCAACCAGCTGCGCAAGCTCAAGGCGAAGTACCCGGACATCAAGGTGCTGTGGTCCTTCGGCGGCTGGACCTGGTCCGGCGGCTTCGGCCAGGCCGCGGCGAACCCGGCCGCCTTCGCCGACTCCTGCTACAGCCTGGTCGAGGACCCGCGCTGGGCGGACGTCTTCGACGGCATCGACATCGACTGGGAGTACCCGAACGCCTGCGGCCTGTCCTGCGACACGAGCGGCGCCGCCTCCCTGAAGAACGTCCTGTCCGCGCTGCGCACCAGGTTCGGCGGCAGCAACCTGGTGACCGCGGCGATCTCCGCGGACGGCTCGGGCGGCGGCAAGCTCGACCTCGCCGACTATGCCGGCGCCTCCCAGTACGTCGACTTCTACAACGTCATGACGTACGACTTCTTCGGCGCGTGGGACGCCAAGGGCCCGACCGCCCCGCACTCCCCGCTCACCTCGTACGCCGGCATCCCGATCGCCGGTTTCAACACCGAGGCCGCCATCACCAAGCTCAAGGGCAAGGGCATCGCCGGCTCCAAGCTCAACCTCGGCATCGGCTTCTACGGCCGCGGCTGGACCGGAGTCAGCCAGGACGCCCCCGGCGGCGCCGCCACCGGACCCGCCCCGGGCACGTACGAACAGGGCATCGAGGACTACAAGGTGCTCAAGGGCAGCTGCCCGGCCACCGGCACCGTCGCCGGCACGGCCTACGCCAAGTGCGGCAGCAACTGGTGGAGCTACGACACCCCCGCCACCATCGCCGGGAAAATGAGCTGGACCAAGCAGCAGGGCCTCAGGGGCGCCTTCTTCTGGGAGTTCAGCGGCGACACCGCGAACGGCGAGCTCGCGGGCGCGATCCACACCGGCCTCCAGTAGCCCCCACGCACCGGACCGGTGAACGACGAAGCCGGGGAGACGGGGTCCGCCCCCCGTCTCCCCGGCTTCCCGGTGTCTTGCGTCCCGCGGCCCGCGTCAGGCCACGTTCACCCTCTGCCCCGGAGGCGCCGCCTCCAGCCAGGCCAGGAAACCGGTCAGCGCGTCCTCGCTCATCGCCAGCTCCAGGCGGGTCCCGCGGTGGAGACAGCCGAGCACGACGGCGTCGGACAGCAGGGCCAGCTCCTCCTCGCCCTCGGGGGCGCGGCGGGCGACGACCTCGATGGAGGAGCGCTCCAGCAGCCGGCGCGGCCGCGGGGAGTACGAGAACACGCGGAACCACTCGATCCGGTCACCGCTGTAGCGGGCGACCCCGTACACCCAGCCCTTGCCGGAGATGTCGGGTTCCTCGGACACCCCCCAGCGCAGGCTGCAGTCGAAGGTGCCGCCGGAACGCTGGATGAGTCTGCGGCGCAGCCCGAACACAAACAGCCCGATCACCACCAGGGCTACGACCAGGCCGCTCACAAGCAGAGCGAGGAGCATCTTCACCGACCTCCTCGCTCATCGAATCCCGCACCAACGAAAAACGGACGTACATCGCCTCAGCCGCGACCCGGTCTGGAAAATTCCAGAACGGACCGCGGCTGAGGTCGCACACTCTTCGGAACGGGGCTCAGTGCCCCGTTACCGCGCGCAGCCGGACATCGGCGCGACGTTCGGCGGCCGCATCGGCCTCCGACTTCGCGCGCTCCAGTGCCCGCTCCGCCCGCTGGACGTCAATCTCGTCAGCGAGCTCGGCGATCTCGGCCAGCAGGGACAGCTTGTTGTCCGCGAACGAGATGAATCCGCCGTGTACCGCGGCGACGACAGTGTTGCCCTCGCTGGTACGGATGGTCACCGGGCCCGATTCCAGCACACCGAGAAGCGGCTGGTGACCGGGCATGACGCCGATGTCGCCGGACGTGGTGCGGGCGACGACCAGGGTGGCCTCGCCGGACCAGACATTGCGGTCCGCCGCGACCAGCTCGACGTGCAGCTCAGCAGCCAAGGTGGCTCCTCGGGTCACCACCCGGCGGGTCAGCCGGGTGTTGGGTCAAATTCTAATGGGCGTGGGGAGAGGGACGGGACACACCCGCCCCTCTCCGTCAATCAGCTGTGCTCACGAGGAGCGCGGCTTCAGGAGACGCCCAGCTCCTTGGCGTTGGCCTTGAGGTCCTCAATGCCACCGCACATGAAGAACGCCTGCTCGGGGAAGTGGTCGTAGTCACCGTCGCAGATCGCGTTGAACGCGGTGATCGACTCGTCGAGCGGAACGTCCGAACCGTCCACGCCGGTGAACTGCTTGGCGACGTGGGTGTTCTGCGACAGGAAGCGCTCGACGCGACGGGCACGGTGGACAACGAGCTTGTCCTCCTCGCCCAGCTCGTCGATACCGAGGATCGCGATGATGTCCTGGAGGTCCTTGTACTTCTGGAGGATCCCCTTGACACGCATGGCGGCCGCGTAGTGGTCCGCCGCGATGTACCGCGGGTCGAGGATGCGGGACGTCGAGTCCAGCGGGTCCACGGCCGGGTAGATGCCCTTCTCGGAGATCGGACGGGAGAGAACCGTCGTCGCGTCGAGGTGGGCGAACGTGGTGGCCGGCGCCGGGTCGGTCAGGTCGTCCGCGGGGACGTAGATCGCCTGCATCGAGGTGATCGAGTGACCGCGGGTCGAGGTGATGCGCTCCTGCAGCAGACCCATCTCGTCAGCCAGGTTCGGCTGGTAACCCACTGCGGACGGCATGCGGCCGAGCAGCGTGGAGACCTCGGAGCCGGCCTGGGTGTAACGGAAGATGTTGTCGATGAAGAAGAGCACGTCCTGCTTCTGCACATCGCGGAAGTACTCCGCCATGGTCAGACCGGCCAGCGCGACGCGAAGACGGGTGCCCGGGGGCTCGTCCATCTGGCCGAAGACGAGCGCCGTCTTGTCGATGACGCCCGAGTCGCCCATTTCCTCGATGAGGTCGTTGCCCTCACGCGTACGCTCACCGACGCCCGCGAAGACCGACACACCATCGTGGTTGTTGGCCACGCGGTAGATCATTTCCTGGATCAGAACGGTCTTGCCGACACCGGCACCACCGAACAGACCGATCTTTCCACCCTTGACGTACGGGGTGAGAAGGTCGATGACCTTGACGCCGGTCTCGAACATCTCCGTCTTCGACTCAAGCTCGTCGAAGTTCGGAGCCTTGCGGTGGATCGGCCAGCGCTCGGTGACCTCGGCGTTCGCCTCGGGGTAGTTCAGCACCTCACCGAGGGTGTTGAACACCTTGCCCTTGGTGAAGTCGCCGACGGGGACGGTGATGCCCTCGCCCGTGTCGGTCACCGGGGCCTGGCGGACCAGACCGTCGGTGGGCTGCATCGAGATGGTGCGGACCATGCCGTCACCCAGGTGCTGGGCGACTTCCAGGGTCAGCGTCTTGAGCGCGCCGTCCTCGGCCGGGTCGGCGACCTGGACCTTCAGCGCGTTGTAGATGTCGGGCATCGCGTCGACGGGGAACTCCACGTCGACGACCGGGCCGATGACCCGGGCGACGCGGCCCGTGGCGGCGGCCGTCTCAACAGAGGTCGTCATTACTTGTCACTCCCCGCGGTCGCGTCGGCCATGGCGCTGGCGCCACCGACGATCTCGCTGATTTCCTGGGTGATTTCGGCCTGGCGGGCCGCGTTGGCAAGCCGGGAGAGGCTCTTGATGAGGTCTCCGGCGTTGTCGGTCGCCGACTTCATCGCGCGGCGGCGGGCGGCGTGCTCGGAGGCAGCCGACTGCAGCAGTGCGTTGTAGATACGGCTCTCGACGTAGCGCGGCAGCAGGGCGTCGAGGACGTCCTCCGCCGACGGCTCGAAGTCGAACAGCGGAAGGACCTCGCCCTTCGCGCCGGTCTCCTCCACAGCCTTGTCGAGGCTGAGCGGCAGCATCCGGCCGTCCACCGCGTTCTGCGTCATCATCGACACGAATTCCGTGTAGACGATGTGCAGCTCGTCGACGCCGCCCTCGGCCGTGTCCAGCTGGATGGCCTCGATCAGCGGCGCCGCGACGCGCTTGGCGTCGGCGTAGGCCGGGCTGTCGGTGAAGCCGGTCCACGAGTCCGCGACCTTGCGCTCGCGGAAGCCGTAGTAGGCGACACCCTTGCGGCCGACGATGTAGGCATCGACGTCCTTGCCCTCAGCGCGCAGCCGCTCGGTGAGCCGCTCCGCCTGCTTGATGGCGTTCGAGGAGTAGCCGCCGGCCAGACCGCGGTCGCTCGTGATGAGCAGGACCGCGGCGCGGGTCGGCGCCTCGACCTCGGTGGTCAGGGCGTGCTTGGTGTTCGAGCCGGTCGCCACCGCGGTCACCGCACGGGTGAGCTCGGTCGCGTACGGCATCGATGCCGCCACCTTGCGCTGCGCCTTGACGATGCGCGAGGCGGCGATCATCTCCATCGCCTTGGTGATCTTCTTGGTCGCCGTGACGGCACGGATGCGACGCTTGTAGACCCGGAGCTGCGCTCCCATGAGTCAGGTCCCTTCCGTCGTCACTTGGAGACGTTGACGGCCGGAGCGTCCTCGCCCAGGAGCTTGCCGTCAGAGGTCTCGAACTGCTGCTTGAAGGCAGCGATGGCGTCCGCGACCGACGTCAGGGTGTCGTCCGACATCTTGCCGCCCTCCGCGATGGAGGTCAGGAGGTCCTTGCGCTCGCGGCGCAGGTGCTCCAGCAGCTCCGACTCGAAGCGGCGGATGTCGGCCACCGGAACGTCGTCCATCTTGCCGGTGGTACCGGCCCAGACGGAGACGACCTGCTCCTCGACCGGCATCGGCTGGTACTGGCCCTGCTTCAGCAGCTCGACCATGCGCTTGCCGCGCTCCAGCGAAGCCTTCGACGCGGCGTCCAGGTCGGAACCGAAGGCGGCGAACGCCTCCAGCTCGCGGTACTGGGCGAGGTCCACGCGGAGACGGCCGGAAACCTGCTTCATGGCCTTGTGCTGCGCGGAACCACCGACGCGGGAGACCGAGATACCGACGTTCAGCGCCGGGCGCTGGCCCGCGTTGAACAGGTCGGACTCCAGGAAGCACTGGCCGTCGGTGATGGAGATGACGTTGGTCGGGATGAACGCCGACACGTCGTTCGCCTTGGTCTCGACGATCGGCAGGCCGGTCATCGAACCGGCACCCATCTCGTCGGAGAGCTTGGCGCAGCGCTCCAGCAGACGCGAGTGCAGGTAGAAGACGTCACCCGGGTAGGCCTCACGGCCCGGCGGGCGGCGCAGCAGCAGCGACACGGCGCGGTAGGCGTCGGCCTGCTTCGACAGGTCGTCGAAGATGATCAGGACGTGCTTGCCGGCGTACATCCAGTGCTGGCCGATGGCGGAACCGGTGTACGGCGCCAGGTACTTGAAGCCGGCCGGGTCGGACGCCGGGGCGGCGACGATCGTCGTGTACTCGAGCGCGCCGGCCTCTTCCAGGGCGCCGCGAACGGACGCGATGGTCGAGCCCTTCTGGCCGATGGCGACGTAGATGCAGCGGACCTGCTTGTTCACGTCGCCCGAGCGCCAGTTGTCGCGCTGGTTGATGATCGTGTCGACGGCCAGAGCGGTCTTGCCGGTCTGACGGTCACCAATGATCAGCTGACGCTGGCCACGGCCGATCGGCACCATCGCGTCGACGGCCTTGTAGCCGGTCTGCATGGGCTCGTGCACCGACTTACGGACCATGACGCCCGGGGCCTGCAGCTCGAGGGCGCGGCGGCCTTCGGTCGCGATCTCGCCGAGGCCGTCGATCGGGTTGCCGAGCGGGTCGACAACGCGGCCGAGGTAGCCCTCGCCGACACCTACGGAGAGAACCTCACCGGTGCGCTGCACCGGCTGGCCCTCCTCGATACCGCTGAACTCGCCGAGGACGATCGCACCGATCTCGCGCTCCTCAAGGTTGAGGGCGAGACCGAGGGTGCCGTCCTCGAACTTCAGCAGCTCGTTCGCCATGGCGGAGGGCAGGCCCTCCACCTTCGCGATGCCGTCGCCGGCAACGCTGACCGTTCCGACCTCCTCGCGCGAGGCCGCGTCCGGCTGGTACGACTGGACAAAGTTCTCCAGTGCGTCCCGGATCTCCTCCGGCCGGATCGTGAGCTCCGCCATCTGGGTTCCCTGCTCTCCTTGTTGGGCCTGAAGCTTCTTAGGGGTCTGGGGGCGACCCCCAGGAATCTTCTGCAAGTTCTGCACGGCCCAACCGGGCCGCTAGGAATGCGTTGTTCTATTGGTGGCTGGTCAGCCGGCCATGCGGCGGGACGCCTCGGCGAGGCGGTCCGCGATGGTGCCGTCGATGACCTCGTCACCGACCCGCACCGAGATCCCGCCGAGGACCGCGGGGTCCACGTCGAGGTTCAGGTGCATCTGGCGGCCGTACAGCTTGGCCAGCACCGCGCCGAGACGCTGCTTCTGCACGTCACTGAGCGGAACCGCGCTGGTCACGGTGGCGACCATGCGGTCACGGCGCTCGGCGGCGAGCTTGGAAAGGGACTCCAGTCCCGCTTCCAGGCTACGTCCACGCGGGTGCGTGACGAGACGCGTGACCAGACGCTCGGTGACGGCGTTCGCCTTGCCGCCGAGCAGGCTGTTCAGCAGCGTGCTCTTGGCAGAGGCGGTGGCCGCCCGGTCGGTCAGCGCAGCGCGCAGCTCGGTGTTCGAGGCGACGATCCGGCCGAAGCGGAACAGCTCGTCCTCGACGTCGTCCAGCCCACCGGCCTGCTGGGCCGCCGTGAGGTCGGCGGTGGCCGCCAGCTCCTCAAGCGAGTCCACCAGGTCGCGGGACTGCGACCAGCGGGACCGGGCCATACCGGACACCAGGTCGAGGGTCTCCCCGCCGACCTGGCCGCCCAGCAGACGGCTCACCAGCTCGGCCTTGGCCTCGCCGGACTGCGCCGGGTCCGTGATGACCCGACGCAGCGAGACCTCACGGTCGAGCAGCGCGGTGACGGCTGCCAGCTCGCCGGCGAGCTTCGCCGCGTCGACGGACGTGTTGTCCGTCAGCGCGTCGAGACGCTCGCGCGCGGAGGCCAGCGCCTCGCGGCTCGCTCCGTTCATCGGGCCGCCTCGGCCTTCTCCTCAAGCTCGCTGAGGAAGCGGTCGATCGTGCGGCTCTGCCGGGCGGCGTCCTCAAGGGACTCGCCGACGAGCTTGCCGGCCAGGTCGGTGGCGAGCTTGCCCACGTCCTGGCGCAGCGCCTGAGAGGCGGCCTTGCGGTCGGCCGCGATCTGGGCGTGGCCGGCAGCGATGATCTCCTCACGCTGCCGCTGGCCCTCTGCGCGCAGTTCTTCCTTGAGCGCAGTGCCCTGCTCCAGCGCTTCCTGGCGCAGGCGCGCGGCCTCGTGCCGGGCTTCGGCGAGCTGGGCCTTGTACTGCTCCAGCACGCTCTGGGCCTCGGTCTGAGCGGCCTCAGCCTTCTCGATACCGCCCTCGATCTGCTCGCGGCGCTCGTCCAGAACCTTGTTGATGTTCGGGAGGAGCTTCTTCGCGAGGAAACCGAAGACGATGACGAAGGCGATCAGACCGATGACGAGCTCGGGGATCGGCGGGTAGAGCGGATTTTCCGTCTCTGCCGCGAGAACCAGGAGGTTCACATCAGTGCCTTTCGTCTAATCGGACTAGTGGTCGTGGCTCGTCTTAGTAGACGAACGGCATGACCAGACCGATGAGGGCGAGCGCCTCACAGAAGGCGAAGCCGAGGATCTGGTTGGCGCGGATCAGACCGGCAGCCTCGGGCTGACGGGCGAGAGCCTGCGTGCCGTTACCGAAGATGATGCCGACGCCGACACCCGGGCCGATGGCCGCGAGACCGTAACCAACGGAGCTGAGGGAACCGGTGACGCCTTCGGCGGCAGCGAGGATCTGGGACATGCCAGTTCTTCCTTCTCTTTCACGGACCGGTGGGGGTTGGCCACCGGACGACAGGGGGTTTGGGGGTGGGCCGGACTCAGTGGTGCTCGGCGAGCGCGCCCTGGATGAAGCTGCAGGCCAGGAGGACGAAGACGTAGGCCTGGACAGCCTGGATGAAGAGCTCGAAGGCCGTCATCACGATGACCATGATGAAAGAGACGCCCGCGTAGGCGATCCCGATCCCGTTCAGCAGGTACCAGCTGGCGATGGTGAACAGCAGCAGCAGGGTGTGACCGGCGAACATGTTCGCGAACAGTCGGACCGCGTGGGTGAACGGGCGCACCAGGACGTTCGAGAAGAACTCGATGACCATGACGAGCGGGAGGACCGGGCCGAGCGACTTGTCGTAGCCGGTCAGGTTCTTGAGTCCGCCGACGAAGCCGTGGCGCTTGAACGTCACGGACATCCAGATGAAGTAGACGATCGCCGCGAGGGCCGCCGGGTACGCGATGATCGCGGTCACCGGGAACTGGGCCACGGGGACGATCGACCAGACGTTCAGGACCCAGACGAAGAAGAACAGCGACACCATGAAGGGGACGTACTTCTCGCCCTCCTTCTTGCCCAGCGTCTCGTACACGATGCCGCGGCGCACGAAGTCGTAGCCGGCCTCGGCGACCATCTGGAGCTTGCCCGGGACGACCTTCGGCTTCCGGAACGCGGCCCAGAAGAAAGCGACGATGATGACCGAGCCCAGCAGGGCCAGCAGCATCGGCTTGTTGAAGTACGGACTGGTCAGGCCGGCTTTGCCCCACAGAGGCTCGAAGAGGAACGAGTGCAGGCCCGGGCCGGGGAAGCCACATCCGTCGAAGATGTGACAGTCGGTCTCGAAGGCGAGGACCTGCGTCGGGTCAGCACTCACCGCGGGCTCCTTCAGCGTGGCGCATAGGTACGGCAACCTCATCGTGTCGGCGCGGCGCACGGCCGCAGTTCGGCACTGGACTGGTGTAACGGGTGTGGGGGCGGCAGTCAGGCATCGAGCCTCGCGATGGAACAGGCGTCAGCTCAGATGCCCGCGCCCGCAATGCCGCAGTTGGAACCGGACGATAGCAGCATCTCGAACGCACGCTTATCCCGGCCCTACCCCTCACGACTTCGGCCCCGAATTATCGGGCTTGTCGCCCTTCGTCGAGTCCGGTTCTACGTAGAGGATCTTGGCCTTCATATGAGCACGCGTCTGTGCACCGATCCACACGAGGGTGGTGGCGACGAGCGTGATCGCGAATGCCCGGGGGTTGAACAGCGTCGTGTTCTTGAACACGGCGAGAAAGACGAAGAGCAGCAGGATCTGGGCCGTGTAGAGCATGAGCCCCATGGCCTGGAACAAGTGCGGCAGCGATTTCGCAGTGCGTTGCAGAACAATGAATCCGATGCCCATGAACAGCATCACCAGCAGCGTCGCGATGACAGCGCCAAGGGCCCCTTCGCCGCCCGCCACCACGGCGCTGACAACGGCGGCAAGAGCGCCGGCGACAGCTGTGGGTACGGCGGCATGCAGGAGGGATCGGACGTCATCAGACCGCATGGCGGGTTGCTCCGCGTGGTGGTGGGGGCACGGACTCGTACGGACTCGTACGGGACGAGCGTAAGCCCGGTCCGAGATCGAGCCTCGGGCCAATGGACCGTCGCACTACGGTCCTTCGGCTCTGTCGCCGGGTTTAGTGAACGGTATCACAAACTATTTGATGAGAGCTTTACCTGGTGGGTGTGCCGACTGTCACACATGAGAGTGAACCCGCCCGTGTGTGCGCGACAACCCGTCATTGTGTGTGGTAAAGGCGCACCATGTCCGACATGTGCCAGGCCCGTCAGCGCGTCGACTCTGCCTTACGCCGGTCGGGGAAACGCGAACGGGGGCCTACGGCAGTCGCTCCGTTGACGCCCGAGACGCCGACCCGGACCGGCCGGGCGGACTCCGGCTCGCGGCCCGTGGCGTCCTGCACGGCCGCCTCGGCGGCGCGCTCGCGGTGCCGGTAGCGCGGCGGGACCAGAGCCTCGGCCCAGCGCGGGGCGCGCGGGGTGAAGCGCGGCAGGAGCAGCAGGACCAGGCCCAGCGCGCTCAGCGCGACGATGGCGAGCACGATCCACATCGACGCGGAATGCACCGAATACGCCACCGCACCGAAGGCGATCAGCCCTGACCAGAAGTACATGATCAGCACTGCGCGGCTGTGCGAATGCCCGAGTTCCAGCAGCCGGTGGTGCAGGTGCCCGCGGTCGGCCGCGAACGGCGACTGGCCCTTCCACGTACGCCGCACGATGGCCAGGACCAGGTCCGCGACCGGGATCGCGATGATCGTCAGAGGAAGCAGAAGCGGAATGAAGACCGGGAGCATCGCCTGCGTCGCCTTGCGCTCACCACCGGCGAACAGGGCCATGGTGTCCGGGTCCACCTGGCCGGTGATCGAGATCGCGGCGGCGGCGAGCACCAGGCCGATGAGCATCGATCCGGAATCGCCCATGAAGATCCGGGCCGGATGCATGTTGTGCGGCAGGAAGCCCAGGCACATACCCATCAGGATCGCGGCGAAGAGGGTCGCGGGCGCGGCCGCCTCGATCCCGTAGCCGAACCAGATCCGGTACGAGTAGAGGAAGAACGCCGCCGCGGCGATGCAGACCATGCCGGCGGCCAGACCGTCGAGGCCGTCCACGAAGTTCACCGCGTTGATGGTGATCACGACGAGGGCCACGGTCAGCAGGTTGCCCTGCCACTGGGTCAGTGCGACCGTCCCGATCCCCGGGACGGGGATCCACAGCATGGTCAGACCCTGCATGACCATCACACCGGCGGCGATCATCTGTGCGCCGAGCTTGATCAGGGCGTCGATCTCGAACTTGTCGTCGAGCACGCCGATCAGCCAGATCAGGGCGGCCCCGGAGAGCAGCGCCCGCGGCTCGTTCGACAGCTCGAACACGCCGTTGAGGTTGCGCAGCTGGTCGGCGACCAGCAGCCCCGCGCACAGCCCGCCGAACATGGCGATGCCGCCTAGCCGCGGGGTGGGCTCACGGTGCACGTCGCGGGCGCGGATTTCGGGCATGGCACCGGCCGCGATCGCAAACTTCCGCACGGGCCCGGTGAGCAGGTAGGTCACCGCGACCGTGACGCAAAGCGTCAGCAGATATTCACGCACGGGCTGCCCCAGATGTATCGCCGGCCATCTCAGCCCCACACATTAGCTGCGATGTACCCCTCATCGAGGACGCGAGGGGGCCGTATCCCGGTTGCGGTACGCCCCGCTTGCCCCTTTCACGACCTATACGGGGGAAATGTACGCGTCAGCTCGGCCACTTCCGCGCGGACATCGGCCCCTCCCCCGTGCAGTGCGGCGGTGAACAGCGCGGCGATCCGGGCCATCTCCGGATCCCGCATGCCCTGGGTCGTGACGGCTGCCGTGCCGAGCCGGATCCCGCGCTGGTCCCCGTACGGGAGGGCGCACGTGTCGAGCACGATCCCGGCGGCGGCGAGCCGGCCGCGAGCCGTCGGACCGTCGATGCCGAGCGGCGCCGGGTCGGCGGTGATCAGATGGGTGTCGGTCCCGCCCGTCGTCACCGCGAACCCGTGGGCCGCCAGCGCATCGGCCAGCACCCGCGCATTGGCGACCACCCGATGGGCATACGTGGTGAACGCCGGCGCCGCGGCCTCGCCGAAGGCCACGGCCTTGGCGGCAATGGTGTGCATCTGGGCGCCGCCCTGGGTGAAGGGGAACACCGCCCGGTCGATCCGCTCGGCGAACTCGGCCCCACACAGGACCATGCCGCCGCGCGGGCCGCGCAGCACCTTGTGGGTCGTGGCGCAGACGATGTCGGCGTACGGGACGGGGCTCGGTGCGGCCCCGCCGGCGACGAGTCCGATCGGATGGGCGGCGTCCGCGATGAGGTAGGCCCCCACCTCGTCGGCGATCTCCCGGAACACCGAGTACTCGGGGTGCCTCGGATAGGAGATCGACCCGCAGACGATCGCCTTGGGCCGGTGCGCCCGCGCGAGGTCCTGCACCTGCCGGTAGTCGATCAGCCCGGTCTCGGCGTCGACCCCGTACCCGACGAAGTCGAACCAGCGTCCGGAGAAGTTGGCGGGCGAACCGTGCGTGAGGTGCCCCCCGTACGGCAGCCCCATCGCCAGCACGGTGTCCCCGGGCCGCAGGAGCGCGGCGTACGCGGCCAGCACGGCGGCGGACCCGGAATGCGGCTGGACGTTGGCGTGCTCGGCCCCGAACAGGGCCCGGGCCCGCTCGACGGCCAGGCCCTCGGCACGGTCCGCGTACTCGCAGCCGCCGTGGTAGCGCGCGCCGGGATAGCCTTCGGCGTACTTGTTGGCGAGCGCCGAGCCGAGCGCCGCGAGCACGGCGGGCGAGGTGAAGTTCTCGGCGGCGATCAGCTGCAACGTGGTGGCCTGACGCCGAGCCTCCCCCGCGAGCACGTCGGCCATCTGCGGATCCTGCTGCCGCAGCAGATCCGTGGGCGGGGTGATGACGCTCATGGCGCGACTCCCAGTGGGCTGTCCCGGATAGGCCCACTGTAGGTCGCCCCGGCCCGCTCCGCCCGACGGGCCGCATCCCGCGCCGCCCGTCAGGGCCGTCAGGGCCCTCGCCACGGGGCCTCACGGGCTTCGGGCCGCTGCGCCGGCCTCCGGCCGGACGACCCCTCAGTACCGGGCCGTAACGCCCGTCAGCGCCGTCACCACGGGGTCCAGCGCCTGATCGAGCCCCTCCTCCGACGCGGCACTCGCACCGCTCGGCCCGGCGGCCTCACGGGCTTCGGGCCGCTGCGCCGGCCTCCGGCCGGACGACCCCTCAGTACCGGGCCGCGACGCCCGTCAGCGCCGTCACCACAGGGTCCAGCGCCTGATTGATCTCGTCGCCGATCGAGCGGAAGAACGTGATCGGCGACCCGTACGGGTCGTACACCTCGTCCGCGTCGGGAGAGGGGGCCAGCAGCCAGCCGCGCAGCGCTGCCGCGGCCCGTACCAGCGCACGCGCCCGCTCCGCCACCCCGTCGTCCAGCGGCGGCAGGGTGGCGGGGTCTATGGCCCGCACCAGCCGCGTGAACTCCTTCAGCGTGAACGTCCGCAGACCCGCCGAGTGCCCCATCGAGATGACCTGTGCACGGTGGTCACGGGTGGCCGTGAGCACCAGGTCGGCGCGTATCACGTGCTCGTCCAGCAGTTCCCGCCCGGTGAAACCGGAGGCGTCCGCGCCGAAGTCCGCGAGTACGGCCGCAGCGTTCGCCTCCATGGGGGCGCCTTCGTGACCCCAGGTCCCCGCGCTCTCCACGATCAGGTCGCGCGCCGGGATGCCCCCCAGCCGGTGCGCCAGCGCATGCCGGGTCAGCCGCTCGGTGATGGGCGAGCGGCACACGTTGCCGGTGCTGACGTGGAGGATGCGGAAGGTGTCGCCTCCGGCTGCCGCCGGGGAGTACCCGCTTGCTATGCCACGCCCCTCAGGGCTCACGGGGCCACCTCGAGGTCGGGTACGACCTCCCGCAGCTGCTCGGCGGTCAGCGCCCCCTCGCGCAGCAGGACGGGAACCTTCCCGGTGACGTCGACGATCGACGAGGGCTGGATCCCGGGGGTCGGGCCGCCGTCCAGGTACACGGACACGGAGTCGCCCAGCATCTCGCGCGCCGCGTCGCAGTCCTCGGGCGCCGGGTGCCCGCTCAGGTTCGCCGAGGAGACGGCCATCGGGCCGACCTCGGTCAGCAGCTCGATGGCGACGGGGTGCAGCGGCATGCGGACGGCCACGGTGCCGCGGGTCTCCCCCAGGTCCCAGGCCAGCGAGGGCTGGTGCTTGGCGACCAGCGTCAGCGCGCCCGGCCAGAAGGCGTCGACGAGCTCCCAGGCCTGCTCGGAGAAGTCCGTGACGAGACCGTGGAGGGTGTTCGGGGAGCCGATGAGCACCGGGGTCGGCATGTTGCGGCCGCGCCCCTTGGCGGCGAGCAGGTCGCCGACGGCCTCCGCGCTGAAGGCGTCCGCGCCGATCCCGTAGAGGGTGTCGGTGGGGAGCACGACGAGCTCGCCGCGGCGCACGGCGGATGCGGCTTCACGCAGACCCGTCTTGCGGTCCGTCGCGTCGTTGCAGTCGTATCGCCGGGCCATCAGCGGGACTCCTCGTGCAGCAGGGGGGTGGCGGGGTGGGTCGTGCCCGTCACGGCATGGCCTTGCGGGCGGTCGCGAAACGGGGGCGGTTGTTCAGGTCGGGGTGGTCGGCGGCATCGGCCCAGCCCCGCTCGTCGGCGAAGATCCAGGGAACCTGGCCGCCCTGGGTGTCGGCGTGCTCGACGACGACGATGCCGCCGGGCCGCAGCAGCCGGTGCGCGGTGCGCTCGATGCCGCGGATGGTGTCGAGCCCGTCCTCGCCGGAGAACAGCGCCATCTCGGGGTCGTGGTCGCGGGCCTCAGGCGCGACGTACTCCCACTCGGTGAGCGGGATGTACGGCGGGTTCGAGATCACGAGGTCGACCTGGCCGTCCAGCTCGGGCAGGGCGCTCAGCGCATCGCCCTGGTGGACGGTGACCCGCGAGCCCTCGGCGTTCTTGCGGGTCCACCGCAGGGCGTCCTCGGACAGCTCGACCGCGTGCACGCGCGAGCGCGGCACCTCCTGCGCCATGGCCAGCGCGATCGCGCCGGACCCGGTGCACAGGTCCACGATGAGCGGCTCGACGACGTCCATCGCCCGGACGGCGTGTATGGCCCAGTCCACGACCGACTCGGTCTCGGGCCGGGGCACGAAGACCCCGGGGCCGACCTGGAGCTCCAGGTACCGGAAGAACGCGCGTCCGGTGATGTGCTGGAGCGGCTCGCGCGCCTCGCGGCGGGCGACGGCCTCCCAGTAGCGGGCGTCGAAGTCCGCGTCCTTGACGTGGTGCAGTTCCCCCCGCTTGACGCCGTGCACGAAGGCCGCGAGCTCCTCGGCGTCGAAGCGCGGTGAGGGCACGCCGGCGGCGGCCAGCCGCTGGGTGGCCTGGGCCACCTCGGCAAGCAGCAAGTTCACGCTGGTCCTCCGGGCTGCTGTCGTACGGGGGTGGAGCGGGGGCGGGCAGGGTCAGGCGGGGATCAGTGCGCGGACGCCAGCTTGGCGGCCGAGTCCGCGTCGACGCAGGCCTGGATCATCGGATCGAGGTCGCCGTCGAGCACCTGGTCCAAGTTGTACGCCTTGAAACCGGTCCGGTGGTCCGAGATCCGGTTTTCCGGGAAGTTGTACGTGCGGATCTTCTCGGAGCGGTCCACGGAGCGCACCTGGCTGCGGCGCACGTCGGAGGCTTCCTGCTCGGCGGCTTCCTGGGCCGCGGCCAGCAGGCGCGACCGGAGGATGCGCATCGCCTGCTCCTTGTTCTGGAGCTGGCTCTTCTCGTTCTGGCAGGAGGCGACCACACCGGTCGGGATGTGCGTGATGCGCACGGCCGAGTCGGTGGTGTTGACGGACTGGCCGCCGGGGCCGGACGAGCGGTACACGTCGATGCGGAGGTCGTTCGGGTTGATCTCGACCTCGACCTCCTCGGCCTCCGGGGTGACGAGCACGCCGGCGGCGGAGGTGTGGATGCGGCCCTGGGACTCGGTGGCCGGAACACGCTGGACGCGGTGCACGCCGCCCTCGTACTTCAGACGGGCCCAGACGCCCTGACCGGGCTCGGTGGCCCCGTTGCCGCCCTTGGTGCGGACGGAGACCTGGACGTCCTTGTAGCCTCCGAGCTCGGACTCGGTGGCGTCGATGATCTCGGTCTTCCAGCCCACGCGCTCGGCGTAGCGCAGGTACATGCGCAGCAGGTCGCCGGCGAACAGGGCCGACTCGTCGCCGCCCGCGCCCGCCTTGACCTCAAGGAGCACGTCCTTGTCGTCGCTGGGATCGCGCGGGACGAGCAGCAGGCGGAGCTTCTCGGTGAGCTCCTCGCGCTGCGCGCTCATTTCCTTCACCTCGGCCGCGAAGTCCGGGTCGTCGGCCGCGAGCTCCTTCGCCGTCTCGATGTCCTCGGCGGACTGCTTCCAGGCACGGAAGGTCGCGACGATCGGGGTCAGCTCCGCGTAGCGCTTGTTGAGCTTGCGCGCGTTGGCCTGATCCGAGTGGACCGAAGGGTCGGCGAGCTTCTTCTCAAGGTCGGCGTGCTCGCCGACCAGTTCCTCGACCGCCTCGAACATCGGGGGCTCCTGGGGTGAAAAGTACGAAAAAGGGCTGCGGGACGACAAAGGCGCCGGTCCGGCTGCCCCCGTGTGGACAGGGTGCAGCCGGGGTCCGGCGCCGGGGGCTCGCTACTTCGAGCCGGCAGCCTTGCCGAAGCGGGCCTCGAAGCGGGCGACACGGCCACCGGTGTCGAGGATCTTCTGCTTGCCCGTGTAGAACGGGTGGCACTCGGAGCAGACCTCGGCACGGATGGTGCCCTCGGTCAGGGTGCTGCGGGTGGTGAACGACGCGCCACAGGTGCAGCTGACCTGGGTCTCGACGTACTCGGGGTGAACATCGCGCTTCAAGGTGTCTCCTAGATTCGGGAGGGCGCCGGGTCGCAGGAGCCGAATTGCGCACTGCGTGAACCGGGGCCGACAGACCAGTCTGCCAGGACCGGGCTGCCTGTCAAAATTCTGAGGACGCCTCCCTCAACCAGGGGGCTCCGCCATCTATTCCACTCCCCCGCGAGAACCCTGCGACCAGGCCTTTTACGTCCTACTTCACGATCTCGCCGGCCGAGCCCTTGTCGCCCATGGAGTTCGCGGTGGCCTCGGCGGGGACCGGCTGCTCGGCCAGCAGGGCGTCCCAGACCATCTTGGACTCCTTGGCCAGCGGGGCGACCCGGTCGGCGTCGCGGGCGTCCGGACCCACGGGCAGGGTGATCATCTTCATGTCCTGGGCGTCGATGCCCTGGAGGCTCTGGGCGAAGCCCATGAGGGACTTCACGTCGCCGAGGGACTTGTCGGTGGTCAGCGCCTTGGTGCCGGTGTCGGCGAGGCCGAGCAGCCGCTTGGGGTTGTCGAAGAGCCCGATGCCCTTGACCTGCTTGATCAGGGCCTTCATGAAGGCCTGCTGGAGCTGTATTCGGCCCAGGTCGCTGCCGTCGCCGACGCTCTTGCGGGTCCGTACGAGGCCCAGCGCCTGCTCGCCGTTCAGCTTGTTCTGACCGGCCGGGAGGTCGAGGTGGCTCCCGTGGTCCTTGATCGGCTTGGTGGTGGTCAGCTCGACGCCGCCGAGGTTGTCGATGATCTTCTTGAAGCCCGTGAAGTCGACCTCGATGTAGTGGTCCATGCGGATCCCCGACATCTTCTCGACGGTCTTGACCGCGCAGGCGGCCCCGCCGATGGTGAACGACTCGTTGAACTGGGAGCGCGAGCTGCCGCGGTCGGTCTTGCCGTTGCTCAGCGTGCACGACGGCCGGTTGACCATGGTGTCGCGCGGGATCGAGACGACGGTGGCCTTCTTGTGGCCGTCGTACAGGTGGACGATCATCGCCGTGTCGGAGCGGGCCGAGCCGCCGTCGTCCTGTCCGTATTCGGAATTGGCGCCGCCGCGGGAGTCGGAGCCGAGGACGAGGATGTCCATCGAGCCGTTGTCGATGTTCTGCGGGCGGTCCTTGCCGAGCGCCTGGTCGATGTCGACCGTCTTCAGGTTCCCGTTCAGGTGGAAGTAGAACCAACCGAGACCCGCCCCGCCCAGGAGGACCACGCCGGCGGCGCTCCACGCGGCGATGACCAGGGCCTTGCGGCGCTTCGCGGGTTTCCGTCGGCGCCTGCTCGCGGCACGCCGGCCGCTGTCCCTGCTGTCCTCGCTCATGCTCTCCTCAGTCCTGAGTACGTTCCCGGCCGGACGTCCGGCCCAGTGGCCCCCCGCTCTGCCCCCTGACACAGACGGGCGAACGTCGCTCAGGGTTCCACGGCCGACGGGACGCCCGTACCGGTGCGCCGCGGCGGCCGGGACGGGGTGAGCGCCGCGTGATGCCGCGCTCACCTGCGGTTTTCCAGGGGGACGTACGACGCGGCGGAATGGTTCAGAAGAGCCGCGAATGTGGCGAAGCTCGCATCGGACGGCCGGCCGTCGCACCGCCGGAAACGCGGGACCGCCCCCACCGCGGGCGCGGTGGGGGCGGTCTCGGTGATGCCGTGCGGCGACGTCAGTCGTCGTTCTTGCCCGACGGGGTCGTCTTGGCGATCTGCATCAGGAACTCGGCGTTCGACTTCGTCTGCTTCATCTTGTCGAGCAGCAGCTCGATGGCCTGCTGCGAGTCGAGCGCGTGCAGCACCCGGCGCAGCTTCCAGACGATGGCGAGCTCCTCGCTGTTGAGGAGGATCTCCTCCTTGCGGGTGCCCGACGGGTCGACGTCGACGGCCGGGAAGATGCGCTTGTCGGCGAGCTTGCGGTCGAGCTTGAGCTCCATGTTGCCGGTGCCCTTGAACTCCTCGAAAATCACCTCGTCCATGCGCGAACCGGTGTCGACCAGCGCGGTGGCCAGGATGGTCAGCGAGCCGCCGTCCTCGATGTTGCGCGCGGCACCGAAGAAGCGCTTCGGCGGGTACAGCGCGGTCGAGTCGACACCACCGGACAGGATGCGGCCGGAGGCGGGCGCCGCGAGGTTGTACGCCCGGCCCAGACGGGTGATGGAGTCCAGCAGGACGACCACGTCGTGACCCAGCTCCACGAGGCGCTTGGCGCGCTCGATGGCCAGCTCGGCGACGGTGGTGTGGTCCTCGGCCGGGCGGTCGAAGGTCGAGGAGATGACCTCGCCCTTGACCGACCGCTGCATGTCGGTGACCTCTTCCGGACGCTCGTCGACCAGGACGACCATCAGGTGGCACTCGGGGTTGTTGGTGGTGATCGCGTTGGCGATCGCCTGCATGATCATGGTCTTGCCGGTCTTCGGCGGGGCCACGATCAGGCCTCGCTGGCCCTTGCCGATCGGCGACACGAGGTCGATGATGCGGGTCGTCAGCACGCCCGGGTCGGTCTCCAGGCGGAGCCGGTCCTGCGGGTAGAGCGGGGTCAGCTTCTGGAACTCCGGTCGGCCGCGGCCGGATTCGGGCGCCATGCCGTTGACGGAGTCCAGGCGCACGAGGGCGTTGAACTTCTCGCGGCGCTCGCCGTCCTTGGGCTGGCGCACGGCACCGGTGGTGTGGTCGCCCTTGCGCAGGCCGGCCTTGCGGACCTGGGCGAGGGAGACGTACACGTCGTTGGGGCCGGGCAGGTAGCCCGAGGTCCGGATGAACGCGTAGTTGTCGAGGATGTCCAGGATGCCCGCGACGGGGATCAGGACGTCGTCGTCGGCGACCTGCGGCTCGTTCGGCGCGAACTCGTCGCGGCCGCGACGGCCACGGCGGTCGCGGTAGCGGCCGCGACGGCCGCGACGGCCGCCCTCGTCGTCGAAGTCGTCCTGGGGGCCGTGGTCCTGGGGGCCCTGGCGGTCCTGGCGGCCCTGCTGGCCCTGCTGCTGGCGGTCCTGACGGCCGCCCTGCTGCTGGCGGTCCTGACGGCCGCCGCCCTGACCCTGGCCGCCCTGGCCCTGGCCCTGGCCCTGGCCCTGGCCACCCTGGCCCTGGTCGTCGGCCTTGGCGCCACGGTCGCGGCGGTCGCGCTGGCGGTCGCCGCGCTCGGCACGGTCGCGGCGGTCGCGGCGGCCGCGGCCCTCGCCCTCCTGGGCGGGTGCGGAGACGGCGGTGGCGGCCTCGGCCCTGGTCTCGGCCGGGGCGGCGGTGGCGGTCTCGGCCTTCGCCTCGACCACGACGGCGGCGGGGGCCGCGGTCTCCGGGCTGCCGGAGGGGGCCGTGGCCCGACGGCGGCGGCGCTCGCCGGCCGGGGCGTCCTCTCCCCCACGCTCGGCTTCGCTCGCGCGGGAGGGGCCCCCTGCCGGCTGGCCCGGGATCTCGATCTGCGCCTGCGCGGCAGGCTTCTCGGCGGGCGCCTCGGCGGCGGCCTCGCCCGTGCGGGCCTTGCTGGTGGCGCGGCGCTTCGGCTTGGCCTCGGCGGCCTCGGCGGCGGGGGCCGCGGCCTTGGGGGCACTGCTGCCCGCCTGCGCCTCCTTGATGACCTCGATCAGCTGGCTCTTGCGCATCCGCGCGGTGCCCCTGATCCCGAGGCCCGACGCGACCTGCTGCAGCTCGGCCAGGACCATGCCGTCGAGGCCGGTACCGGAGCGGCGGCGCTTGGGCGCGGCTGCCGCGGCGGGGGCACTGGTGTCGACATTGGTGTCGGCAGCGCCCATCAGATCGGTGGTGTCGCTCACGAAGGGTCCTTCCCTGGAGCGGACGTCGGCCTGTCTGGCTCGGCGACCGGTTGTGCTGTCCGACAGCAGTCCATGGCCTGATGGGACGTGGACCGCAGCCGGGGCGGTGGTCCGCCGGTAGAGATACGGCGGAAAGAAACGTGCATGGGTGGTTCCGGCGAGAAGCCCCCGAGCTGGAAGCGTGGGAATGTCACGCCGATTCCGGAGCGTGCTCGAAACTGCTGGCAGCGATCAAAGCAGTCGGGGAGGCTCCCGGAAGAAAAGTGGTCCCGGATGGGGACACTGAGCGCCAAGCCATGGCGGCTTCGGCTGCGCACTTGAGACTAACACTACCGGATCCAACAGATATTCCCCCTCTCAATCACCGGCAATCGCGCCTTCCGCGCGGGCGGCCTGCCCCGGCCGCCCGCCCCTGGCGGTTATGCCCTTACGGCCTAGCCGCCCTGGGTGCCCAGCGGAAGGACGCTCGCGCCCGCGGCATCGAGGGCGAGCCGGTTCGCGGCCCACCCCTCGCCCGCGAGCTGCGCGACCTTGTCGGCCGCGCCGTTGTCGACCAGCGCGAGAACCGTGGGGCCCGCGCCGGAGATGACCGCGGGGATGCCGTCCGCCCGCAGTCGGTTGACGAGTGCCACGCTCGCGGGCATCGCCGGGGACCGGTACTCCTGGTGGAGCCGGTCTTCGGTGGCCGGCAGCAGCAACTCGGGACGCCTGGTCAGGGCTTCGACGAGCAGGGCCGCACGGCCTGCGTTGACGGCCGCGTCCACGTGCGGGACGTTGCGCGGCAGCAGGCCGCGCGCGGTCTCCGTCAGGACCGGCTTGGACGGGACGAACACCACCGGAACGATGGATTCGGCGGGCTCCATGCGGATCGCCTTGGCGCTGCCGCCGTCCATCCAGGCGAGGGTGAAGCCGCCGAGGAGACAGGCGGCGACGTTGTCGGGGTGGCCCTCGATCTCGGTGGCCAGTTCGAGCAGGGCCGTGTCGTCGAGCCTGCCCTCTCCGCCTATGGTCACGGCGCGGGCGGCGACGATGCCGGCGCAGATGGCGGCGGAGGAGGACCCGAGGCCGCGGCCGTGCGGGATGCGGTTGGCGCAGACGACTTCGAGGCCGCGCGGCTGCCCGCCCATCAGGTCGAAGGCAGTGCGCATGGAGCGTACGAGCAGGTGGGTCTCGTCCCGCGGGAGGGTGTCGGCACCCTCGCCCGCGATGTCGATGTTCAGGCCGGAGTCGGCCACCCGGACGACCACGTCGTCGTAGAGCCCCAGGGCCAGGCCGAAGGCGTCGAAGCCCGGGCCGAGGTTGGCACTGCTGGCGGGGACGCGCACCCGTACGGCGGCGGCGCGGAATGCTGGACCGGCCATCGTCCGATGACACTCCTTGTGACTGTGCGAGACGAGATCTTCGCTGGCTCGCTGCGAATGTACTGGAGAACGTACGACACCCGAAGGCCCTCTGGGCAGCACCACGGTCATATGCGCGGTGGCGGATGTAAGTACAGCGTATCGAAGGAAGGTTCTCTCGCGACATAGGGCGCACAGGAGGCGCACGATGCGTGTCGGTGTCTTCCGGTGGATTCCGCTGAATACTGTTGACTTTTGCGTCGTACGACCCGAGTTGCCGGATTCCGCGGGCTTCGCGGAATCCGGCAACCCGGGGTGCTGCGATCGGACCGGCCCCGGGTCTGACCAGGGTCAGACCCGGGTCAGACCAGGCCGAGGCGGACGGCCGCGGCCTCCGCGTCCACCGGGACGGTGACCGGCTGCGGAGCGCCGGCGACCGCCCAGTCGGGGTCCTTGAGCCCGTTTCCAGTGACGGTGCATACGATCTTCTGGCCGGGGTCGACCAGGCCCAGCTCGGCGGCCTTGAGCAGGCCGGCCACGGATGCGGCCGAGGCGGGCTCGACGAAGACGCCCTCCTGCGCGGCCAACAGGCGGTAGGCGGCCAGGATCTGGCGGTCCGTCACCTCGTCGATGAAGCCGCCCGACTCGTCGCGCGCAGCGAGCGCATAGTCCCACGAGGCCGGGTTGCCGATGCGGATCGCGGTGGCGATGGTGTGCGGCTCCTTGACGACCTCACCGCGCACGATGGGCGCGGAGCCGGAGGCCTGGAAACCCCACACGCGGGGCGTACGGGAGGCCAGGCCGTCGGCCTTGTACTCCTTGAAGCCCTTCCAGTACGCGGTGATGTTGCCCGCGTTGCCGACCGGCAGCACGTGGATGTCGGGGGCGTCGCCGAGCGCGTCGACGATCTCGAACGCGGCGGTCTTCTGGCCCTCGATGCGCACCGGGTTGACGGAATTGACCAGCGCCACCGGGTAGTTGTCGGACAGCGCGCGGGCCAGGTCCAGGCAGTCGTCGAAGTTGCCGTCCACCTGCAGGATCTTGGCGCCGTGCACGAGGGCCTGGCCCATCTTGCCGAGCGCGATCTTGCCGCGGGGCACGAGGACGGCCGAGACCATCCCGGCGCGCACCGCGTACGCGGCGGCGGAGGCCGAGGTGTTGCCCGTAGAGGCGCAGATGACCGCCTGGGCGCCCTCCTCCTTGGCCTTGCTGATCGCCATCGTCATGCCGCGGTCCTTGAAGGACCCGGTGGGGTTCGCGCCCTCGACCTTGAGGTGCACCTCGCAGCCGGTGCGCTCGGAGAGCACCTGCGCGGGGACGAGGGGAGTGCCGCCCTCGCGGAGCGTGACCACGGGAGTGGCATCCGTCACCGGCAGTCGGTCCCGGTACTCCTCGATGATGCCGCGCCACTGGTGGGTGCGATTGCTGCTCATGGGTCCTTACTCCCCTTCAACACGCATGATGCTGGCGACACCGCGCACGGTGTCCAGCTTCCGCAGCGCCTCGACGGTCCCGGAGAGGGCGGCGTCGGGTGCGCGGTGGGTGACGACGACGAGGGAGGCCCCATTGCCGGCCCCGTCCTGATGTCCTTGCTGCCGTACGGTGTCGATCGACACGCCGTGCTCCGCGAAGGTGGTCGCCACCTGGGCGAGGACGCCCGGCTTGTCCGCCACATCGAGGCTGATGTGGTAGCGGGTGACGACATCCCCCATGGGGCTGACCGGCAGCTGGGTGTACGCCGACTCGCCGGGCCCCGTTGCCTCGGCGAGCTTGTTGCGGCAGACGGCGACGAGGTCGCCCAGGACCGCCGAGGCGGTCGGTGAACCGCCCGCGCCGGGCCCGTAGAACATGAGCCGCCCGGCGGCCTCCGCCTCGACGAAGACGGCGTTGTACGCCTCGCGGACGGAGGCGAGCGGGTGGCTGAGCGGGATCATCGCCGGGTGCACGCGGGCGGTGACGGACTCCCCGTCGGCGGCCCGCTCCAGGATCGCGAGGAGCTTGATGGTGCAGCCCATCCGCTTGGCGGAGGCGAAGTCCGCGGCGCTGACCTCGGTCATGCCCTCGCGGTAGACGTCGTCGAGGCGGACGCGGGTGTGGAAGGCGATTCCGGCCAGGATCGCGGCCTTGGCGGCGGCGTCGTAGCCCTCGACGTCGGCGGTCGGGTCGGCCTCGGCGTACCCGAGGGCGGTGGCCTCGTCGAGCGCCTCCTGGTACCCGGCGCCGGTGGAGTCCATCTTGTCGAGGATGAAGTTCGTCGTGCCGTTGACGATGCCCATCACCCGGTTGATCTTGTCGCCGGCGAGGGACTCGCGCATCGGGCGGACCAGCGGGATAGCGCCGGCGACGGCGGCCTCGTAGTACAGGTCGAGCCCGTGCTGCTCCGCGGCGGCGTGCAGGGCGGCGCCGTCCTGGGCGAGCAGCGCCTTGTTCGCCGAGACGACGGAGATGCCGTGCTCGAAGGCGGTGGTGATGAGGGTGCGGGCCGGCTCGATGCCGCCGATGACCTCGATGGCGACGTCGATGTCACCCCGTTTGAGCAGGGCGGTCGCATCGGTGGTGACGAGGGCCGGGTCGATGCCCTCGCGCACCTTGGAGGGACGGCGCACGGCCACGCCGGCGAGCTCGACGGGCGCGCCGATCCTGGCCGTCAGATCGTCGGCGTGCGTCGTCATGATGCGCGCCACCTCTGAGCCGACCACTCCACAGCCCAGCAGCGCCACCTTCAGCGGACGCGTACGCATCATTCGACCTACGCCTTTCGATCTTCCAGCACCACCCGGCGTGCGGTTTTGCGCGCCAGGTCTGAACCAGTCTCACTCAATGGACAGCAGTTTCCATCCTCGGTCCATTGAGTGAGACGTCGATTTCATTATCCGAGGTCGAGACGCAGGAGATCTTCCTCCGTCTCGCGCCGGACGATCACTCGGGCCTGTCCGTCGCGCACGGCGACGACGGGCGGGCGCAGCGCGTGGTTGTAGTTGCTGGCCATGGAGCGGCAGTACGCCCCGGTGGCGGGTACGGCGAGGAGGTCTCCCGGGGCCAGGTCGGCCGGCAGGAAGGCGTCCTTCACCACGATGTCACCACTCTCGCAGTGCTTGCCGACGACGCGGACGAGCATGGGCTCGGCGTCGGAGACGCGGGAGACGAGGGTGACCGCGTATTCGGCGTCGTAGAGGGCGGTGCGGATGTTGTCGGACATGCCGCCGTCGACGGAGACGTAGGTGCGCAGCCCTTCGAGCGGCTTGATCGTGCCGACCTCGTAGAGCGTGAAGGCGGTGGGCCCGACGATGGCGCGGCCGGGCTCGACGGAGATGCGCGGGGCGCGCAGCCCGGCGGACTCGCATTCGCGGGCGACGATCTCGTGCAGGGCCTTGGCGATCTCGTGCGGCTCGCGCGGGTCGTCGGAGGACGTGTACGCGATGCCGAGCCCACCGCCGAGGTCGATCTCGGGCAGTTCCACTCCGTGCTCGTCGCGGACTGCGGTCAGCAGCTGCACGACCCGCTTGGCGGACACCTCGAAGCCGGCCATGTCGAAGATCTGCGACCCGATGTGGGAGTGGACGCCGAGCAGCTCCAGGCTGTCGTGCCCGAGCGCGCGCCGGACGGCTTCGGCGGCGGAACCGTCGGCGACTGCGATGCCGAACTTCTGGTCCTCGTGCGCGGTCGCGATGAACTCGTGCGTGTGCGCCTCGACGCCGACCGTCACGCGGATCTGGACGGGCTGGCGTACGCCCAGCTCACGGGCGATGTGCGCAACGCGGGCGATCTCCTGGAAGGAGTCGAGCACGATCCGTCCGACGCCGGCCTCGATGGCACGGGTGATCTCGGCGACGGACTTGTTGTTGCCGTGGAAGGCGATCCGCTCGGCGGGCATCTCCGCGGCGAGGGCGGTGGCGAGCTCGCCGCCGGAGCACACGTCGAGGTTGAGCCCTTCCTCCTTGAGCCACTTCACGACGGCCTTGGAGAGGAACGCCTTGCCGGCGTAGAACACGTCGGCGTCCGGCCCGAAGGCGTGCGCCCAGGCGCGGCACCGGGCCCGGAAGTCCTCCTCGTCGAGGAAGTAGGCCGGCGTCCCGAACTCGCGGGCGAGCTGCGCGACGTCCACCCCGCCCACGCTCACCACACCGTTGCCGTCCCGGCTCACGGTCCGCGCCCAGACCTTCTCGTCGAGCGCGTTGAGGTCGGCTGGCGGCGGGGAGTAGTGCCCCTCGGGCAGGACATCGGCGTGGCGGGGTCCGGCGGGGTGCGCGGAACGGCTCATCGGTATCTCTCTTCGCAGATCACAGGCAGTCAGGTGCGTCTATGCCGAGAAGGGCAAGGCCGCCGGCCAGCACCGTCCCGGCGGCTTCGGCGAGAGCCAGCCGGGCGCGGTGGGCGGCCGAGGGTTTCTCGTCCCCCTTGGGCAGGACGCAGTGCTGGAAATCGAGCAGTTCGTCGGCGGCGCGGACGAGGAACCGGACGATCTGCTCCGGGGCCTGCCGGTGCGCGGCGGCTTCGAGTACAAGGGGGTAGTCGCCGAGAACACGTGCGAGCCCGGCACCATCCGGGACCTCACCGGGCTCGCTGCGGAACCCGAGCCGGGCGGCGTTGCGCACCAGCGCCCGGCTGCGCGCGTGGGCGTAGCACACCCGGAAGAACTCGCTGGACTCGTCCTGGACGAGCAGCCCGGCCCCGAACTGGGGGGTCTCGCGGGCCGGAACGGCCAGGGCGGCCCAGGTGGCGGCGTCCCGCCCGTAGGCGGCGACCACGTCCCCGTCGCGGCGCGCGACGGGGGCGACGCCGGGCGGGTCACCGCCGTCCTCTCGTCCCTGGCTGCGCAGGATGCGGACGACGGCCTCGTGGACGGCGCGCTGCCGGAGTCCGGCGGTGGGGGCCCAGCAGAAGGGCTCGGCTTCGACAGCGTCGTCGGTGTACCCGTAGCGCGGGCCGCGCAGCAGCACCTCGCGGACGAGCCCGGCGGCGCCGCGGGGGGCGAGGGTGAAGTTCAGGAACCCGGCGCCGGTGATTTCGACGCGCTCGATCCCGGGCTCCGCGGCCAGGCCCCCGGCGATCACCCGGGCGACCTCGGAGGGGGACCGTCCGGCCGCCTTGGCGAGTTGGAAGGCGACGGGACTGGCGTAGTCCCCCACCCCTCCGGGCCGGGTCCGCTCGACGACGACCCGCTCGGGCACACCCGCCTTGGCGGGCAGCTCCCCGTCCTCGACGGCGCAGCGCACGGCGCGCACGACGGTACGGGAGAGGTCGGCGGGGGTCACGGGACCAGCCTAGGGGAGAAGCCCTCCCATCCCGCGAACGGTTTCGCCATGTGAACAGGTGACGGCCGCTACCCTCTGCCCCGCCCGGCCGGCGCGCCCTTCCGCTCCCGCCGGTCCTTGCGCTCGACGAGCAGGCGTACGACGCGCACGAGCTCGGCGGGCTCGAAGGGCTTGGCGAGGAACGCGTCCACCCCGGCCTCGATCCCGACCTCCACCTCGTGTTGCGTACAGGCGCTCACGATGGCGACGGGCACGTGCCGCGTCCGCGGATCGGCGCGCAGCTGCGCGGCCGTGCCGAACCCGTCCAGCCGGGGCATGACCACATCAAGAGTGATCACGTCCGGGCACACGCGATGCACGACGTCCAGACACTCGGCACCATCGTTCGCGGTCACTACCTCGAAGCCCTCCAGCTCGAGATTGACCTTGATCAGCTGCCGGATGACCTTGTTGTCGTCGACAACAAGAACCCGGCCCGAGGCGCCTGGCACAACTCGAGAGTAGGTCGCCCTAAGCCCCCGCGTCCGGGTTTTTGCCACTTCCACCCCCTCCGAGGGACCCACCCCGCTCTCCCCCGGAAACCGTTTCTGATCACCCCGCGGAAGCTGGTAGTGTTCAACCCGTCGCCGCAACGCGAACGACATGCCCCCGTAGCTCAGGGGATAGAGCAACGGCCTCCGGAGCCGTGTGCGCAGGTTCGAATCCTGCCGGGGGCACTTCGCAGGGACCAGCGAGAACAACCGCTGACCGGCGCAAGTGCCAAGGAAGAAGCCCTGGACTCGGAATGACCGAGTCCAGGGCTTCTTCGTTGTCGGCGGCTGTCCACGCGTGAGCCCCGCGCGGGCGGGAGCCGCGGCGGACGCCGACGAACCGGCCCGCAACGGCGCTCCGCCGAGACAGTCAACGTGCACCTCCAGTGCGCCGGCGCTCGACTGCGAGTGGCACGAGCCCGACGAGCTGTCGGTCCTGCTGCCGGAGGTCGGCTGCACTGGATTCTCCGACCACTGCCGTCGGTACAGCCGCGGGGTCGCCGGAGCGCCGCCGGCCTGCTTTTGCCCCTGCTTTTGCCGCACATCGACGGCGGTGAGAGACTTTCAACGTACGGCCAATGCCGCAAGCCTCTGCGATCTGAGCCGCAAACGGCGAGCCGCAGGCCCGGTCAACCACCATGATGGCGGCCTGGCAGTCGCGCGGCCGGCCAGCCGGACGAATTATCGGCATGGTGACGCCAAATCGGATTCCAATTCACCGGAAGAAGGTGGGCCAACCGTGCCACCGACCCGACTCCTCAAGGCCGCAGCGGCCCTTGCCGCTGCAATGGTGGCCACCTTCAGCCTGACTGCACCGCACGCCTCGGCCGACACCGAATCGCCTCGATCTCCTGCTGTCCAGGCTGCGCTGCAGGCCCTGCGATACAAGGCCTGACCTCGGATACGCCCATACTGTGCAGCGACAACAGACCCGTCGGCCGCGGCAACCATGCGGTTGCCGCCGTCTGTATCGGCGAGGAGGAGGCCAGCGTCGGCTACGGCATCTTCGTCGTTGCCGGATCCATTACAAACCTCAGCCAAACCGTTCTCCATGCGCGGACCGCCGTGCTCATCAGGACCCCCGGGAGAGAATTGGGCATTTGCAACAAGAGAAAGGTGGAACCCGGAGAGAGTTTCACATGTGCCAAAAAGACGCACAACACTTACCCCGCAACAGGGATTGGGCAGTTCTACTGGTACTCCAATGCCGCCAAGGAATCAGGACATCAAATGATCATCAGCCCGACATTTAGCGGAGAGTGATCCTTGTGCCTGGGAAACTCCCTGTCCTGCTGGGCTCGATCGCCCTCATCGTCAGCCCCGTTGTGCCCACGTCCGCCGCTTCCGCAGCGACACCGTCCGCAGCTCCGGCGCACGTTCTGGAATGGTGCAGCAAGGTGACCGGCGCACCGAACGGCTACGTGATCGCTGTGGTCTGCGTCGCCGTCGACATCGCAAAGCCGGCCACCACGCCGCGCGGCTACGTCCGCGTGGCTTACCAGAACACCGATCCGAGTGGTTACGCCCACGGCGTTGCCGTGTCCAAGCGTGTCGTCATCAATGGGCGTACCTCATTCGCAGGGCAGTGCCCGACCGCGACCGTGAGCCCGGGGAAGACCGGCCGTTGCCCTGGCGACGAACTCTTTGCGGTGGCTTCCGGAGCCACGGTCCAGGGCGTGGCAGACATCTCCATCGGCGGACCTGTGACGACCATCCAGAGCCCCCCCGAGGTGGTGCCGCGGTAATGATCACAAGACAGCCGGTCGCAGGAAGTGTGCGAAGACCCCGCCGTCGGCGGCCACCCGCACGAAGGCCCGGCGGGGCACGGCAACTCGGGCGAGATCGTGCCCGAGGCGGCGGTCTCCGTGGAGTTCCGCGGCAGCCCGGT
>NZ_JBEORW010000018.1:0-152886 GCF_040302565.1 Streptomyces sp. NPDC097981
CTCCGCCAACTCGGCAACCGACTCGTCGGCATCCTCCACGGCTGCCTCAAAACCCGCACCCGCTACGACGAAGCGACCGCCTGGTCCCACCACGCTTAACCCCATGCCGCTTGACACCGAACGACATGGGGTGTCTGACCGGACCCGCCCCGTGCCGGCCGCGGAGCCGTTACGGGGCGGCCTCCGGGTCCGACGCCGCCGGCCCCGCCGACACCGACACCGGGGCGGGCGAGCCGCTCGCACCGGGGGAGGGGGAGGGCGAGCCCGTCGGGGTCTCCCCCTCCTCGCACGTCACGGAGAACTCCACCCAGTCCGAGGCCGCCGGAGCGGGCCCGCGCACCTCCAGCCGGACCGCGTCGGAGAAGGTCGCGCTCGGGTAGTACGTGAGCTCGGTGTGGTCCAGCCGCCGGCTCCTGGGGCCGTCCGCCGGGTACGTGACGGACTGCCAGCCCGGGCCGGAGGTGACCCCGCTGCGCGTCGCCCAGCGGTACTCCAGCACGGCGGGCACACGGTCCGCCTCGACGTCCGCCGCGAAGGCGGGCGCCAGCGAGGCGGCCGGCGGGCAGCTCCCGCGGTAGCCCGCCCGTACGGCGCGGACCGACACGGCGAACCGCGGCGGGGGCGTGGCCGACGGCGAAGCGGACGGCGACGGGGACGCCGACGGCGGCCCCGAGCCGGACGGGCTCGCGGACGCGGCAGCCGAGGTGGCGGCCGGGCCCGTCGGGCCGGTGCCCCCGCCCCCGCCCGTCGTGTCGCGGTCCCTGAGCAACAGCCACACCAGCGCGACCACGGCCAGCAGCAGCACCACGATCCCGGCGGTCAGCACCAGCCCGGCCCGCCCCTCGCGCGGCGGCGCCCCGCCGCCCGCAGCCCCGCCCGGGCCGGGACGCGGTGCCGGCACCGGCCCCGGCACCGGCGCGGTGGGCCCGCCCCGCCGGTCCGGCCCGTCCTGCCCGTCCTGGCGGCCGTGCCGGTAGTGCGCCGTGGCCGTCGGCGAGTCCGGACCCGACACCGCCCCGCCGGAGCCCCGTACGATCCCGCCCGCCCCGATGATCCGCAGCATCCGGGCCGCCTCCGCCGCGGGGAGCCGCTCCTCCGGGTCCTTGCGCAGCAGCCCCTCCAGTACCGGCGTCAGCGGCCCGGCACGGCGCGGCGGCGGCAACTCCTCGTCCACCACCGCCCGCAGCGTGGACAGCGGGGTGTCCTGCCGGAAGGGTGTGACCCCCTCGACGGCGGCGTACAGCATCACCCCGAGCGACCACAGGTCCGATTCGGGCCCCGGATCGCGCCCCATCGCCCGCTCCGGCGCCAGGAACTCGGGGGAGCCCACCACCTCGCCCGTCATCGTGATCGCCGACGAGCCCTCCAGGCTGGCGATCCCGAAGTCGCTCAGCACCATCCGGCCGTCGTTGGCGATCAGCACGTTGGAGGGCTTCACGTCCCGGTGCAGCACCCCGGCCTCGTGCGCGGCGCGCAGCGCGGCCAGCACCTGCTCCCCGAGGTGCGCGGCCCGCTGAGGGGTGAGCGGCCCCTCGGCCTCCAGCACGTCGGCCAGCGAGAGTCCGCGCACCAGCTCCATGACGATCCAGGGCCGGCCGTCCTCGGTGACCACGTCGTAGACCGTGACGACCCCGCGGTGCGAGACCCGGGCCGCCGCCCAGGCCTCCCGTTCGAGCCGCCGGTACATCCGCCCGAGTTCGGCGCCGTCCAGGCCGGCCGGGGCCCGTACCTCCTTGACGGCCACCTCGCGGCCCAGCACCTCGTCGCGGGCCCGCCACACGATGCCCATGCCGCCCCGGCCCAGCACGTCGAGCAGCCGGTACCGGCCCGAGATGACACGGTCCGCGGCGGATTCCCCGTCCGCCCCACCGAATTCGTCACTCACGCGAGCCCCCAGGTGTGTCCGTGTGTCGGCGGGCGATCACTCCAAGTTAGCGCAGTGCGCTCGAAGTGACCCCGATACCGGCGGGACTTCGTGCGCGGGCCCCCGCAGGATCCGCACAAGGCCCCTTCACCTGCGGAGAGTGACGGCCGACTCCGCTGAGTTACCGTCAACTCCCTGTCGCCATAGGGGTAATTCACACCACCGGGATACCCGAGCGCGACGCAGGGGCGATAGGGTTACCCTGCCCGGGCCGGGTGCCCTCGTACGGGTGGGGAGAGAACATGGAACAGATAGCAATGCGCAGCAGGCCGCCTCGCGTGCCTGCCATCACCTGCGGCAGCAGTGCGACCAGCTCGCGCCTCGACCGCCACCTCGCCGTGCTGGGCGGCCCTGCCGTCCCGCACCGCGAGACGGCCGAGGCGACGCTGCTGATGCGCGAACTCACCTCTCGCGACCACACGCACCGCCTGCGGAGCCGGAGCGCGCGCGTGTCGCTCTTCGCGCCGCTGCGGCGGCTGCGTCGCACGCTCTTCGGCAGCCGCCGCTCGTAACAAACATCCCCGACTCCCACTGGTTTCGCTCCCCGGCCCTACGCAACCACACCATCCCGGCGCAGTGTCGTGATCTGTGCGCCCGTCATCCCCAGGGCGCGCAGCAGGGCCTCAGTGTGTTCGCCGAGCGCGGGCACCGCACCCATGTGCGGTGCCGCGCCGTCCGGCAGTCCGATCGGCGGCAGCAGCGCCCGCAGCGGACCGACCGGTGATCCCACCTCCCGCCAGCGGTCCCGTGCCGTCAGCTGCGGGTGCTGCGCGAGCCGGGCCACCGAGTTCAGCCGTGCGCACGCGATGCCCGCCGCCTCCAGCCGCCCGATCGCCTCGTCCGCGCCCAGCAGGGCCAGCGCCTCGGCGACCACCGCATCGGTCTTCTCCCGGCCGCGGGTGCGCGCCGCGTTCGTCGCGTACGCCGGATCCTCGGCCAACTCAGGCCGTCCCAGAACCTGTTCGGCGAGCCGCCGCCACTCGCGGTCGTTCTGCACCGACAGCAGCACCCGGTCCCCGTCCGCCGTCGGGTAGGCGTCGTACGGGGCGATGACGGCGTGCGCGAGGCCCGTGCGCACCGGCTGCTCCCCGCCGTGCATCGTGTGGTGCAGCGGATGGCCCATCCACTCGGCCAGAGCGTCGAGCATCGAGACTTCCACCCGGCCCCCGCGCCCGGTCGTCCCGCGGCGCAGCAGGGCCGCGAGGACCCCGGAGAAGGCGTACATGGCCGCCGCGATGTCAGCGGCCGGGATCCCCGCCTTGACGGGCTGCTCCGGGGTGCCGGTCACCGAGACCAGCCCCGCCTCGCACTGCACGAGCATGTCGTAGGCGCGCTTGTGGGCGTACGGGCCCTCGGCCCCGTACCCGGAGATGTCGACGGCGACCAGCCTCGGGTACCGCTCGCACAGCGCGGCCGAGTCGAGCCCGAGCCGGGCGGCGGCCCCCTGGGCGAGGTTCTGCACGAAGACGTCGGCCCCGGCGAGCAGCCCGTGCAGGACCTCCCGGCCGCGCGGGTCCTTCAGGTCGAGCGCGATCGACTCCTTGCCCCGGTTGGCCCAGACGAAGTGCGAGGCCAGTCCGTGCGCGGCACAGTCGTAGGCACGCGCGAAATCGCCGCCGTCGGGCCGCTCGACCTTGATCACCCGGGCTCCGAGGTCGGCGAGCTGGCGGGTGGCGAAGGGGGCCGAGACGGCCTGTTCGACGGCGACGACGGTGACCCCGTCGAGGGGCAGGGGGTCCACGGGGCGCGCGGGCGCGGGCGAGTCGGGTGTCATGACAGCCTGCCTACCCGCTGGGACCCGGACCTGTCACCACACAGGATGTCGACATGCCACGCCGTGCACGGTTCCTCCGCGTATGGCGCGTCCCCCGTGGACGGCGTACGGCTCTCACTCCCGGCCGCGTGCGAACCTGCGCGTGGCCGGCGGAGCGAAGAGGGCCAGCAGGATCAGCGACCAGACGACGGCCCCCGCGACCGGGTGCGCCGCCGGCCAGGCGGCGCCCGCCGCGGCCTCGCCGCCCGCGTTCCCGCACAGGGCGCGCACCGCCGTGGCGACGGCGCTGATCGGGTTCCACTCGGCGATCGTGCGCAGCCACCCGGGCAGTCCCGCGGTCGGCAGGTAGGCGCTGGACAGCATCGGCAGCACGAAAGTGGCGCTGCCGAGCTGCCCCGCCGCCTCCTCGCTGCTGCTCAGCAGGCCGAGGTACGTCCCCACCCATGCCGTGGCGAAGCGGAACAGCAGGAGCACGCCGAGCGCCCCCAGCGCGCCCGGGAGTCCGGTCTCGATCCGCCAGCCCATCGCGAGCCCCACCAGCATCACGGGCACCATGGAGAGCGCCGTGGTCAGAAGGTCGGCGGCGGTCTGCCCGAGCGGTACGGCCGCGCGGCTCATCGGCAGGGTCCGGAAGCGGTCCATCACCCCGCGGTGGGCGTCCTGCGCGGCCGTGAACATGCCGGTCATGAGGCCGTTCGCGGCGGTGGCGGCGAGCAGTCCGGGCACCAGGAACTCGCGGTACCGGTCGCCGGGCATGGCGAGCGCGCTGCCGAAGACGTACCCGAAGAAGAGCAGCATCGTGATCGGCATGGTCTGCGTGAGGATCAGCAGCGCGGGTGCGTGCCGGGTCTTCTGCAGCTGTCGGGTGAGGACGGCGCCGCCGTCCTGCAGCAGGGTGCTCATGCCGCTCGCTCCTTCGTCGTGGTGGTGCGGACCCGGGTGAGGCGCAGGAACACCTCGTCGAGGGTGGGCGGGCGCAGGCTCGCGTCGGTGACCGGGATCCCGGCCTGGTCGAGGGCGCGGATGATCCCGGGCAGGGTGAGCGTCCGGTCCAGAACCGTCACCCCGGCCGTCAGGCGCTGGGCGTCGAGTACGGGACGGCCGCCGGTCAGCCGGTCGAGTACGACGGCCGCGCCGTGGAGCGCCGCGGCCTCGGCGACGGTCACCTCGGCGTACGAGCCGATCCGGGACTTCAGCTCGGCCGGGGTGCCCGTGGCCACGGCCCGGCCGCGGTCGACGACCACGACGTCGTCGGCGAGGCGGTCGGCCTCCTCGAGGTACTGCGTGGTGAGGAGGACCGTCGTGCCCTCCTCGGCGAGTGCTCGAACTGCCGTCCAGATGTGCTCGCGGGCCGCCGGATCGAGGCCCGTGGTGGGCTCGTCGAGGAAGAGGACGCGGGGGCGGGTGATCAGCCCGGCGGCGAGGTCGAGGCGCCTGCGCATCCCTCCGGACCAGGTGCCGGCCACCCGGTCGGCGGCCTCGTCCAGGCCGAACCGCTCCAGCAGCTCGTCGGCCCGGGCCCGCCCGGCCGGACCGCGCAGTCCGGCGAGGCGGGCGAACAGCCGCAGGTTCTCGCGGCCCGTCAGATCCCCGTCGACCGAGGCGTACTGGCCCGTGACGCCGATGGCGCGGCGGACGGCCGCCGGATCGCGCACGACGTCGTGGCCGGCGACGAGGACGCGGCCGGCGGTGGGCCGGGTCAGCGTGGTGAGGATCCGGACGGCCGTGGTCTTGCCCGCGCCGTTGGGGCCGAGGAGGGCACAGACCGAACCGGCCGGCACCGCCAGATCGAGACCGCGCAGTGCGTGTACCTCGCCGAAACGCTTCTCCAGGCCCTCACTCAGTACAGCGTACGTAGTTGTCATGCGTCGGACCCTACCTCACTCCGTACGGTGTACGTAACTAGGATGATGGCGAGGTGATGAGTGATGGCAGCCAGCGGGCGACCCGCCCAACCCGAAGTGATCTGGGCCCGCCCGGGGCGCGCCGGCCGCGGACCCCGGCCCGCGCACACCCGTGAGTCGATCGCGGCCGAGGCCGTGCGGATCGCGGACGCGGAGGGGATCGAGGCCGTCTCCATGCGGCGCGTGGCCGCCGGGATCGGCGCCGGGACGATGTCCCTGTACAACTACGTGCCGCGCAAGGAGGACCTGTACGAGCTGATGGTCGACGCGGTCGGCGGGGAGTACGAACTGACCCCGCCGACCGGGGACTGGCGGGCCGATCTGCTCGCGCTCGCCCGCCAGACGCGGAAGATGATGCACCGCCACCCCTGGCTGCCCCGGCTGCTGACCCCCGTCTACGGCTTCAGCCCGAACGCCCTGCGCTACCTGGAGCACAGCCTGGACTGCCTGGCCCCGCTGGAGGTGTCGGGCGGGGAGAAGCTGGAGCTCGTCGCCGCGGTCAACGGCACGGTGGCCACCTTCGTGGCGAGCGAGCTGGCCCTGGCCGAACGGGCCCGGTCGCTGCCGTGGAGCGAGGCCGCCGAGGAGGGCATGCGGATGGCCTGGCTGGGCTCACGGCTGGCAACCGGGCAGTACCCGCGGCTGGCGGAGGCGCTCGCCGGCGCGCATCCGGTGACGGAGGCGGCGTCCGACCTGGGCGCGGTGTTCGACCGCTCGGTGTCCCGGCTGCTCGGGGCGTGGGGGCCCGCGGAGGCCACCTGACCCGGGGCCGGGCCCGTGCATTCCCGGTGCCGGAGGGCGAGGGGCGTCCGGTTTTGGTGCCGGAGGGGGCGCGGGCCGTGCGGTTCCCGTCAGAGCAGCGCGAACTGCCCGCCCGGACCCTCCTCGCGGTGGTCCAGTACGGACGCCGGGCGCCGGGCCCAGCGCGGCGGCGGCAGCACCCCCGCGGCCGCCAGACCGGCGGCGGGCAGCAGTGGCCCGGGGGTGAACGCCGCCCGCTCCGGAGCCAGATCGGCCAGCAGTGCCAGGGTGGTCACCAGTGCCAGCAGCTCCGAGGTCCAGGCCTGCGGCCACTCGGCCGGACCGAGCGCCTCCAGCCCGTCGGCCTCCGGATCCCGGTGGGCGGTCCGTGCGGCGAACCAGGCTTCGAGCACCCGCGTACCGCCCTGCACCTCGTACTCCCAGGCGCCCCGCGGTACGGGGGAGACCGTCCCGGCCCCCAGGCCGAGGGTCTCGGTCTCCGGGTCGTACGCGAGCCCGTCCGGCCAGGCCGGGACCGCCGAGCGCACGTACGGGCGCCGCCCGCCCGGCAGCCGGGGCGGCTCGGCGCCGGGCCCGCCCCGCAGCTGGACGGCGAGCAGCCGGTGCCCCAGCTCCAGCCCGGCCCGCCAGCGCCCGGGGTCGCCGGTGAGCGGGACCTCGTACCCCCGGGGGCCGGGGCGGCCCGCGGCGAGGATCCAGCACAGCACGTCCTGCGGGGTGACCGGGCCGCCGTAGCGCTCGCCGAGCAGCGGCAGCAGACCCGGCGCGAGATTGGGCTCGGCGCCGCCCGGGCGGCGGTGCAGCGGGCGGATCCGGCCCAGTCGGCCGGCCGGGAGGTGCGCCGTGACCAGCAGGTCCGGGGTCTCGACGGTGAAGAGCTGGTGCTCGTCGAGGACCCGCCACAGCTCCGGGCGGGCCGTGTCGATGAGCCGCTGGTCGGGCAGCAGCCACTGCTCGTCGAAGGGGTCGCGCAGCACCCGTACGGGGTCGGGGCAGGGGCCCGGCGCATCGGCGAAGCGGGCGGTCGACGGCGAGCGCCGGCCGGGCAGCGCGGCCGCCCCGGTGGTGGGCGTACGGGTCCGGGTCGGGCGGAACAGCCGGTCCCGCTCGGACCCTTCGGTGCCGGTCAGGGCCGCCCAGCGGGCGCGGAGGGACGCGGGGTCCGGGGCCGCCACCCAGGCCCGGCCCAGGCGCAGGCCGCCCACGGCCCAGGGCATCAGATCGTCCAGCAGCGGTACGTCTTCGCTCACCCGGCAGATGGTAGCGACGGGAGGTGGCGGCCGGGGGCGCGGCCGGGGAGCGGCGCAGGGCTGTATCCGGGCCGAAGAGCTACGCTCCATATGTACGGATGTGTTCTGCTGTCGAGGAGGCGGTCATGAGTCAGTACGACGAATACTCGACTCCGTCGCAGGCCGAGGGCGAGCGGCTCGACGAGGACATGGACGAGAAGGAGAAGATGCAGCGGCACCCGCAGACGATGCGGACCACGCCGTCGCAGGCGGAGGGTGAGCGCGGCAAGGACGACGACGAGAAGTGACGGCGAGAAGCAGCCCGCAACGGGCACCGGTCAGGTGGCGTCGACGGTCACCGTGAACGAGAACCGGTCGCCCCGGTACCGGATCCGCGCCACGTCCACGACCCGGCCGTCCTCGTCGTACGTCACGCCCGTGTAGTGCAGGATCGGGCTGAGCAACGGCACTTGGAGCAGTTCGGCCGTCTCCGGGTCGGCGAGGCGCGCCTCGACGGTGTCCGTGATCCGGCTGATCTTCACGCCCACCACGTCACGCAGCACCTTGGTCATCGGCCAGCGCGCCAGGTCGGACAGGTCCACCGCCTCCGCGACCTCGGGGCGGACCGCGTTCTCCGCCCAGTTGGTCGGCTCCCCGCTCTCGCCGTCGTGGCGCAGCCGGCGGTACGTGACCACCTCGGCCGTGTCCGGGAAGTGCTCCAGCAGCTCCCCGGACACGGCCGTCCGCTCGTGGCCGAGAATCGTCGTACGGTCGCCTGACTGCTGCGCGACGATCGCGTCGACCGAACCCAGCAGCCGCACCGGCGCCCCGCGCCGCGCACCCGGCTCGATGAACGTGCCGCGCCGCCGGTGCCGGCTGATCAGCCCCTCGCCCTCCAGCTCCTTGAGCGCCTGGCGCATGGTCAGCACGCTCACGCCGTAGTGCTCGGCCAGCTGCTCCTCCGTGGGCAGGCGCAGCGAGGCGTCCGGGGTGCGCCCCAGTATCGAGGCGCGCAGCGACTGGGACACCTGGTACCAGAGCGGCAGCTTCCGGTTGAGCACCAGGGAGTCGGGGGCGAAGGCGGTCACGGGAGGTTCTCCGTTAGGACGGGGCGTGGGGCGCGTGGCGCTTAGCGATACTAGGCGCGGAAGTGGCGCTGGAGCCCCTGCCAGACGTCGTCGTATCCGCGCTGGAGGTGGTCGGCGCCGGCCGCCTGGGTGGTGGCGGTGATCGGCCAGCGGGTCTCGAACATGAAGGCCAGACCGTCATCGATCTTCTGCGGCTTCAGCTCGGCGGCGCTCGCCTTGTCGAAGGTCTCCCGGTCCGGTCCGTGCGCGGACATCATGTTGTGCAGCGAGCCGCCGCCGGGGACGAAGCCCTCCGCCTTGGCGTCGTAGGCGCCCTCGATCAGGCCCATGTACTCGCTCATGACGTTCCGGTGGAAGTACGGCGGGCGGAAGGTGTCCTCGCCGACCAGCCAGCGCGGGGCGAAGACCACGAAGTCCACGCCCGCCAGCCCCGGGGTGTCGGAGGGCGAGGTCAGCACGGTGAAGATCGACGGGTCAGGGTGGTCGAAGCTGATCGAGCCCAGGACGTTGAAGCGGCGCAGGTCGTACACGTACGGGGTGTGCGTGCCGTACCAGGCGACCACGTCGAGCGGCGAGTGGTGGTAGGTGGCCGCCCAGAGGTTGCCGCAGAACTTGTTGACCACCTCGGTCGGGCGCTCGACGTCCTCGTACGCGGCCACCGGGGCCCGGAAGTCGCGCGCGGCGGCCAGGCCGTTGGCGCCGATGGGGCCCAGGTCGGGCAGCTCGAAGGGCTGGCCGTAGTTCTCGCAGACGTACCCGCGGGCATCGTCGTCGAGGAGCTCCACGCGGAAGCGCACGCCGCGCGGGATCAGGGCGACCTCGCCGGGGCCTGCGCTGAGCAGGCCGAGCTCGGTGCGCAGCAGCAGGCCGCCGCGCTCGGGGACGATCAGCAGCTCGCCGTCGGAGTCGCTGAACACCCGGTCGGTCATGGAGGCGTTGGCGGAGTAGAGGTGGATGGCCATGCCGGAGCGCTGGGTGGCGTCGCCGTTGCCGCCGAGGGTCCACAGGCCCGCCAGGAAGTCGGTGCCGGGGGCCGGATCGGGGAGCGGGTTCCAGCGGAGCCGGTTGGGGTCCGCCGGGGCCTCGGTGAAGGGCGCGGAACGCAGGGTGCCGTTGTCGGTCCGGGTGAAGGGCGGGTGGGCCGCCGAGGGGCGGATCCGGTAGAGCCAGGAGCGGCGGTTGTGCCGCCGCGGCTCGGTGAACGCGCTGCCGCTCAGCTGCTCCGCGTACAGACCGAGGGGGGCGCGCTGGGGCGAGTTGCGGCCGGACGGCAGCGCGCCGGGGACGGCCTCCGAGCTGTGCTCGTTGCCGAAGCCGGCGAGGTACTCCAGTGCCTCCGCCGTCTTCCTGGCCTGCTCGCTCATGGGTGCTCCCGCTCTGTCGAAGGAATCCTATGGTCGACAGTAGGATTCCGCGGCCCGCGCGTCAATGGCCTCCCGGTCCGCCCGGCCGGATCGGGCAGGGGCTTCGGAGGGGGTGGGGCCGAGGCCGTGCGATTTCGCGGTGCCGCGGGGGGTCCAAAAAGATGAACATTGCTCTACTCTCACGCGCATGTCGTGGACCCGCAGGTTCCCTGCCGTGCCGGCGGCGCTCCTCGCCGCCCTCCTCGCCCTCCTGTCCCTCTTCGCCGCCGCGCCCGCCGCCCGCGCGCACGAGGAGCGCCCCGTGACCCTGCCGGACGGCTCCGGATCCGTGCCGCAGTACCGGAAGGCCGAGCCCGACCTGCTGGTCTGCAAGACCGACCGGCCCGCCTTCGAGCGCCGGATATCCGCCTTCCCGGAGGAGCTCAAGCAGCGCAACCTCGCCCTGTACGAGCGGTGCGAGAAGAACGGCTACCGGCACCTCCAGGAAGCCGTCGACGCCGTGGACCGGCCCGGCATGAACATCGCGATCCTCCCCGGCCTGTACGAGGAGGAGCCCTCACTGCCGAAGCCGACGGGGGAGTGCGCCGCGCTGAAGGCCCCCAACTCCGCGCTCGGCTACCAGATCCTGTCCTACGAGCAGCAGGTCCAGTGCCGGCACAACCAGAACCTCGTCGCCATCCTCGGCAAGACCGGCCTCCAGATCGAGGGCACCGGCGCGAACCGGCTGGACGTCGTCATCGACGCCAAGTACCAGAAGCTGAACGCCATCCGCGCCGACAAGTCGAACGGCATCTACTTCCGCAACTTCACCGCCCAGCGCACCACCTTCAACTCGCTGTACGTACTGGCGGGCGACGGGTTCGTCATCGACGACGTGCTGACCCGGTGGAACGACGAGTACGGCTTCCTGACCTTCGCCAGCGACCACGGGCTCTACAAGAACTGCGAGTCGTACGGGAACGGCGACTCCGGCATCTACCCCGGCAGCGCCTCGAACATCAACGACGGGCGCGGCTACGAGGTCCCGCGCTACTCCATCGAGATCACCGGCTGCCGCAGCCACCACAACATGGTCGGATACTCCGGCACCGCGGGGGACTCGGTCTGGGTGCACGACAACGAGTTCGACCTGAACATGGGCGGCGCCTCGATGGACAGCGCCTTCCCCGGACACCCCGGACTGCCGCAGAACCACGCCAAGTTCGAGCGGAACCTGATCCACGACAACAACGCCGACTACTACGGCTACGTCGCCGACGGCACCTGCGCCAAGCCGCCGATCGAGCGCGGCTACGAGCAGGGCGTGGTCTGCCCCCAGATCTCCATGCCGCCGGGCACCGGCATCATCACCGCGGGCGGCAACTGGAACGTCTACGAGAACAACTGGGTGTACGGGCACCGGCGTGCCGGCTTCTTCCTCTCGGCGGTCCCGGCCTTCATCCGCGGCGAGGAGCAGTGGTCGAAGCAGGCGGACACCTCCCACCACAACCGCTACGCCGGGAACGTGCTCGGCAAGGACAAGTCCGGGGCCGCCCGCCCCAACGGCATGGACGTGTGGTGGGACGGCCAGGGCCGCGGCAACTGCTGGCAGAGCGGACCTGACGGCTCCACCCCGGGCACGCTCCCGGAGTGCGGTGCGCGCCGGGGCGCGGTGTCGGGCGGCTCGGCCCGGCTCGTGGGCGAACCGGTGAAACTCGCCCAGCTCCTGGTCTGCGCCGACTACAACGTCCAGGCACGCAAGCTCCCGGCCGGCTGCGACTGGTACGGCGCGCGCGGCCCGGAGCGGGTGGAGACCCAGATCGCGCTGGCGGTGGCGGGGGTGCTGCTGCTGGTGGGCGGGGTGCTGTGGTGGCGCCGCCTGCGCAGGTCCCGGCTGGGCACGGCGGCCTCGCTGCTGGGCCTGGCCGGCCTGGCCCTGGACGTGGCCGGCTCCACGATGCCGCTCGTGGACACCTTCGTGCCCGCCCTGGCCCTGCTCCTGCTGGGCCTGTGGTGGACGGGCGCGGGCATCGCGCTGCGCCCCACCCGCCCCTGGCTGGCGCGGCTGACCCTGGTGCTGGCGGCCCTCACCCTGCTGGACGCCTTCGACAAGGCCGTCCTGATGATCCCCTGGATCCCTCTCGGCCCCTCGTGGATCCGCGCCCTGCTGACCGTGCCCTGGGTCCTGTGGGCCACCATCGCCGCATCCCGCCCGGGCCCGGCCGGCCCGGGCGGCGACCCCGAGGGCGACCGTGCCCCGGTCCCGGTCGGCGCGCCCCCGGCCCTGCACGCCCAAGCCGAACCGGACACGGCATGACGCCCCGCCGACCCCCCACCCACCCCGCCACAAGCACCCCCCGCCGAGCCGGTGGCCGGGACGACCGAAGGAGGAACGCAGTGAGCGACCGGACCGCAGACCCCATCAGGTGCGACGGCCGCGGGGTGACGTCCGTCGGGGCGCGGCCCCGGCGGACCGCCCGCACCGCAGGCCTGCTCGCGCTCGTGCTCCTCCTGGCGGGCGGAGCGGCGACCGGCTGCGGCGGGCGGGCCACCACCCACCACAAACCCGGCACGAGCCACCAGCAGGCCACCGGCAGCGTCGGCACCCTGCTCGATACCACCGACCCCACCGGCCACCGGCTCCGTGAGGTACCGGCCGAGGGCGCGCCGGAGGTCCGGCTCGCCGCCCGCCCCGATACGGAGGACGGCTGGAACCTCCAGCTGACGGTGAAGAACTTCCGCTTCACCCCGGACAGCACCGGCGGCGCCGCGCTCCCGGGCGCCGGGCACGCGCACCTGGAGCTCGACGGCCGCAAAGTGGCCCGGCTGTACGGCCCCTGGTTCCACCTGCCCGCCGCGCAGGTCCCCGAGGGTGCGCACACCCTGACCGTCCGCCTCTACGCGGACGACCACACCGCCTGGGCCGTCGCCGGCAAGGCGGTCGAGGGGACGGCCCAGCTCACGGCCGCCGCCCCGGGCCAGGGCGGCCACACCCACGCCCCGCCGTCGGCACCGCCTTCGCCGGAAGCGCAGGCCGACCGTACGGTCGCCATCACCGTGCGGGACGGCAAGGTCGCCCCCGCCCCCGGCCGCACCGAGCTGCGGCGCGGCGAAAGCCTCGCCCTGCGCGTCACCAGTGACCGCGCGGACACCCTGCACGTCCACGGCTACGACAAGGAACTCGCCCTGCCGGCAGGCCAGGAGGCCACCCTGGTCCTGACGGCCGACCGTACGGGCCTCTTCGAGGTCGAGACGCACGAGTCCCGCCTCGTCCTGACCCAGCTCCTCGTCCGGTGACGCCCGCGCCCACCCCGACCCGGACCCGCCCGGCCCCGTTCCCCTTCCGCGGCGGGGAACAGGGCCGCACGGGCGGCCCGCGGTGACCCCGGTCGTGCCGGGGCTCGTCCCCGCCGCGGGCGGCGGCGGGGGCCGGGGCGTGGTCCTCCGCCCGGCCGATCCGCTCACCGCACTCGCGCACGGGATCGGGTCCCAGCACGATCTGCCGATCTCTCCCTTCTACGCATTCGCCGGTGCCTTCGCCGCGCTGTTCGTCTCCTTCCTCACACTCGGTCTGCTCTGGTCCGCGCCCCGTTTCCGCGGCGACCGGTCAGGCCTCGCCCTGCCCGCCGCCCTGGAGCGGATCGCCGACGCGCCGGCCACCCGTACCGCCCTGCGCGGACTCGGCCTCGCCGCCGCGCTCGCCGTCCTCATCTCGCTCCTCCTCGGTCCCGACGACCCCGCACACAACCCCGGCCCCGGCGCGGTCTATGTCCTCCTCTGGGTCGGCCTCGTCCCCGCCTCCCTCCTCCTCGGCCCCGTCTGGCGCCTGCTCAACCCGCTCCGCACCCTGTACCACCTGCTGCCCCGCGCCCGCCGCCAGGGGCACACCCCCCTCCCCGCCCGACTCGGCCAATGGCCGGCCGCCGCCGGGCTGTTCGGCTTCACCTGGCTCGAACTTGCCGCTCCGGATCCCGCATCCACCACCACCCTCCTGACCGCCGCCGCCCTGTACGCCGCCGCTCAACTCGCGCTCGCCGCCCGCTTCGGAGAGCGCTGGTTCGCCGACGGCGACGCCTTCGAGGCGTACTCCGCCCTCCTGGCCGGGCTCTCCCCCCTCGGCCGCCGCAGCGACGGCCGCCTGGTACTCCGCAACCCCTTCCACGGACTCGACGCGACACCCGAGCGGCCCGGACTCGTCGCCACCGTCTGCGTCCTGCTCGGCTCCACCGCCTACGACGGCTACTCCGACAACCCGTCGTGGATCAACACCCTCCAGACCTCCCCCCTCGGCCGCACCCCCACGGCCACGCTCGGACTGCTCGCTTCCGTCGCTCTCGTCGCCATCCTGTACTGCCTCTGCGCGGCGGCCACCCGCCTCGTCTGCGGCCCGCACCCGGGCCCGCTGACCGCCTTCGCGCACTCACTCGTGCCGATCGCACTCGGCTATCTCGTCGCCCACTACTTCTCCCTCTTCGTCATCGAAGGACCACGCACAGTAAGCATGGCACTGGGCACTGACAACGCCCCCGAACCCTTGCCGCCACTGGGCCCAGGCGGCCTCGCCGCCCTCCAGGTCGTCGCCGTCGTCACCGGCCACGTGCTCGGCGTGATCGCGGCCCACGACCGCTCCGTACGCCTCTTCCCGCCCGCGAGGGCCGTCGCCGGCCAGCTGCCGCTGCTCGCGCTCATGATCACTTACACGATCGGGGGGATCGGCCTCCTGCTGAACTGAGACCACTGCTGTACCGAGAAGCCAGGAGCGGCATGATGGACCCCGTGCCCCCCGCCCACCCCTTGCGCCGTACGCCGATCCAGCAGCGCAGCGCCGACCGGCTCGCCCGGATACTCGACGCCTGCGCCGAACTCCTGGACGAGACCGGGTACGAGAACCTCAGCACCCGGGCCGTCGCCCTGCGCGCCGGGGTGCCGATCGGCTCGGTCTACCGCTTCTTCGGCAACAAGCGGGCCATGGCCATCGCCCTCGCCCACCGCAACCTGGACCGGTACACCGAAGGCATCGCGGACCGCCTCGCCGCCCTTCCGGCCGGCGACTGGCGGCCCGTCGTGGACGCCGTGCTGGACGAGTACCTGGCCATGAAGCGCACCGTCCCCGGTTTCGCGCTCGTCGACTTCGGGGTGCCCGCCCCGCCGGCCGAGGGTCCGGCCGCGGACCCCAACCGGCTGGTCGCCGTACGCCTCACCGAACTGCTCGGCACGCACCTCGGCCTGACCCCGGACGCCACCCTGGAACGGGCGGTGCTGGTCGCCGTCGAGGCCACGGACGCACTGACGAAGCTGGCCTTCCGGGCCGACCCGGCCGGCGCCCCCGCCATCGTGGCCGAGATCCGGGCGATGATGCACGCCTACCTCGCCCGCGTACTGGACTGACCCCGTCCGTCCGCCTGCCCGACAGGCCGCCCGCCCCGCAGGCCCGTCCGTCCCGCCCGCCGTTCTGTCCGCGAGCCCCGCGACCCGCCCGCCCCGGCCCCGTCCCGGGCGCGCCCGCCTCGATGGCCGCCGGCGCTCGCCCGGCCGGGGCCGCCCGCCGGCCCCGTGCGCCGCCCCGACGGCCCGCGCCTCGGCCCGCGTACCCCTCCCCACCGTGCCTACCGGTCGGTATGCTCGGCTCACCCCGCCTGCCCGTGCCGCAGCCTGCCGTCCCTGGAGGGCCCATGCCCCGCACCGCCCTGCGCATCTGCCCCCTCTGTGAAGCCACCTGCGGCCTCACCCTCACCATCGACGGCACCACCGTCACCGGCGCCCGCGGGGACCGCGAAGACGTCTTCAGCCGCGGCTTCATCTGCCCCAAGGGCGCCGCCTTCGGCGCGCTCGATGCCGACCCCGACCGCCTGCGCACCCCCCTCGTCCGCCGCGACGGACGGCTCCGGGAGGCCACCTGGGAGGAGGCGTACGAGGCCGTCGCCGCCGCGATCCCGGCCCTCGTGCAGGAGCACGGCCCCCAGTCCGTCGGCGTGGTCCTCGGCAACCCGAACGTGCACACCATGGCGGGCGCCCTCTACCCGCCGCTCCTGCTCAAAGCCCTCGGCACCCGCAACCTCTTCACCGCCAGCACCCTCGACCAGATGCCCAAGCACGTCTCCAGCGGACTCCTCTTCGGCGACCCGTTCGCCATCCCGGTCCCCGACCTCGACCGCACCGACTTCCTCCTTCTCCTCGGCGCCAACCCCGTCGAGTCCAACGGCTCCCTGTGCACCGCCCCCGACTTCCCGGGCCGGCTCAAGGCGCTGCGCGCCCGCGGCGGCACCCTGGTCGTCGTCGACCCGCGCCGCACCCGCACGGCCAAGCTCGCCGACCGCCACCTCGCGCCGCGCCCCGGCAGTGACGCCCTGCTGCTGGCAGCCCTCGCGCACACCCTCCTCGCCGAGAAACTCGCCGCCCCGGGCGTGCTGGAGGAACGGACCGAAGGACTCGGGGAACTCGCCGAGGCCCTCGGGAGTTTCACTCCTGAGGCCGTTGCCCCCGCCTGTGACCTCGCGGCCGCCGAGATCCGCACCCTCGCCCGCGACCTGGCGGCCGCGCCCACCGCCGCCGTCTACGGGCGGATCGGCAGCTGCACCGTCGAGTACGGCACGCTCGCCAGCTGGCTGGTCGACGTGCTGAACATCCTCACCGGCAACCTCGACCGGCCAGGGGGAGTCCTCTTCCCGCTCCCGGCCGCCGGCCCGCGGCCGCGTCCCGCCGGGCCCGGCAAGGGCTTCACCCTCGGCCGCTGGCGCAGCCGGGTCAGCGGACACCCCGAGGCCAAGGCCGAACTGCCCATGGCCGCGCTGGCCGAGGAGATCGAGACGCCGGGGGAGGGGCGGATCCGCGCCCTGGTCGCCATCGCCGCCAACCCGGTGCTGTCCGCCCCCGACGGGCGGCGCCTGGACGCAGCCCTGGCCGGACTCGACTTCATGATCAGCATCGACCCGTACCTCAACGAGACCTCCCGCCACGCCCACGTCGTCCTGCCTCCGCCGCCGCCCTCCCAGAGCGCGCACCACGACTTCGCCTTCAACGGGTTCGCCATCCGCAACCAGGTGCGCTACAGCCGTCCTGCCGTCCCGCTCGAAGCGGGCCGGCTCGACGAGTGCGAGATCCACGCCCGTCTCGTCCTGGCCGTGTCCGGCCTGCACGGCGCCGCCGCCCCGGCCGCCGTCGACGACATGGCCGTCCAAGGCGCCCTCGCCAAGGAAACCGCCGACACCCGCTCCCCCCTGCACGGGCAGGCCCCGGCGCACCTGGCCGCCCTGCTCGCCGGGGAGAACGGACCCGAGCGGCGGCTCGACCTGATGCTCCGACTCGGGCCGTACGGAGATCTGTTCGGCGCCGGCTCCGCCGCGGGGGCGGGAGCGGGAGCGGGCGAAGGCGAGGGGCTGAGCCTGGAGCGGCTGCTCGCGCACCCGCACGGCATCGACCTGGGCCCGCTGCGGCCCCGGCTCCCGGGCGTGCTGAGGACGCGCAGCGGCAGGATCGAGCTGCTCCCGGACCCGATCACGGCCGAGCTCCCCCGGCTGCGCGCGGCGCTCGCCGACCGCCCTGCCGCCCTGGTGCTCGTGGGCCGCCGCCATCTGCGGTCCAACAACAGCTGGTTGCACAACGTTCCGGCCCTCACCGGAGGTTCCAACCGGTGCACCCTCCAGGTGCATCCGGAGGACGCCGGCCGGCTCGGCCTCACCGAGGGCGGCCTCGCCCGGATCACCGCCGACGGCGGCAGCCTGGAGGTTCCCGTCGAGGTCACCGACACCGTCCGCACCGGCGTGGTGAGCCTCCCGCACGGCTGGGGCCACGACCGCGACGGGGCCCGGCTCTCCGTCGCCTCCACCGTGCCCGGCGCCAACGTCAACCAGCTCCTCGACGGCTCCCGGCTCGACCCGCTGTCCGGGACGGCGGTGCTCAACGGTTTCCCCGTCGAACTGACACCCCTGCCCTGAGCTGGGGTTTTGCTCGTATTGCTCACGCGCGGACGTCTTGTTGGCCGAGTGAGGGGGCACCTACGTTCCCTGCATGCTGACCTTCCTCGGCTTCGCCATGATCGCCACTTTCCTGGTCCTGATCATGATGAAGAAAATGTCGCCCATCGCGGCGCTCGTCCTCATCCCCGCGCTGTTCTGCGTGTTCGCAGGCAAGGGCGCCCACCTCGGCGACTACGTCATCGACGGCGTCGGCAAACTCGCGCCGACCGCCGCCATGCTGATGTTCGCCATCGTCTACTTCGGCGTGATGATCGACGTCGGCCTCTTCGACCCGATCGTGCGCGGCATCCTGCGCTTCTGCAAGGCGGACCCGGTCCGGGTCGTGGTCGGGACGGCGGCCCTCGCCGCCATCGTCTCGCTCGACGGCGACGGCTCGACCACCTTCATGATCACTGTTTCGGCCATGTACCCGCTCTACAAGCGGCTCGGCCTCAGCCTGGTGGTCATGACGGGCGTCGCCGCCACCGCCAACGGCGTCATGAACACCCTGCCCTGGGGCGGTCCCACGGCCCGCGCCGCCACCGCCCTCAAGCTCGACGCCTCCGACATCTTCGTCCCGATGATCCCCGCGCTCGCGGTCGGCCTGCTGTTCGTGTTCGCCCTCGCGTACGTCCTCGGACTCAAGGAGCGGCGCCGGATCGGCACGCTGGTCCTGCCCGGTGCCACGGAGCCGGTGTCCGGTCAGGTTCCGGAGCCCGCCGAGGAGCCGCTGCTCGTCCCCGCCACCGGGTCGGCCGATGCCGAGACCGCCGCCACCGGCGCGGGCGCCGCCCCCGGCTCGGAACCCGCCTCCGGCAAGGGCACCGCCTCCGGCACCGGCTCCGCCCCCACGTCCGGATCGGCCGGCTCCGCCGTACAGGAGGACGGCTTCCAGGGGCTCGACCCCCTCCGCCCGACCCTCCGCCCGCGCCTCTACTGGTTCAACGCCGGCCTCACCGTCGCCCTCCTCGTCGCGATGATCATGGAGCTGCTGCCCATCCCGGTGCTCTTCCTCCTCGGAGCCGCCCTCGCCCTGACCGTCAACTTCCCGCACATGCCGGACCAGAAGGCCCGGATCGCCGCCCATGCCGACAACGTCCTGAACGTCGCCGGCATGGTCTTCGCCGCCGCCGTCTTCACCGGGGTCCTCAGCGGCACCGGCATGGTCAAGCACATGGCCGACTGGCTCGTCGGCGCCGTCCCCGAGGGCATGGGCCCGCACATGGCGCTGGTCACCGGCCTGCTCAGCCTGCCCCTCACCTACTTCATGTCCAACGACGGCTTCTACTTCGGCGTCCTGCCGGTCCTGGCCGAGGCCGGAGCCGCCCACGGGGTCTCCCCGCTGGAGATCGCCCGCGCCTCGCTGGTCGGCCAGGCCCTGCACATGTCCAGCCCGCTCGTCCCCGCGGTCTACGTCCTCGTCGGCATGGCCGGGGTCGAGTTCGGGGACCACACCCGCTTCACCGTGAAGTGGGCGGCCCTCACCTCCCTCGTCGTCCTCGGGGCAGGGATGCTTTTCGGCATCATCTGACCCCCGACACCTCTGGCGTGCCGAAAACTACCGTCGCTAGTTTGTAGGGTGTTCGAACGAGGTCAGGTCTCTACGCGCTGGTGCGTGCTCGGGAGGAAAGCCATGAAGGCCCACGACGGGATGTACATCGGCGGTACCTGGCGGCCCGCCGCCGGACGCGAGCAGATCGAGGTGGTCAACCCGGCCGACGAGCAGGTCATCGGCCGGGTCCCGGCCGGGAACGCCGAGGACGTGGACGCGGCCGTACGCGCCGCCCGTGCCGCCTTCCCCGGCTGGGCGGCCACGGCTCCGGCCGAACGGGCCGCCCTGATCGCGGCGCTCCGCGATGTGCTGGTGGCCCGCAAGAGCGAATTCGCCGAGATCATCACCGCCGAACTCGGCTCCCCGGCGGGCTTCTCGGAGATGGTCCACGTGGGGGCGCCGATCGCGGTGTCCTCCTCGTACGCCGAGCTGGGGGCCTCGTACGCCTTCGAGGAGCGGATCGGCAACTCCACCGTGCTGCTGGAGCCGATCGGCGTCGTCGGGGCCATCACGCCCTGGAACTACCCGCTGCACCAGATCGTTGCCAAGGTGGCGCCCGCTCTCGCCGCCGGCTGCACCCTCGTCCTCAAGCCGGCCGAGGACACCCCGCTGACCGCACAGCTCTTCGCCGAGGCCGTGCACGAGGCAGGCATCCCGGCCGGAGTGTTCAACCTGGTGACCGGGACCGGCCCGGTCGCCGGTCAGGCGCTGGCCGCGCACGAGGGAGTCGACCTCGTCTCCTTCACCGGCTCCACCGCGGTCGGCAAGCAGATCGGCGCCACGGCCGGTGCCGCGGTCAAGCGCGTCGCGCTCGAACTCGGCGGAAAATCGGCCAATGTCATCCTGCCCGGGGCCGACCTGGCCAAGGCCGTCGCGGCGGGCGTGGGCCACGTCATGAACAACTCCGGCCAGAGCTGCAACGCGCTCACGCGGATGCTCGTCCACCGCGACCAGTACGAGGAGGCCGTCTCGCTCGCGGCCGCCGCCGTCGCCAAGTACCCCTCCGGCGACCCCCGCGACCCGGGCACCCGCCTCGGCCCGGTCGTCAACGCCAAGCAGCGCGACCGCGTGCGCGGATACATCGCCAAGGGCGTCGAGGAGGGTGCGCGCCTCGTCGCCGGCGGCCCCGACGCGCCGCACGAGCAGGGGTACTTCATCGCCCCGACCGTTTTCGCCGACGTCACGCCCGGGATGACCATCGCGCAGGAGGAGATCTTCGGCCCGGTGCTGTCGATCCTCCCGTACGAGGACCAGGACGAGGCCCTGCGCATCGCCAACGGCACCGTGTACGGGCTGGGCGGCGCGGTGTGGGCGGCGGACGAGGAGACGGCCGTCGCCTTCGCCCGGCGCATGGACACCGGCCAGGTCGACATCAACGGCGGGCGCTTCAACCCGCTCGCGCCCTTCGGCGGGTACAAGCAGTCGGGCGTCGGCCGCGAGCTCGGCCCGCACGGCCTGGCCGAGTACCTCCAGACGAAGTCCCTGCAGTTCTGAGCCGCCCCGAGCCGCTCCGAGCCGCTCCAAACCGCCCCGCAGTCCCGAGCCCCGAGAGACGGAATCGACCATGGTCCGCGCCGCCATCCTGCCCGCCGTCGGAGCCCCGCTGGAGATACGGGAGATCGTCCTGCCCGATCCCGGCCCCGGTCAGGTCCGGGTGCGGCTCGCCGCAGCCGGTGTCTGCCACTCCGATCTCTCCCTCACCGACGGCACCATGAGGGTGCCCGTCCCCGCAGTCCTCGGCCACGAGGGCTCGGGCACGGTCCTCGCCGTCGGCGAGGGCGTCACGCACGTCGCCCCCGGCGACGGCGTGGTGCTCAACTGGGCCCCGTCCTGCGGGGAGTGCCACCACTGCTCGATCGGCGAGGTCTGGCTCTGCGCCAAGGCGCTCACCGGGGTCGGGGCGGTCTACGCCCACGACGCCGACGGCACGCCGCTGCACCCGGGGCTGAACGTGGCCGCATTCGCCGAGGAGACGCTCGTCGCGGCCAACTGCGTGCTGCCCGCACCCTCCGGCATCCCGCTGCCCGAGGCCGCCCTGCTCGGCTGCGCGGTGCTCACCGGCTACGGCGCCGTCCGCAACAGCGCCCGCGTCGCCCCCGGTGAGGCGGTCGCGGTCTTCGGCGTCGGCGGAGTCGGCCTGGCCGCACTCCAGGCCGCCCGGATCGCCGGAGCGGGCCCGATCGTGGCCGTCGACGTCTCCCCGGGCAAGGAGGAGCTGGCCCGGGCGGCCGGGGCCACCGACTTCGTGCTCGCGTCCGACACCACCGCCAAGCAGATCCGCGCCCTCACCGGCGGCCAGGGCGCCGACGTCGCCGTCGAGTGCGTAGGGCGGGCGGAGTCCATCCGCGGAGCCTGGGACTCCACCCGCCGCGGAGGCCGCACCACGGTCGTCGGCATCGGCGGCAAGGAGCAGCAGGTCGCCTTCCACGCCCTGGAGATCTTCCACTTCGCCCGCACCCTCACCGGCTGCGTGTACGGGAACAGCGACCCCGCCCGCGATCTCCCGGTGATCGCCGACCACGTCCGCGCGGGCCGGCTCGACCTCGGCTCCCTGGTCACCGAGCGCATCACCCTCGACGGCATCCCGGCCGCCTTCGAGGCGATGCTCGCCGGCAAGGGGGGCCGCTCGCTGGTCGTCTTCCAGCCGTAGGACGCTGCCGCACGTTACCGCGGAGCCTCCGCCCCTTCCCGGAGGGCGGGGCTGCGCGGCCGGTACCGGTCGTACTCGCCGTAGTCCCGCAGAGTGATGTTCTCGGCGGTCTTGCGGGCGATCCGGGCCGCCATGTCCTTCCCCGGCAGGTACGGCATGACCTTGTAGTAGCGGTTGAGGAGCGTGGCCGTGAAGCGGCTCCCGGGAACCATGAGCCTGGCGACGCCATCGCCCATCTTCTGGCAGCCCTCCGCGTATTCCCGCAGTTCGGCCTCGTAGCGGGTGAACGCGACGCGGTGGTCTCCGCGCGCCGCGGCCAGCTCGCCGGCCAGGACGTACGCGCCGACCAGGGCGAGTCCCGTACCCATGCCGGACAGGGAGGACGGGCAGAAGGCGGCGTCGCCGACGAGGGCGATCCGGCCCCGGCTCCAGGAATCCATGCGGACCTGACCGACCGAATCGAAGTAGAAGTCGGGCGCGTGGCGCATGTCCTCCAGCAGCCGGTCGCTCTCCCAGCCGGTGCCCGCGAACCGCTCGGTGAGGACGGCCTGCTGCTGCGCGACGTCGCGCCGGCCGACGTCGAGGAGCGGGGAGGCGAAGTAGAAGACGGCCTTGGCCTCGGTGTTGTGGCGGGCGCTGTACACCGCGACGAGCTTGCCCGCGGTGCGGTACGCGTGTCCGGTGTGGTCGAGCCCGAGGCGGTTGGCCGTGGTGAAGATCGCGCAGTGGACGCCGAGGTGCCGTACGAACCGCTCCTCCGGCCCGAACGCCAGGCGGCGGGTGCGCGAGTGCAGCCCGTCGGCGCCGATCACCAGGTCGAACCGGCGCGGTGCGCCGCGCTCGAAGGTGACGGTCACCCCCTCGGCGTCCTCGGTGAGCGAGGTGACGGAGTCCCCGAAGACGTACTCGGTGTGCTCCTTCGTCGTGTCGTAGAGGATCCGCGCCAGGTCGCCCCGGAGGATCTCGACGTCTCCGGCGAACAGATCGGCGGGCAGCCGGGCCTGCGGCTTGCCCGCGCTGTTGACGTACGCCATGGAGCCCATGCCGGTCCGGGCCCGTTCGATGTCGTCCAGGATGCCCATGGCGCGCAGGACCGACAGATGGGCCTCGCCCCGGAAGTCCACGGCGTAGCCCCCGTCGCGGAGGGCGGGTGCGGCCTCCACGATCGTGGTGGTGAAGCCGTACCGGTGGAGCCAGTGGGCGAGCGCGGGGCCGGCGACGGAGGCGCCGGAGATCAGTACGCGGACGTTCTTCGTGTCGGTGTCGTTCATGCCGGTGAGCTTCCACGGCAGGGCTCACCGCGGGCTCACCGTCCGCTCACCGGGCTCGCGCGCTCACCGCCCCACGGCCTCGGTGACGCGCCTGACGGCGCTCGCGGGCAGGCCCATCAGGCGGAGGGCATCCGGAGTGTCGGCCCGTGCCGCCACCGCCGCCTCCGCGGCCTCCCGGTAGCGGGTCCGGGCCGCCGCGAGGTCGCCCCGCGCCTCGGCGATGCGGCCGAGGCCGACGAGGGTACGGACCCGGGTGCCGACGCTCTTGACCCAGTGCGGGTCGGCGCGCTCCAGAGCCTCCTCGTACAGCCGCTCCGCGCCGGCCGGGTCCCCGTCGAGCAGGGCCAGGTCGGCGAGTCCGCGCAACGCCGCCGCCAGACAGGTGGAGCTGCCGGCGCGCCGGGCCAGCGCGGCGGCCTCGGCATAGTCGGCGCGGGCCGTCGCCGCGTCCTCGGCGACGCGGCGGTCGGCCCGGTTGACCAGCAGGTCGGCGCCGTCCTCCAGCGCGCCGAGCTGCTCGGTGAGCGAGAGGGCCTCGTCGGTGAGCGCGAGGGCACGCGCGTGGTCGCCGCGGCGGCCCGCCAGGTCGGAGAGGACGTCCAGGGCCAGGGCGGTGCCCCAGCGGTCACCGAGCGAGCGGAACGCCTCGGCGGCGGTGTCGAACGTCCGCTCGGCCAGGGCGGCGTCCCCCTCACCGAGGGCCCCGAAGCCCGCCACGTACCGGGCGGCGGCCCGCGCCCACGGTTCAGGGCAGTCGAGCTGGGCCGAGACGAGCGCGAAGGCGCTCTGCGCGCCGCCTTCGCCCGCGTTGCGCATCATCCACAGGAGCAGGCCGACGGGGTAACTGCCCGGTCGGGCACCCGACCACGCGGCGGCCAGCGCCTTCTCGGCCACCGCCCGGTGCCGCTGCCACACCGGCCGCCCGTCGGCGCCCGACGCCGCCAGCAGCACGCACAGGACGTACTCCTCGCCGAGCCCGTCAGGCGGCTCGCCGCCCATGGCGCCGCCCGTCCCGCCCGTCCCGTCGTCCGTCGCTTCGAGCTCGTCGAGGGCTTCGAGGAGCGCGATCGCCTGTGGCGCGACCGAGGCCGACACGCCCCGGATCCACAGATAGGTGGAGGCCGAGGCGAGCAGCTCAAGGCCCGTCTCCACATCCTGCGCCTCGGCCGCCCAGCGCAGGGCCGCCAGGAGGTTGCCGTGCTCGGCCGTGAGGAGGGGCAGCCACTCCAGCTGCTCCGCACGCCGCAGATGCGGGTCGGCGGTCCCCGCCAGCTCCAGGAACCGCCGGGCGTGGGCCCGCTGTACGGCATCGCGTTCGAGCGCCGCGTCGAGCTGCTCGCCCCCGTAGGCGCCGATCGTCTCCAGTATCCGGTAGCGGCCGCCCGCGAACTCCAGAAGCGATTTGTCGACCAGTGCTTCGAGTGTCTCGCCGTCGGTGTCGCACACCCGTATCGCGGACTCGGCCGTCGCGCCACCCGCGAACACCGTGAACCGTCGCGCGGCCCGCTGCTCCGGCTCGGAGAGCAGCTCCCAGCTCCACGCCACGACCGAGCGCAGGGTCCGGTGGCGCTCTTCGGCGCTGCGGCTGCCGCGGGCCGCGACCCCGAGCCGGTCGTCCAGCCGACCCGCGAGTTCGTCGACGTCCAGCGTCCGGACGCGCGCCGCAGCGAGTTCGATGGCCAGGGGGAGGTCGTCGAGGGCCGCGCAGATCCGCCGCACGACCTCGGAGCCGGCGGTGAAACCGCGCCGTACGGCGGAGGCACGGTCGGTGAAGAGCCGAACGGCTGCGTCGCCGTCGAGGGGCCGCACCGGCCAGAGGCTCTCGCCGATGATGCCGAGCGGCTCCCGGCTCGTCGCGAGGACCCGCAGCCGCGGGCAGGCCGCCAGCAGTCGCGCCGCCAGCGCCGCGATCTCGTCGACGAGGTGCTCGCAGTTGTCCAGGACGAGCAGCAGCATCCGGTCCGACAGCGCCGCGATCAGGCGGTCGACCGGTGTCTGCCCGGTCTCGCCCATGCTCAGCCCGTTCTCGCGCAGGCCCAACGCGCTCAGCAGGGTCTGCGGCAGCCCGGCGCCGTCGCGCAGCGGGGCCAGCTCCACGAAGCACACGTCGTCGGACCCGGTCCCGGCGACTTCCACGGACAGCCGGGTCTTGCCGACTCCGCCGGGGCCGGTCAGCGTGACCAGCCGGGCCACCCGCAGCAGGCCCGCGACCTCGGCCACCTCGCCGGCGCGCCCGACGAACGCCGTCAGCTGCGCGGGCGGGGCGGCGGGCGCCGGAGACGGATCGGCGCTCAGCAACTCCCGGTGCAGCGCCATCAGTTCGGGAGAGGGGTCGGTGCCCAGCTCATCGGCCAGATGCCGCCGGGTCTCCTCGTACGCCACCAGGGCGGCAGCCGGCCCGCACTCGGCGAACAGCGCCCGTATCAGCAGCCCCGCCAGCCGCTCCCGGAGCGGATGGCGCCCGACCAGCTCACGCAGCTCGGGTACGGCGCCGGGCTGCCCGCCGAGCAGGCACTCCGCCTCGATCCGGTCTTCGAGCGCCCCGAGCCGGAGCTCTTCCAGGCGTAGTGCGGCGGGCCGGGCGGTCTCGCTGTCGGCGAGGCCGGGCAGCGCCGGGCCCCGCCACAGCGCCAGCGCCTCGCGCAGCAGCGTGACCGCCCGCTCGGCGTCGCCGGCGCGCAGCGCGGAGCGCCCCTCCCGGGCCAGCCGCTCGAACCGGCAGGCGTCCACGTCGTCCTGCGCCACCACGATCCGGTAGCCGGTCCCGGCCTGCTCGATCGCGGCCCCCGTACCGAGGGCCTTGCGCAGCCGGGACACCTGGGACTGGAGGGCGTGCGTGGACGGCGTGCCGTCCGGGCCGGCGGCGTCGGCCAGCCGGTCCGCCGACACGACCTGCCCCCGGTGTGTCAGCAGCAGGGCCAGCAGCGCGCGACGGGCCGGCCCGCCCAGCGGAACCTCCGTCCCGTGGTCGTGCCACGCCCGGGTCTCTCCGAGGATTCCGAACAGCATGCCGGTGATTATCCACCGGAGTTGATCACCGCGGGCGATCGGACCGAGATGGGTCCCGCCCGAGACGTCGATGGTCTGGCCGGTCACCCACCGGCCCTGCGGGCCCGCCAGGAACCCGACGACGTCGGCGACGTCCTCGGGTTCGCCGAGCCGGCCGAGACCAGCGCGCCCTCGGCCGCGAGCCGCAGTGCGACCGCCCGGCCGATCCCGCGCGAACCGCCCGTCACCAGCGCCGTCTTGCTGTTCAGCATGCCCATGGCCCTGCCGCTCAGCGGCCGGTCCTCGGTGGATCCGGCGTCGGGGCCACCGTGGCCGGGGCGGCTCACCGCCCGCTCACCGGACCCGCCGCCCGTATGCGCATGCGGCTCACCGCCGGCCACCGGGCCCGGTTTCCCGCCGGCCGGTGCTCAGGGCTCGGGCATTGCCGCGTACTGGAGGGCCAGCCCGTCCAGCAGGGCAGCCAGGCCCGTCTCGAAGGCGCCCTCGTCCACCTCGCGCCGGCGTTCGGCCAGCAGGTGGGCCCGGCCCAGGTGCGGGTAGTCCGCCGGGTCGTAGGCCGCCTCGTCGTCCACGAAACCCCCGGCGAAGGAGCCCACCGCCGAGCCCAGGATGAAGTAGCGCATCAGTGCGCCGATCCGGGTCGCCTGCGCCGGGGGCCAGCCGGCGGCCGTCATCGCACCGAACACCGCGTCCGCCACCCGCAGGCCGGCCGGACGCCGGCCCGGGCCGCGCGCCAGCACCGGCACGATGTTCGGATGGTCGGACAGCGCGTCCCGGTACGAGTGCGCCCAGTCGTGCAGGGCGCCCCGCCAGTCCCGGCCCGATCCCGGCTCGAACATCGACAGGTCGACCCGCGCGCTCACCGCGTCCGCGACCGCGTCCAGGATCTCGTCCTTCGTGCGGAAGTGGTTGTAGAGGGAGGGGCCGCTGACCCCCAGCGCGGCGGCCAGCCGCCGCGTCGACACCGCCTCCAGCCCCTCCGCGTCCACCAGCGCGCCCGCCGCCTCGACGATGCGGTCTCGGCTGAGGAGGGGCTTGCGCGGTCTGGCCATGCGCCACATAGTAGGGCCTGCCCGCCATAAACTACCGGTGCTAGTTAAAGCGCGCCGGTCCACGCCGCCACACCCGGAGGTGCCCGGTGAATCTGGAGCTGAGCGAGGAACAGGAGGCCGTACGCCGCCTCGCCCGCGAGTTCACCGCGCGCGAGATCGCCCCGTACGCCGCCGCGTGGGACCGCGCCGAGAGCGTGGACCGGGCCATCGTGAAGAAGCTCGGCGACCTCGGCTTCCTGGGCCTGACCGTCCCCGAGGAGTACGGCGGCTCCGGCGGCGACCACCTGACCTACGTCCTCGTCACCGAGGAGCTCGGCCGCGGCGACTCGGCCGTGCGCGGCATCGTCTCCGTCTCCCTCGGCCTCGTCGCCAAGACCGTCGCCGCCTGGGGGAGCGAGGAGCAGAAGCGGGCCTGGCTGCCCCGCCTCTGCTCCGGCGAGGCGCTCGGCTGCTTCGGCCTGACCGAGCCCGGCACCGGCTCCGACGCGGGCAACCTCACCACCCGCGCCGTGCGCGAGGGGGACGCGTACGTCATCAGCGGCAGCAAGATGTTCATCACCAACGGCACCTGGGCCGACGTGGTCCTCCTCTTCGCCCGCACGGGCGACGCGCCCGGCCACCGTGGCGTCTCCGCCTTCCTCGTCCCCGCCGACGCCCCCGGACTCACCCGCCGTGAGATCCACGGCAAGCTCGGCCTGCGCGGCCAGGCCACCGCCGAACTCGCCCTCGACGGTGTCCGCGTCCCCGCCTCCACGATGCTCGGCCCCGAGGGCAAGGGCTTCTCCGTGGCGATGTCCGCACTGGCCAAGGGCCGGATGTCGGTCGCCGCCGGGTGTGTCGGCATCGCGCAGGCGGCCCTGGACGCGGCCGTCTCGTACGCCGCCCAGCGCGAGCAGTTCGGCAAGCCCATCGCCCACCACCAGCTCGTCCAGGAGCTGATCGCCGACATCTCGGTCGACGTGGACGCAGCCCGGCTGCTGACCTGGCGGGTGGCCGACCTCGTCGACCGCGGGCAGCCCTTCGCCACCGAGTCCTCCACGGCCAAGCTCTTCGCCTCCGAGGCCGCCGTGCGCGCCGCGAGCAACGCCCTCCAGGTGCACGGGGGTTACGGCTACACCGACGAGTACCCGGCCGGCAAGCTGCTGCGCGACGCCCGCGTGATGACCCTGTACGAGGGCACCAGCCAGATCCAGAAACTGCTGATCGGCCGTGCCCGCACCGGGGTCTCCGCGTTCTGAGTACGCATCTGAGTACGTGCGCGGATGTGGCCCCGGTCACGCCGTCCCATGCTGGGCCCATGAACGAGACACCGGTCAAGCAGCGCAACTCGGCGGCGTACTACGGTCAGGCCGTCGCGTCCTTCGGCATCGCGATCTGCGCCGTGGCCCTGGGGATCTACCACCTCCAGGTGGACGGCTGGGTCCGCGCCTTTCTCGGCATCGCGGTCCTCTACCTCACCACCTCGGCCTTCACCCTCGCCAAGGTGATCCGCGACCGCCAGGAGCTCACCCAGATCGTCAGCCGGGTCGACCAGGCCCGGATGGAGAAGATCATGGCCGACTACGACCCCTTCCAGCCGAAGGTCTGAGCGGCGCGGACCGTGTTGCCCATGTCCGCTAAGCGCTTGCTCACCCTCCGGTAAGGTGTTCCTTCCACAGGACGAAGAGGGTGAGCGAGCGATGGACACCGCGGCGGAGACGACCGGCGGCTACCGGCCGTGGTCCGAGGTCACCCCCGACGCAGCGCGGCGGCTGCTCGTCGCCGCCGTCGAGGCGTTCGCGGAGCGCGGGTACCACGCCACCACCACGCGTGACATCGCAGGACGGGCCGGGATGAGCCCGGCCGCGCTCTACATCCACTACAAGACCAAGGAAGAGCTGCTCCACCGGATCAGCCGGATCGGCCACGACAAGGCCCTGGAGATCCTGGAGACCGCCGCTTCCGGCCCCGGCTCGGCCGCCGAGCGGCTCGACGCCGCCGTACGGTCCTTCGTGCTGTGGCACGCGGCGCACCACACCACCGCGCGCGTGGTCCAGTACGAGCTCGACGCCCTCGCCCCGGAGCACCGCTCCGAGATCGTGGAACTGCGCCGGCAGAGCGACGCCGCCATACGGCGCATCCTCGCCGACGGGGTCGCGGCAGGGGAGTTCGACGTGCCGGACGTCCCCGGCACCACCCTCGCCGTGCTGTCCCTGTGCATCGACGTGGCCCGCTGGTTCAACGCGGCCGGTCGTCGCACGCCCGACGAGGTCGGCGCGCTCTACGCCGACCTCGTCCTGCGCATGGTGGGCGCGGCCCCGGACGTCCCCGGCGCGACCGCCGGGCCTGCGGCGCCTGCCGCGCCCGCCGCGCCTCAGAAGTAGTAGCGCGACACCGACTCCGCGACGCACACCGGCTTGTCGCCGCCCTCGCGTTCGACCGTGACCGTCGCCGCGACCTGGACTCCGCCGCCCGCCTCCGTGACCTCCGTGATCACGGCGCTGGCGCGCAGCCGCGAGCCGACCGGCACGGGTGCCGGGAAACGCACCTTGTCCGTGCCGTAGTTGATGCCCATCCTCATGCCCTCGACCCGCATGATCTGCGGAACCAGGCTCGGCAGCAGGGACAGTGTCAGATAGCCGTGGGCGATGGTGGAGCCGAAGGGCCCGTCCGCGGCCCGCTCGGGGTCCACGTGGATCCACTGGTGGTCGCCCGTGGCATCGGCGAACAGGTCGATCCGCTTCTGGTCCACCTCCAGCCACCCGCTCGGGCCGAGCGGTTCCCCGATCCCTGCGTGCAGCTCCTCGGCGGACGTGAAGATCCTCGGCTCGGCCATGCCTGCCCCTCTCCCTGGCGAATAAGCGCTTGCTCAGCATGCTGCGGTCGCATGTATCTGTCAACGACTCGTCTGTCAACGAATGTCGGACCGGCCGACTACCCTCGGCCTCGTGCCGCAGATTCCCGAGAAAGTCCACGAGCTCACCGTCGGCCAGCTGTCCGCCCGCAGCGGCGCGGCCGTGTCCGCGCTGCACTTCTACGAGACCAAGGGCCTGATCAGCAGCCGCCGCACCGCCGGCAACCAGCGCCGCTACAGCCGCGACGCACTGCGCCGGGTGGCCTTCGTGCGCGCCGCACAGCGCGTCGGCATCCCGCTCGCCGCCATCCGCGATGCACTCGCCCAGCTCCCCGAGGAGCGCACCCCCAACCGCGAGGACTGGGCCCGGCTTTCCGAGACCTGGCACGCCGAGCTGGACCAGCGGATCACCCAGCTGATGCGCCTGCGCGACCACTTGACCGACTGCATCGGCTGCGGCTGCCTCTCACTGCAGAACTGCGCCCTGTCCAACCCGGACGACGTCTTCGGCGACCACTTCACCGGCTCCAGACTCTAGGCCGCCCAAGCGCGCCCGTCCGGCGGCGACCAACTCCCGGGCCACCGCCACCAGCTCGGCGTTCGACCGGGCCGGCCGCCCGTCCGGCAGGTGCAGTACGTCGCCCACGCCGATCCGCGCGCCCGCACCGCACCGCGCGGCCAGCCGCAGCACCGGCCAGGCGGCGGCCTCCCGACCGAACAGCAGCAGTGGCGGCGCCGGCGGCAGCCACCGCAGCCCGGCCACCAGCGCCGGATCGGCCTCGGCAAGCTCCACCGCCAGCCGGATCCGCGCCGGGTCCCGTACCGGCCAGGCCAGGAACCGCTCCAGCGGCCCCGCCCCCGGCCCGCCGTCCTCCCGATCCAGCGGAACCGCCGCGTCCACTGCGACGCCCCGCGCCAGCAGCGCCTCGGCCAGCTCCTCGGCCCCCGGCTCCGCGAAATGCACCACCGCCCGGTCCGGCAGCACCCGCCACGACCGGACCCGCTCCAGCCGCCCCGCCGGATCGGGCTCGGCCCCGACGCCCGCGGACACCGAAAGCGGTACGGAGACCCCCGCGCCCCGCAATGCCTCCAGCAGCGGCCCGACGACCCGGGGCGACAGGCTCTCCCGGCCGCACGGGGTCCGCGGATGGACCAGCACCTCCCCGGCCCCGGCTGCGACCGCCCCCAGCGCCGACTCCACCACGTCCTGCGGGGACAGCGGCACCGCGGTGCCGTCGGCGGCGCCGCGCGCACCGTTCACCGACACCGTCACCGACAGCGCCACCGGGCCCGGCTCCCGAAGCCCCCGCAGGCTCATGCCGCCCCGGCCGCAGCCGGATCCGTCACCGAAGCCGAGTCCGCCAGCGCCGGCCTGGGCACGACGATCCCGCAGCCCGCGCACACCGGCCCGTCCCAGGCCCAGGCCCCCTCCCAGCTGCGATGCCCCGCGCGGGGCACCCGTCTCTGCCCGGGCACGTGCGCGGGCCAGCGCAGCTCCTGTTCCCCGCAGACGGGGCAGCCCGTCCCAGGCTCCGACTCCAGTGCCGTGACCAGCCGCCGCAGCACCTCGCCCAGCGTCCCGTCCGGCCGCACGCCCGGATCGGCGCACCGCACCACCGCATCCCCGCTGCCGCCCCACGCCCACTCCGGCCGGCGCAGCCCGTGGTGCTTCTCCCGCCGGCGCCGCTCCGCGAACTGGCGCTCGTACTCCAGCCAGACCGCCCGCGCCTCCTCCAGCTCCTCCAGCGCCGCGACCAGCCGCTGCGGATCCGCCGCCCGGTCCTCGGGAGCGATCCCGTGCCGGTCGCACAGGTGCCACCACGTCGCCCGGTGCCCGTACGGAGCGAACCGCTCCAGGCAGCGGCGCAGCGAATGGCGCCGCAGAGCACGGTCATTGCGTGCGTCCCGCACCTGGTACGCCAGACTTCGGAATCCCGCCATCACACCTTCACCTCCGTCGCGCCCACGCCCGCACCGGGGGGCGTCGTACAACGTCGAACGACGACGCACCGTGAGATGTGCCCAACATGCCCGGTCAGCTGCGGGCGCATGCGGGGGCGGTCGAGGCGTACGGGTGGCACATGGCCGGAACTCAGCGCCCCATGCGCCCCGCAGCAACCACGACCCGGGCCAGCTCCTCGTGGCAGATGTCGCTGTGCGCCCCCGAGGGCGGACCGCCGCGACGCACCACGGACCCGGTGTCCACGCTGACGCAACCGGCCTCCGGGACCCCCTCGCGCAGGGCCGTGTCGAGGGTGAGCCTCGGGGCGCCCGGCACCGCCTGTACCCCGTCGTGCCCGATCGCGCCCCACCGCTCGTCGAATCCGAGGAGACCGGCCGAATCCCCTGCCATCCGGGAGGCCAGCGGATAGAAGACCTTGAGGGCCGAGTCGTACGGGGAGTGGCAGGCGACCACGGGGCCGTCGACCCGGCGCTGCATTCCGCGCAGGGCGCCGCCGCTCCCCTTGTCATGGGGGAGCCGGTCGCAGAAGGCGTAATGGGAGAAGGCCCCCTGGAGCAGGGTCACGGACTTCACGTACCGGGCCCCGTCCGGCACCGCGCGCAGGGAGAAGGACACCACCCGGGCCCCGAAGCTGTGGCCTATGAGATGGATCCGCAGGGCCGGGCGCCGGCCCGCCAGTTCGGCCAGCACCGGGCCGAGGCCGTGCTCGCCGACGACCCCGGCCCGCTTCTTCATCTGGTAGTAGGTGGCCTGCCGCAGCAGTTCCTTGGCGCCGTTCCACAGCGCGTGCAGGCCGCCGCCGGGGGAGAGGGCGGGCCCGTCGGCACCCGCGGGCAGCGCGCCCGCCTCGATCAGCCCTTCCGTGAAGGCCCGGCACACCTCCAGCACGTCGTGCGTGAAGACGGCGGGCACGTCCCGGGCGTCCCGCACGGCGGGCCCGGCAACGGGCGCGCCCCCCGGAACCCCCGGATCGGCCGGGTCCGCCGGATCGACCGTGTCCACGCCCGACAGCTCCCGCACCAGCGCACCGAATTCCGTGAACGCCGCCACCGACTCCGGCCGGTCCTCCAGCAGTCCGGCGACCCGGTCCAGCTCCGCCACCCGCCCCGGCCAGAACTCCCCGAGCGCCCGCAGGGTGGCCGGGTCCAGGGCCGTCCCGTGGCCCGGCCCGGCGAGCGCGCCGTGGGGGTCGAAGTCCGGAATCGGCTCGTCCGAGAACCGGATCGAGGGCCATACGACACCCACGTACCCGAGCCGCACCCCCGGCCCCACCAGCCCCGGGAAGGGTGCGTAGAAGCGGTCGAAGAGCCGGGTCGACGTCGACCGGTCGCTGTTCCACCCGTGCGCGAACACCAGCAGGTCGGTGGCCTCCAGCGCGGCCACCGCGTCCCGGGTGCTGCGGTCCACGTCCCCGTCGGCGTCGAAGGTCAGCTCCGCGTACGGACCGACCCCGACCCCGACTCCGATCCCGACGCCTCTGCCCGTTCCGTCCGACATGGGGTCTCCCTCCGCGCGGCCTCTCCGGTGCCGTCCAGCATCCTGCTGCGGCCCCCGCCCGGCCAGACCCGCGACGCCCCCGGATTCACGGGTAGAGCAGGTACCGCCCCCGCACCGCCTCGAACCGCTCCAGCCCCGCCGCCCAGTCGGCCGCGACCTCCTCGACCCCGGCCCCCGCGTCCACCATCCGCCGGACCCGGTCCGAGCCGGTCAGCTGGTCGATCCAGTGGTCGCTGCGCCACGCGAAGCCGCTCCACGTCCGCTTCGCGGTCACCAGCAGCCCGATCCCGGCCCGGACCGGATCGAAGGTCTCCCGGTCGTGCACGATCAGCCGGACCCCGCCGCACACCTTCCCGGCGTACTTGGAGAAGGTCGGCGTGAAATAGGCCTCCCGGAACCAGACCCCGGGCAGCCCCAGGGCCTGGGCCGCCTCCGCCCACCGCCGGCCCACGCCCTCCGCGCCGAGCACCTCGAAGGGCGTCGTCGTCCCGCGCCCCTCGGACAGGTTGGTGCCCTCGAACAGGCAGGTGCCGGCGTACGCGAGGGCCGTGTCCGGCGTCGGCATGTTCGGGCTCGGCGGCACCCAGGGCAGCCCGGTCGCCCCGAAGAAGGAGTCCCGCCGCCACCCGGACATCCGCACGGTGGTCAGCGCGACCGGTTGCGCGCCCAGGAACTCCCGGTTGAACAGCAGGGCCAGCTCGGCCACCGTCATCCCGTGCGCGAGCGCGATCGGCTCCCGGCCCACACCGCTCGCGTACGCGCGCTCCAGCACGGGCCCGGCGGCCCGCCTGCCGCCCACCGGGTTCGGCCGGTCCAGTACGACCACCGCCTTGCCGGCCAGCGCGGCCGCGCGCATGCAGTCGTAAAGGGTCCAGATGTAGGTGTAGAAGCGCACTCCGACGTCCTGGATGTCGAAGACGAGGGTGTCGATCCCGGCCGCCGTGAACACGTCCGCGAGTTTCTGCCCGCTCTTGTCGTACGTGTCGTACACCGGCAGCCCGGTCGCCGGATCGCGCCCGGCCGCCTCGGAACCGCCCGCCTGCGCCGTCCCGCGGAACCCGTGCTCCGGTCCGAACACCGCCACCAGGTCCACCCGGGCGTCCGCGTGCAGTACGTCGACCAGGTGGCGGGCGTCGGCGGTGATCCCGGTGGGGTTGGTGACCACCCCGACCCGCCGGCCGGCGAGCACCCCGTAGCCGTCCGCGGCGAGCTGCTCGAAGCCGGTGCGCACGCGGCCTGCGGCCGGCGGAGCCGGGTCCGCCGCAGGGCCCGCCGCCGGGTGTGCCGCCGGTTCCACCGACGGGTCCGGTCCCCGGCCGGGCGCCGCGCCCACCGCCCCGAGGCCCCCCAGGGCCACCGCCGTCCCCGCCAGTCCCAGCAACCCCCGTCGTGACAGCGTCATCCGGCCACGCTAGGGGCCGGCCCTCTTCCCCCCCGACATACCGACCGGTTAGTCTGCCCGGCATCCGGCCATGAAAGGTGATCCCGTGAGCGCGTACCAGGACCAGCGAGTCGTCGTCACCGGCGCGGGCGGCGGCATCGGCGCCGCCCTCGCCCACCGCTTCGCCGCCGAGGGGGCCACCGTGGTGGTCAACGACCTCGACGCCGCCAAGGCCGCCGCCGTCGCGGGCGCGATCGGCGACCGGGCGATCCCGGTCCCGGGTGACGCCTCGGCCGTCGTGAAGGAGGCCCGAGAGGCCCTCGGCGGCCGGGTGGACGTCTACTGCGCGAACGCGGGACTCGCCTCGGGCGGCGACGCGTTCGCCGACGAGGCCGTGTGGGAGGCGGCCTGGGACACCAATGTCATGGCGCACGTCCGCGCAGCCCGGCTGCTGCTGCCCGACTGGCTGGAACGCGGCAGCGGGCGCTTCGTGTCCACGGTGTCGGCCGCCGGGCTGCTGACCATGATCGGGGCGGCGCCGTACAGTGTCACCAAGCACGGTGCGCTCGCCTTCGCGGAGTGGCTCTCGCTGACCTACCGCCACCGCGGCGTACAGGTCCACGCCATCTGCCCGCAGGGGGTGCGCACCGACATGCTGACGGCCGCGGGCTCGGCGGGCGAACTCGTCCTCGCGCCGACCGCGATCGAGCCGGAAGCGGTTGCGGACGCACTGTTCGAGGGCATGGAGAAGGGCCGGTTCTTGATCCTCCCGCACCCCGAGGTCGCGGACTTCTACGCCGCCCGCGCCACCGAACCGGACCGCTGGCTCGCCGGCATGAACCACCTCCAGCAGAAATGGGAGACCAGGTGAGCCGGCCCTCCCGCTACGCCGCCAAGCCGTGGCTCGGACTGCTCAGCCCGGCCCAGCGCGCCCCCGTCTCCCCGCCGCCCAGCCTGCTGCACGCCTTCCGCGCCGCCGTGGCCCGGGCCCCCGAGCGCACCGCGCTGGCCTATTTCGACGGCCGCATCGGCTACGCGGAGACCGACGCGCTCTCCGACTCCGTCGCCGGCCACCTCGCCGCGCACGGCATCGGCCGCGGGGACCGGGTCGCCGTCATGCTCCAGAACACCCCGCACTTCGTGCTGGCCGTGCTGGCCGCCTGGAAGGCGGGGGCGGTGGTCGTCCCGCTCAACCCCATGTACAAATCCGGTGAAGTGGGGCACATCCTGCGCGACTCCGGGGCCGCCGCGCTGGTCTGCGACGGCCGCGCGTGGTCGGCGTACCTGGCCGAGGCCGTCCGCGGCACGGCCGTACGGGTCGTCCTGACCGCCTCGGAACGCGACTTCCAGACCCGGAACGACCCGCGCTTCTTCGCCCCGGCCGAGCCGGGCCCCGCCGTGCCGGGTGCCGATCCGGCGCCGGCGGGCGCAGCCGGACCGGCCCCGGCCGACCTGACCGCCGTGGCCCGCCGGGGCCGCCCCGCCCCGCCGGACCCCGGTCTCACCGCCGCCGACACCGCGCTCATCAGCTACACCTCCGGTACCAGCGGCACCCCCAAGGGGGCCATGAACCCGCACGGCGCGCTCACCCACAACGCCGTACGGCAGGTCACCGGACACCCGCTCCCCGAGGGCGCCACGTATTTCGCCCTCGCGCCCCTCTTCCACATCACCGGCATGGTCTGCGAGCTCGGCGCCTGCTTCGCCAACGCCGGCACCCTCGTCCTCGCCCACCGGTTCGACGCGGGCGTCGTCCTCGACGCCTTCCTCGAACACCGCCCCGCCTACACCGTCGGCCCCGCGACGGCCTTCATGGCCCTGGCCGCCCACCCCGACGCCACCCCGGACCACTTCGCCTCGTTCCGGGTGATCTCCTCCGGCGGTGCCCCGCTCCCGCCCGCCCTCGTCGAACGCCTCCGCGCCGCCTTCGGCTTCTACCTGCGCAACGGTTACGGCCTCACCGAGTGCACCGCCCCCTGCGCCTCGGTGCCCGTGCACCTCGAAGCCCCCGTGGACCCCGCCTCCGGCACCCTCTCCGTGGGCCTGCCCGGCGCCGACACCCTCGTACGGATCCTGGACGAGCACGGCGGCGAGGTGCCCTTCGGCGAGACCGGCGAGATAGCCGTCCGCGGGCCCCAGGTCGTCCCCGGCTACTGGGGGCTGCCCGAGGACACCGCCAAGGCCTTCCCGGACGGCGAACTGCGCACGGGTGACGTCGGGTTCATGGACGCGGACGGCTGGCTCTACGTCGTCGACCGCAAGAAGGACATGATCAACGCCTCCGGGTTCAAGGTCTGGCCGCGCGAGGTCGAGGACGTCCTCTACACCCACCCCGCCGTACGCGAGGCGGCCGTGGTCGGCATCCCGGACCCGTACCGGGGCGAGAGCGTGAAGGCGTACGTCAGCCTCCGCCCCGGCACCACGGCCGAACCGCAGGAGCTGTCCGCGTATTGCGCCGCCCGCATCGCCGCCTACAAATACCCGCGCGAAGTGGAGATCCTGCCTGTCCTGCCGAAGACGACGAGTGGCAAGATCCTGCGACGGGAACTGCGCGACCGCGGCTGAAAACAGCCGTACGGTCGTACAGCCGGCCGCACAGCTGGTCATACCGACAAGGGAACAGGAAGGGAAGGTCAGCGCCATGGCTGCCAGGACCACGGAGCCCGAAGGCACGCACGAAGCCCCGGTGCCGCAGCGGCTGCTGGCCGTCGCCACCCGGCTGTTCGCCGAGCGCGGCTACGACCGCACCTCCGTACAGGAGATCGTCGAGGCGGCCGGGGTCACCAAGGGCGCGCTCTACCACTACTTCGGGTCCAAGGACGACCTGCTGCACGAGGTGTACGCGCGGATGCTGCGCCTCCAGCAGCAGCGCCTCGACGCGGTGGCCGATTCCGACGCCCCGGTCGAGGAGCGGCTGCGCGCCGCGGCCGCCGACGTCGTGGTCACCACCATCGAGAACCTCGACGACGCGGCGATCTTCTTCCGGTCGATGCACCAGCTCAGCCCGGAGAAGTTCAAGCAGGTACGGGCCGAGCGCAGGCGCTACCACGAGCGTTTCCGGGCGCTGGTCGAGGAAGGCCAGCGCACCGGGGTGTTCTCCACCGCCACCCCCGCGGACCTGGTGGTGGACTACCACTTCGGCTCCGTCCACCACCTGTCCACCTGGTACCGGGCGGACGGCCCGCTCACGCCGCAGCAGGTCGCCGATCACCTCGCCGACCTGCTGCTGCGCGCGCTGCGGCCGTAGCCCGCTCCCGGGCCCGACGGGCCACCCGCTACGGGGCAGGGGCTACGGGGTGACCTTCAGCAGCTTGTTCGGCGTGCCCGCCGACGGGTTGGTCACCGCCCCCGAGGTGGCCGCCGACGTCAGCGCCGAGGCCGCCTGCGCCGGCGTCGCGGACGGGTGCCCGGCCAGGTAGACGGCCGCGGCGCCCGCAACGTGCGGGGTGGCCATGGACGTGCCCGAGATGGTCTTGGTCCCGGAGTCGCTGTCGTTCCAGTCGGACGTGATGTCCGAGCCCGGCGCGTACAGGTCCACCACGGAGCCGAAGTTGGAGAACGGGGACTGCGCGTCGTCGATGGTGCTCGACGCCACGGTGATCGCCTCGGGGACCCGGCCGGGGGAGCCCTTCCCGGCGTCGCCCGCGTCGTTGCCCGCCGCGACGGCGAAGGTGACACCGGAGGCGATCGCCCGGCGCACCGCCTCGTCGAGCGCCTCGTCCGCGCCGCCGCCCAGGCTCATGTTGGCCACCGAGGGCCCCGAGTGGTGCTGCGCGACCCAGTCGATCCCGGCGACGACCTGCTCGGTGGTGCCGGAGCCGTTGTCGTCCAGGACCCGCACCGCGACCAGCTTCGCCTTCTTGGCCACGCCGTGCGCGGTCCCCGCGATGGTGCCGGCGACGTGCGTGCCGTGCCCGTTGCCGTCGTCGGCGCTGTTGTCGTTGTCCACCGCGTCGAAGCCGGACGTGGCGCGGCCGCCGAAGTCCTTGTGGGTCGTGCGTATGCCGGTGTCGATGACGTACGCCGTCACCCCCTCGCCGGCGCTGTCGGGGTAGTTGTACTTCTTGTCCCCCGCCTTCGCGGTCTGGTCGATCCGGTCCAGGCCCCATGAGGGCGGGTTGTCCTGCGTGGCGTTGATCGTGAACTTCTTGTTCTGCACGACTTTGCCGACGGCCGGGTCCGCGGCGAGGCGCTTGGCCTGGGTCTCGCTCAGGCCGGAGGCCGAGAAACCGTTGACCCCGGAGCCGTAGGTGCGCTTGATCTCGCCCCCGTACTTGCGGGCGAGCTGTTCCTTGTTCGCGGACGCGTCGAGTATGACGACGTAACTCCCGCTGATCGCGCCGGGCGCGCCGAGGCCGTAGACGGTGCCCTCGGCCGGTGCCGCCGCCCCCGCGAAGGGGGAGGCGTACAGGGCCGCGGCGGCCGCGGTGGCGGCTCCCGTGGCCACTGCTGCGTACCGTAAACCGCGCGAGCGCTTGTGAGTTGCCATCTGGGGGGTTCTCCTCGTGTTGACGTGTGGGGCGTCAAAGCTTCTGGAGAACCCTGTTCCGATTGACAGGCGCAAATCAAGAACGTACCGGCGGTTCGGGGTTGTTCAACAAGGTTTCTTGAAAGGCCCCCCGCATCACGTTCACCATGCACGCATGTTCACCCGAACTCCTGCACGATTCCCACATGTTCACGTGCGGCCCGCGTACTTCTTCAGCTCCCGGTGGGCCAGCGAGCGCTGGTGCACCTCGTCCGGTCCGTCCGCCAGCCGCAGCGTCCGCGCCGCCGCCCACAGCTCCGCCAGCGGGAAGTCCTGGCTCACCCCGCCCGCGCCGTGCAGCTGCACCGCGTCGTCGAGGATCCGCACCACGGCCCGCGGGGTCGCGATCTTGATGGCCTGGATCTCGGTGTGCGCACCCCGGTTGCCGACCGTGTCCATCAGCCAGGCCGTCTTCAGCACGAGCAGGCGCAGCTGCTCCACCGTGACCCGGGCGTCCGCGATCCAGTTCTGCACGACCCCCTGCGCGGCCAGCTCCTTGCCGAAGGCCGTACGGCCCACCGCACGCCGGCACATCAGCTCGATCGCCCGCTCCGCCATGCCGATCAGCCGCATGCAGTGGTGGATCCGGCCCGGGCCGAGCCGTGCCTGGGCTATCGCGAAGCCGGTGCCCTCCTCGCCGATCAGGTTCGCGGCGGGGACGCGGGCCCCGTCGAAGACCACCTCGGCGTGGCCGCCGTGGTCGTGGTCCTCGTACCCGTACACGGTCATCGCCCGGCGGACCTCGACGCCCGGGGTGTCGCGCGGGACCAGGATCATCGACTGCTGGCGGCGCGGATCGGCGCCTTCCGGGTCGGTCTTGCCCATGACGATGAAGATCTTGCAGTCCGGGTTCATGGCCCCGGAGATGAACCACTTGCGGCCGGTGATCACGTACTCGTCCCCGCTCGCCGAACGCTCGATGCGGGTCTCGATGTTCGTCGCGTCCGAGGAGGCCACGTCCGGCTCCGTCATCGCGAACGCGGACCGGATCTCGCCCGCCAGCAGCGGCTGGAGCCACTGCTTCTTCTGCTCCTCGTCGCCGAACTGCGCGAGCAGCTCCATGTTCCCGGTGTCCGGTGCCGCGCAGTTGGTCGCCATCGGCGCCAGGTGCGGGCTGCGGCCGGTGATCTCGGCGAGCGGGGCGTACTGGAGGTTGGTCAGCCCGGCGCCGTGCTCGGCATCCGGGAGGAAGAGGTTCCACAGGCCCTGGCGGCGTGCTTCGGCCTTCAGCTCACCGAAGACGGCCGGGGTGTCCCAGGGCGAGGCCAGCCGCGCGCGCTGCTCGGCGGCGACGGGCTCCGCCGGGTGGACGTACTCCTCCATGAACGCGAGCAGCCGTTCGCGGAGTTCCTCGGTCCGGGCGTCGAATGCGAAATCCATGGGTGTGCCTCAGCCTTCCTGGAGGGTGGTCAGACCGTGCTCGATGAAGACCGGGACCAGTTCGCCGATCCGGTCGAAGCCCGCGCCCACCGTCTGCCCGAGCGTGTAGCGGTAGTGGATGCCTTCGAGGATCACCGCGAGCTTGAACCAGGCGAACGCGGTGTACCAGGCGATCGCACCGGTGTCCCGGCCGGAGCGGGCGGCGTACCGCTCGATCAGTTCGGCCGGCGCCGGATGGCCGGGCGCACCGCTCGTCGTGCTGACCGGGGAATCGGTCAGCCCCAGGTCCGAGCTGTACATCACCAGCAGCCCGAGGTCGGTCAGCGGATCGCCGAGCGTGGACATCTCCCAGTCCAGGACCGCCCGGATCGTGTCGTCGGGGCCGCCGATCAGCACGTTGTCAAGCCGGAAGTCACCGTGTACCACGGTCGGGGCGGGGGAGTCGGGCAGGGCGCGCCCGAGCGCGCCGTGCAGCTCGTCGATGCCCGCGAGCTCGCGCCCCCGGGAGGCCGCGAGCTGCTTGCCCCAGCGGCGCAGCTGCCGGTCGAGGAAGCCCTCGGGCCGGCCGAAGTCCCCCAGGCCCACGGCCTGCGGATCCACCGCGTGCAGATCGACCAGGGTGTCCACCAGGCCCAGGACCGCGCGCCGGGTGCGCTCGGGTCCGATCGCGGCGAGCTGGCCGGCCGTCCGGTACGGCACCCCGTCCACGTACTCCATGACGTAGAACGGCGCCCCGAGGACCGACTCGTCCTCGCACAGCAGCACCGGTTCGGGCACCGGCACGGCCGTTCCGTGCAGTGCCCGGATCACCCGGTGCTCGCGCCGCATGTCGTGCGCCGTGGCCAGGACGTGGCCCAGCGGCGGCCGGCGCACCACCCAGCGGGCGGTCCCGTCGGTGATCTCGTACGTGAGGTTCGACCGGCCGCCCTCGATCAGCCGGCCGCGCAGCGCCCCGGCCACGAGCCCCGGCCGGACCCGGTCGAGATGACCGCGCAGCCGCTCCAGATCAAGGCCCCGGGGGGCGGCCGAAGCGGACGCTGACGCTGAGGTCATGGTGCGCACCTCCGTACGGAGTTGACGAAGACGAGAACGGACGAGAGACATCATGCCGACCAGTCGGTATGTCGTCCAGTGCGCGAGGACGCGGAATGCGGGCCGGAGGGGAATCCTCCGGCCCGCGCGCCCGGCTCACGCGTGGCAGAGGATCGGCGTCCCGCCGTTCATCACGGTCATGTCCTGGAGCACGGCCAGTATGTTCAGCGGCGCCCCTTCCGGCTCGCCGGCCAGCTCCGCGTACGCCCGGTGCAGGTTCGCCACCAGCCGCTCGCTCTCCCGCCAGGCCGCGAACTCGCCTAGATCGGCCCCGCGCGCCACCTCCAGGGGGGTCAGCCCCTTCGCCCGGCCCTCCCGGGCGAGCTCGGCCACGTACCGCAGGTAGCGCCCGGTGGACTCGTAGGCCGACGGGTCGGTCAGCGGACCGTGTCCCGGCACGACGGTCTCCGCGTCCAGCGAGCGCAGCAGCTCCAGCGCCCGCAGCGAACCGGCGAGCGAGCCCATCGCCAGGAACGGCGTGCCCCCGGCAAAGACCAGGTCGCCGGTGAAGACGACCCGCCGGCGCGGCAGGAACACGATCGAGTCCCCGGTGGTGTGCGCGACGCCCGGGTGGATGACCCGGACCTCCGTCTCGCCGAGGTGGAAGGTCATCCGGTCGCTGTACGTGAGGTCCGGCGCGGTGATCTCTATCGCGCCGAAGTCGGTCGCCGGCCAGATCATCTCCAGCTGGTGCCCGGCGGCGATCTGCTCGGTGCGCGCGTTGTCGTGCCCGAGGATCAGCGCCTCGGGGGCGAAGACGGCGTTGCCGTAGGTGTGGTCGCCGTGGTGGTGGGTGTTGACGACCGTGCGCGGCAGCGGCACCCCGGCCGCCACGACCGCGTCGCGCAGCGCCAGGGCCCGCCGCTCGGTGGCGGCGGTGTCGATGAGCAGGGTCTGGCCGCCGTCGCTCACGAACCCGGCGTTGTTGAGGCACCAGCCGCCGTCCGGCTGGACGTAGGCGTACACCCCGGCCGCGGGCTGGACGAGGTACGGCTCTTCAGCGGTCATGCGTGCTCTCCCCGGTTCGCTCTGACAAGCGGTCAGCATCCTGCCAGCCGCGGCGGCGCCGGGGGAGGGCGGGGGGCCGGCGGGCGAGCCCGGCCGGCGAGCCCGGCCGGCGGTCCGCGGCCGGTCCGTCAGTGGTCGTCGTAGTGCCCGTCGTGTGCGGCGTGCCGGTGCCCGTCGTGCACGTAGTCCACGTGGTCGCCGTGCGGGACCGCCTCGTGCCCGCAGGCCGGTCCGTGGTCGTGGTCGTGGTCCGCGTGTGCGGTGTGCCCCGACGGCTCGCATTCGTCCCAGTGCCCGGAGTGCTCGCGGTGCAGATGGCCGTCGTGCGCGTAGTCGAGGTGGTCGCCGTGGTCCACCTCGGTGTGGCCGCAGCCGGGTCCGTGGGCGTGCTCGTGCGTGAGGTGTTCCTGGTGCGTGGTCGTCATGTGCCGAGGCTAGTGCGGAACATCCCTTATAGCCCGTTATACCCGAGTGGCGCGAACAAGCCGGATCATCCGACCGGCCGTTCAGAAGATGAGCGCCACTGCGAAGACCGACAGCGCCACCGTGCACGCCACCGCCGCCAGCGTCCACCGCGGCGCGAGCCCCGGCGGCCGGTCCGCCGCCAGCTGCCGCATCCGCCGGTGCGCCACCCCCAGGAACGCCAGCCAGATCAGCGCGATGACCGCCACCCCGACCACCTCCACCGGCGAGCCCGACCCGCGCAGCGCCTGCCGCAGCGCCAGCACCGCCGTCACCGAGCACGCCAGCGTCGTACGCCGCCATGCGAGCCGGGTCCGTTCGGGCTGGAGGCCCGCGTCGCGGCCCGTCGTGCCGGAGGCCGTCACCGCCCGTTCGTCCAGCCCATCAGCACCACCAGCACCATCGACACCGCGACCAGCCCCACCCCCAGGCTCAGCACCACCGGGAACCGCGACAGCGGCAGGTCCTCGCCGCGCCGCATCGCCCGTTCGCACCGCACCCAGTGGTTCACCGCCCGCAGCGCACAGGCCGCTCCCACCGCCAGCAGGGCCAGGGCCATGCCCACCCGCACGCCCCAGCGCAGGTCCGGCAGGAACTGGTCCACCGCGAAACCGCCGCCGACCAGGGCGAGGGCGGTCCGGATCCAGGCCAGGAAGGTCCGCTCGTTGGCCAGCGAGAACCGGTAGTCGGGGGTCTCGCCCTCGTCTCTCAGCCGCTGCGGCGCGAACCAGAGGCGCACGTCCTTGACGAAGTCGATCACCTGATCAATCTACTGGGGGGACTCCCGGTGCGCGCGCAGCCGCCGGTACGCCTCCAGCCCGTCCGGCACCCATTCCCACTCCCCGTCCGCGACCCGCGCCGCCAGCTCCTCCTCGGAGAGCCACGCGTGCCAGGCCACCTCCGACTCCTGCGGCCGCACGGGCAGGTCGCAGCGCACCTCGTGCACGTACGACCACCAGGCCCCGCCCGGCCCCTCGTACAGGAACTTGAACAGCGGCACCGGCTGCGCCAGCCCCGCCACGCCCAGTTCCTCCCCGGCCTCCCGCAGCGCGGCCTGCGCGTAGCTCTCGCCGGCGCCCACCACCCCGCCCACGAACATGTCGTAGGCCGAGGGGAAGACCAGCTTCGACGCCGTCCGCCGGTGCACGAAGATCCGCCCCTGCGCGTCCCTGGCCTGCACGAACACACACCGGTGGAGCAGCCCGCCCGCGTACACCTCGCCCCGCGGCGCCTGCCCCGTCACCCGGTCGTCCCGGTCCACCACGTCCAGCACTTCATCAGCAGCACTCACACGGCTCATCCAACCACCGCTGTTGACTGGTTACCGCCCCGTAGCCAAGGATCTGCCCCACCACCGACCGGAGGACGGGTTCGCCATGACGTACGACGCAGACGTGATCGTGATCGGCGCCGGGCTGGCGGGCCTCGCGGCCACCGCCGAGCTCGTCGACGCGGGCCGCAAGGTCATCCTGCTCGACCAGGAGCCCGAGCAGTCGATCGGCGGCCAGGCGCACTGGTCCTTCGGCGGGCTGTTCTTCGTGGACTCGCCCGAACAGCGGCGGATGCGGATCAAGGACAGCCGCGAGCTCGCCCTCCAGGACTGGCGGGGCACCGCCGGCTTCGACCGCGAGGAGGACGCCTGGCCGCGCCGCTGGGCCGAGGCCTACGTCGACTTCGCGGCCGGTGAGAAACGGCCCTGGCTGCACGCCCAGGGCGTCCGCTTCTTCCCCGTGGTCGGCTGGGCCGAACGCGGCGGCTACGACGCGGGCGGCCCCGGGAACTCCGTCCCCCGCTTCCACATCACCTGGGGTACCGGGCCCGGCCTGGTCGCCCCCTTCGAGCGCCGCGTACGGGCCGGGGCGGCCCGCGGCCTGGTCCGGCCGAAGTTCCGCCACCGGGTCACCGGGCTCGCCCGCACCGGCGGCACGCTCGACACGGTCACCGGCGAGATCCTGGCGCCGTCCGGTGCCGTACGGGGCACGGCGAGCGGGCGCGAGGCCGTCGGGGAGTTCTCCCTCCGGGCCCAGGCCGTGATCGTGACCAGCGGCGGGATCGGCGGCAACCACGACCTCGTGCGCAGACAGTGGCCGGCCCGCCTCGGCACGCCGCCGCAGCGGATGCTCTCCGGGGTCCCCGCGCACGTCGACGGCCTGATGCTGGGCATCGCGGAGGAGGCCGGAGCCAGCCACATCAACAAGGACCGGATGTGGCACTACACCGAGGGCATCGAGAACTGGAACCCGATCTGGGCCGGGCACGGCATCCGCATCCTGCCCGGCCCGTCCTCGCTCTGGCTGGACGCCACCGGGAAGCGGCTGCCCGTACCGCTCTTCCCCGGGTTCGACACCCTCGGCACCCTCGACCACATCATGAAGACCGGCCACGACCACACCTGGTTCGTGCTCAACCAGCGGATCATCGGCAAGGAGTTCGGCCTCTCGGGCTCCGAGCAGAACCCGGACCTGACCGGCAAGTCGATCCGCGACGTCATCGACCGGGCGCGGCAGGCCGTACCGGGGCCGGTGAAGGCCTTCATGGACAACGGCGCGGACTTCGTCGTGGAACGCGATCTCGCCTCGCTGGTGCGCGGCATGAACGCGGTCACCAAGGAGGACCTGCTCGACGAGGAGACCGTCCGCCGCGAGATCGTGGCCCGCGACCGGGAGATCGCCAACCCGTTCACCAAGGACCTCCAGGTGACGGCCATCCACGGGGCCCGCAGGTACCTCGGCGACAGGCTGATCCGCACCGCCGCCCCGCACCGCATCCTGAACCCGAAGGCGGGCCCGCTGATCGCCGTACGGCTCTCCGTCCTGACCCGCAAGTCCCTCGGCGGCCTGGAGACCGACCTGTCGTCCCGGGTCCTGACCGCGTCCGGCGACCCGCTGCCCGGCCTGTACGCGGCGGGCGAGGCGGCGGGCTTCGGCGGTGGCGGGGTCCACGGCTACCGCGCCCTGGAGGGCACCTTCCTCGGCGGCTGCATCTTCTCCGGCCGCACGGCGGGCCGCGCCGCGGCCGGGGCGGTGGGCTGAGGCGCGGCCGCCGGGCGAGCCCCCGACGCCAGGGCAGGGGCCCCACCCGGACCGGCCGCCGGTCCGGTCAGGGCAGTGGCAGGCGTTCGACGACCCGGAAGCGTTCCGCGACGACCAGCGTGTCGTCGGCCACGGTGAACTCCGGGTCGCCGAGCAGCTCCCGCATCTGCGGACCGTGCCAGTACCGCTCGTGGGAAGAACGCCATTCGGCCACGGACGCGTACCCCTCGCCCTCGTCCAGGGCGTGCCGGAGGTCCACCTCCGCAAGCGGCAGCACCCGTACGTCCGTCACCTCCAGGACGGCCACCGGACGCTCCGCGGAGTCCATGACGGCCATCCGTTCACCCGCCACCGGCAGGGGGTCGCCCGTGACCTCGTGCTCGGTCAGCAACCCCGTCGTCGTGGTCTTCGCGCCGCTCAGCACCGCTGCGACCAGGGTGTCGCGCAGCGGCCCGGGGAAGGCGAACAGGGCGGGCGGGAGATCGTCGTAGCTCGTCATGGGCCCACCCTAGGATCGCCCCCCAGTGGCCGCGATCCCTTTTGGAACGCCCCAACTGGCCGAATGTCCACACCAGTTGAAACGCGCCACGCACTGGACTGGACCTTGACGCGGAGCTGTACATACCGCTTTGCTGTGCGTGATCATCCAGCCAAACCGCCCGCCCGCGCCCGTGTTCTGGAGGGAATCCCGCGGATGTCCCCGCCTCCGCCGCCCCTCGGCCGCGCCCGCAAGCGGGGCGCCCAGCTCTTCGACCCGGCCCTCTGCGATACCGAACTGGTCGACGTGCGCGCACAGTTCACCCAGGGCCGCTGGGCCAAGGCCCGCTCGCTCCTCGTCGGCACCGGCGACGACTGGGACCGCCGCGGCCACCGCGTCGTCGTGCTCGCCGAAACCCCGGCCGCCACCGCCTGGGCCCGCGAATGGCTGCTCGCCGAACCCGAGAGCGCCGACGCCGCCACCCTCCTCGCCTGCGCCGCCGTCTTCACCGCCCTGCGCCGCAAGGGCACGCCCGAGGCCGCCGAGGAGGCCTGCCGCCGGGCCGCCGCCCTGCTCCCCGCCGATCCCACCCCCTGGCTGGGGCTGCTCATGCTCTCCCGCGCCTTCGGCACCGAGGAGGAGTTCAGCCGCCACTTCGACCAGGTCCGGGCCCGCCACCGCGAGCACCACCACGCCCACCACCTGATGGTCGCGATGCTGGCCGAGCACACCCCCGCCGCCGGCCACGACCCCCTGCACGAGGTCTACGACTTCGCCGCCTGGGCCGCCGAGGAATCCCCGGCCGACTCCCCGCTCGCCGTCCTCCCCGTCATCGCGCACGCCGAGCGCTACCGGGTGCTCGCCGCCACCGGGGGCCGCACGCCCGACGGGGCCGCCGCCCACTGGTCGAACCGCCGGGCCCGCCAGGTGCTGCGCTCCGCCTTCGACTGGTGGCTCGAATGGGAACGCGAGGACCACCCCCGCAACAGGGTCGACCTCAACTTCCTCGCCCACGCCAAGCTCTGCGAGGGCCGCCCGGCCGAGGCCGCCGCACTCTTCCACCGCATCGGCAGCCACGCCACGCCCGCCCCCTGGTCCTATCCGGACCTCGACCCCCGCAAGGCCTTCCTCGCCGCCCGCAGCGCCGCACTCGGCACGGCCTGACACGCCGCGCCCGACCGCACCGCCGCTCCACAGCACCGCCGCTCACAGCATCCCGCTCGACCGCTCCCCGCTCGACCGCTCCCCGCTCCGCTCGACCTTCCCCCGAAAGGACACCCCGCCATGGCGACGGGCAGACCCACCACGCTCAGCACCGCGCCCGAGATCCGCACCTACAAGGGCCAGGACCGCGCCCTGCGCGCCGACCGCCTCGGCACCGCCGGCCTGCTGCTCTCCGTACTCGCCGCCAGCGCCCCCCTGATGGTGGTCGCCGGAGTGATGCCCACCACCTTCGGTGTCATGGGCGTCGTCGGCCAGCCGCTGCTGTTCGTGATCCTCGGCATCGTGCTCGCGCTCTTCGGCATCGGCTACGCCGAGATGAGCCGACACGTCCACAACGCCGGCGCCTTCTACGCGTACATCGCCCGCGGCCTCGGCCCCACCGCCGGTGCCGGCGCCTCGCTCGTCGCGCTCGTCGCGTACAGCGCCATGCAGGTCGGCGTCTACGGCATCCTCGGCTTCGAGATCTCCGGCCTCTTCGCCACCTACCTGAAGACCGACGTCGCCTGGTGGATACCGGCCCTGGCCGCCGTCGCCGTCACCGGTGCGCTCGGCTGGCTCAAGATCGACCTCAACGCCCGCGTACTCGGCCTGCTCCTCCTCGTCGAGTGCGCCCTCGTCGTCGCCTTCGACATCGCCGCCCTCGGCGACCCCGGCCCCGAAGGCCTCTCGCTGCACGCCTTCAACCCCGCGACCCTCGGCGGCGCCGGTCTCGGCACGGCCCTGTGCTTCTGCATCGCCGCCTTCGTCGGCTTCGAGCAGTCCCCGGTCTACGCCGAGGAGACCAGCAAGCCCCACATCGTCGTCTCCCGCGTGATGTTCCTCGCCGTCGGCTTCGTCGCCCTCTTCTTCGCGTTCAGCGCCTGGGCCCTCACCGTCGCCACCGGCCCCTCCGAGGTCGTCAAGACCTCCGCCGAAGCCGGCCCCGGCCTGCTGTTCCAGCTCACCGAGGGCCGCCTCGGCACCACCTTCACCGACGTCCTGCACGTCCTCTTCGTGACCGGCATGTTCGCGGCCATGCTCAGCTTCCACAACGTGGTGGCCCGCTACGCCTTCGCCATGGGCCGCGAAGGCCTGCTCCCGGCCGCCTTCGGCCGCACCACCGCGGGCACCGGCGCCCCCGCCACCGGCTCGCTGCTCCAGACCGTCATCGCCACCCTCGTCGTCCTCGCCTTCGCCTTCACCGACGGCAAGCCGGCCGGCGACCCCACCGCACCCGTCCTGCACCTGTTCACCTGGATGGGCAACGTCGGCGCACTCGGCGTGACCCTGCTCATGGCCGCCGCCTCCTTCGCCGTCATCGCCTTCTTCGTCCGCCGCGGCACCGCCCGCGCCCAGGTCTGGCGGCTCGTCGCCTCCGGCGCCGCGGGGATCGCCCTGCTCGGCATCGCCGTGTACACGGTGAAGGACTTCGGCGTCCTCGTCGCCGCCGAGAAGGGCTCCGTGCTCGGCTGGGCCCTGCCCGGGATCATCGGCGCCACCGTCGTGGGCGGGCTGCTGTACGGCGCCGTCCTGCGCAGCCGCCGCCCCGAGGTGCACGCCCGCATCGGCCTCGGGAACGAAGCCTTCCGCCTCGACCAGGCCGCGGAGGCAGCCCCGCGCGACTGACGCCCAACCGCCTGGTTTTCGAGCTCGTACGAACCCCCCGGCACCTGTTTCCATGGTCGCCGGGGGGTTCTGCGTGTGGAGGGCTGGTTTTGGCGGTGGCCGGGGCTCATGGTCTCCTGGGGCGACAAAAACCACCGCACCACCGCACAGGTGACACCACCCGGCTCCCCTGCGCGGCGGTCCGGACCTGCCTGTCCCACCCACGAAGGCGAAGCCCTACATGAGTGACCGCACCTTGACCGAGGCCCCGGCCCCGGCGTCCTCCCGCCACGTCGACGCCGGTGACGAGGGTTACAGCAAGGACCTCAAGTCCCGCCACATCAACATGATCGCGATCGGCGGGGCGATAGGCACCGGCCTGTTCCTCGGCGCCGGCGGCCGGCTCGCCGGAGCCGGACCCTCGCTCGCGATCGCGTACGCGGTGTGCGGCGTCTTCGCCTTCTTCGTCGTCCGGGCCCTCGGCGAGCTCGTGCTCTACCGGCCCTCCTCCGGCGCGTTCGTCTCCTACGCGCGCGAGTTCATGGGGGAGAAGGGCGCCTACACGGCCGGCTGGCTGTACTTCCTGAACTGGTCCACGACCACCGTGGCCGACATCACCGCCGCCGCGACCTATGCCCACTTCTGGTCCCTGTTCACCAGCGTCCCGCAGTGGGTCCTGGCCCTGATCGCCCTCGCCGTGGTCCTCACCGCGAACCTGATCTCGGTGAAGTACTTCGGCGAGATGGAGTTCTGGTTCTCCCTCGTCAAGGTCGCCGCCTTGGCGGTCTTCCTGGTCGTCGCGATCTACCTGGTCGCCACCAGCCACGACATCGGCGGCCACACCGCGGGCCTGTCCACCATCACCGACAACGGCGGCATCTTCCCCTCCGGAGTCCTGCCGATGCTCCTGGTCGTCCAGGGCGTCGTCTTCGCGTACGCCTCCGTCGAGCTCTGCGGAGTCGCCGCCGGCGAGACCGAGAACCCCGAGAAGATCATGCCGAAGGCGATCAACTCGATCATGTGGCGCGTCGGCCTCTTCTACGTCGGCTCGGTCGTCCTGCTCGCGATGCTGCTGCCGTACACCGAGTACTCCGCCGACCAGAGCCCCTTCGTCACCGTCTTCGACAGGCTCGGCATCCCCGGCACCGCCGGCATCATGAACCTGGTCGTCCTGACCGCGGCGCTCTCCAGCCTGAACTCCGGCCTCTACTCCACCGGCCGCATCCTGCGCTCGATGGCCATGTCCGGCTCCGCGCCGAAGTTCACCGCCCGCATGAACCGGGGCAAGGTCCCCTATGGCGGCGTCCTGTTCACCGCCGCCTTCGGCCTCGCGGGCGTCGGCCTGAACGCCCTCATGCCCAAGGACGCGTTCGAGCTCGTCCTGAACTTCGCCTCGCTGGGCATCCTCGGCACCTGGGCGATGGTCATGATCTGCTCGCTGTTCTTCTGGCGCCGGGCGGAGCAGGGCCTCGTGGAGCGCCCCTCCTACCGCCTGCCCTGGGCCCCGTACACCCAGATCGTCACCCTGGTGTTCCTGCTCACGGTGCTCGTCCTGATGTGGTGCGACGGAGGCGTCGGCCGGACCACGGTCCTGTGCGTCCCCGTCATCGGCGCCGCGCTGGTCGGCGGCTGGTTCCTGGTCCGCCGCCGCGTGGCGGAGATCGCCGCCCGCGGCTGACGGCCCACGGCCCCCGGCCACAACGGCGAAGGACCCCGCCCACAGGGCGGGGTCCTTTCCCGTCTCCGGGCCGGTGGGCGGGCGGTCAGGCCTTCTTGACCACGCTGGACTTCAGCTGCATGGCCCCGAAGCCCTCGATCCGGCAGTCGATGTCGTGGCCGTCCACGCCGTCGACGATCCGGATGTTGCGCACCTTGGTGCCGGCCTTGATCCCCGAGGGGCTTCCCTTGACCTTGAGCGCCTTGACGACGGTCACGGTGTCGCCGTCGGCCAGCACGTTCCCGACGGCGTCCTTGACGATGCGCTCCCCGGCGCCCTCGCCGTCCTGCGCACCGCTCTCGGCGGGCACCCACTCGTGGCCGCATTCGGGGCACACCACGAGGGCGTTCATCTCGTAGGTGTACTCACAGGAGCATTTCGGACAGGGGGGAAGGTTCTCGTTCACCCGTTCAGAATATCCCCACCAGGCCCCGGCGCCCGCTCCGCCCGTCCCCGGCCCGAAAACGCCGAGAACCCCACCGAAGTGGGGTTCTCGCTCTGTGTCCGAGGGGGGACTTGAACCCCCACGCCCGATAAAGGGCACTAGCACCTCAAGCTAGCGCGTCTGCCATTCCGCCACCCGGACAAGGTGTCTGTCTCGCGTCCCTCGCGGGCCGTTCCGACGTGGAAAACATTACCAAACATTCCGGGGTCCTCGATCACACCCCCCCGGCGGCCGGGGATCACCCTTGGGGAGAGCCGCTCGAAGCGCGAGGATAAGGAGGCAGTCGGTACCGATCAGTGGGAGGAAGCAGCGTGAGCGAGTCGAGCGCGGGCAGGAACGTCTCCGGCGAGGACGAGGTCGTCGACCTCTGCCGGGACCTCATCCGGATCGACACCAGCAACTACGGGGACCACTCCGGCCCCGGCGAGCGCAAGGCCGCCGAGTGGGTCGCGGAGAAGCTCGCCGAGGTCGGGCTGGAGCCGCAGATCTTCGAATCCCACAAGGGGCGCGCCTCGACCGTCGCGCGCATCGAGGGGGAGGACCCGTCGCGGCCGGCGCTGCTGATCCACGGGCACACGGACGTGGTGCCGGCGAACGCCGCCGACTGGACGTACGACCCCTTCGCGGGCGAGATCGCCGACGGTTGCGTGTGGGGCCGCGGCGCCGTCGACATGAAGGACATGGACGCGATGACGCTGGCCGTCGTACGCGACCGGCTGCGCAGCGGCCGCAAGCCCCCGCGGGACATCGTGCTGGCCTTCCTGGCGGACGAGGAGGCGGGCGGCGTGTACGGCGCCCGGCACCTCGTGGACAAGCACCCCGGGCTCTTCGAGGGGGTCACCGAGGCGATCGGCGAGGTCGGCGGCTTCTCGTTCACCGTCAACGAGAACCTGCGGCTGTACCTGGTGGAGACCGCCCAGAAGGGCATGCACTGGATGCGGCTCACGGTGGAGGGCACCGCGGGCCACGGCTCGATGACCAACAACGACAACGCCATCACGGAGCTGTGCGAGGCCGTGGGCCGGCTCGGCCGCCACCAGTGGCCGGTCAGGGTCACCAAGACCGTGCGGTCCTTCCTGGACGAGCTCTCGGACGCACTGGGCACCCCACTCGACCCGGACGACATGGACGCGACCCTGGCCAAGCTCGGCGGCATCGCCAAGATGGTCGGCGCGACGCTGCGGAACTCGGCCGCCCCGACCATGCTCGGCGCCGGCTACAAGGTGAACGTCATCCCCGGCCAGGCCACCGCACACGTCGACGGACGCTTCCTGCCGGGTTACGAGGACGAGTTCTTCGCCGACCTCGACCGGATCCTCGGCCCGCGCGTGAAGCGCGAGGACGTGCACGGGGACAAGGCCCTCGAAACGGACTTCGACGGGAAGCTCGTCGACGCCATGCAGAGCGCGCTCAAGGCCGAGGACCCGATCGCGCGCGCGGTCCCGTACATGCTGTCCGGCGGCACGGACGCCAAGTCCTTCGACGACCTCGGCATCCGCTGCTTCGGCTTCGCCCCGCTCCAACTGCCGCCGGAGCTGGACTTCGCCGGGATGTTCCACGGAGTGGACGAGCGAGTTCCGGTGGATGGGCTGAAGTTCGGCGTGCGCGTGCTCGACCGATTCATCGACAACTGCTGAGATTCGAGAAGGTGTGCGCTTTCCACTGAGAAGAGTGAATGCGCTCATACGCTCGTAGCCCTGGTGATCCCTCCTCGTTACAGGTGGTGCGGTCCGCGGCTGGGACCGCATTGCCAACTAGGAGGAACAATGTTCAAGAAGGTTGTCGCCGCTGCGGCTGCCACCGGTGGTCTGGTTCTCGCGGGTGCGGGCCTGGCCCACGCCGACGCGGCTGCCCAGGGTGCGGCCATCGGCTCTCCCGGTGTGCTGTCCGGCAACGTCATCCAGGTCCCGGTCCACGTTCCCGTGAACGTCTGCGGCAACACGATCAGCGTGGTCGGCCTGCTGAACCCGGCTTTCGGCAACACCTGCGTCAACGCCTGACGCTTCTGAGGTCTTGGGCCCCGGAGCGCATTCCAGCGCTCCGGGGCCGCCGGGCTTCAGGGCCCGGCTGTTCTTACACAGCAGGGGGATTACAGATGCGACGACAGGCAGTCGTCACCAGGAAGGCCTTGATCACCTTGGCGGCCGCGGGGGGTGTTCTCGCACTGGGTGGGGGTTACGCACACGCGGACTCCGGTGCGTCCGGCCATGCCGTGAACTCTCCGGGCGTGCTGTCCGGAAACACCGTCCAGGCGCCCGTGGATGCTCCGGTGAACGTCTGCGGCAACACCGTCTCGATCGTGGGGCTGCTCAACCCGGCCTTCGGGAACGACTGTTCCCAGCACTCGGCCACCCCGCACCAGCCCGATCACCCGGGGTACCCGGGCACTCCCGGCCACCAGGGCGAGCCCGAGGAGCCGGACGAGCCGTGCGACGAGGACGAGCCGGGTCACCCCGGTACGCCGGGCCAGCCCGGCAACCCCGGCAACCCCGGTACTCCGGGTACGCCCGGTACTCCGGGTACGCCCGGTACTCCAGGTACGCCCGGTAACCCGGGTACCCCCGGCAACCCAGGTACGCCCGGTAACCCGGGTACGCCCGGCAACCCGGGTACCCCCGGGACTCCGGGTACGCCCGCCAACCCCGGGACTCCCGGCACGCCCGGAAACCCCGGTCAGCCCGGGAACCCCGGAAACCCGGGTACGCCCGGCACTCCGGGTACGCCCGGCCACCCCGGCGGACCCGCCGGCCCCGGCGCCGGCAGCGTCACCCCCGCCACCCACCCCGGCCAGGGAACCGGCACGGGGACCGGGACCGGGATCGCGCCCGCCCGGCACGCGGGGCTCGCCGCCACCGGCGCGGGAGACGTCCTCGGCTTGGGCCTCCCGCTCGCCGCCGGCACCCTGCTGGCCGGTGCCGTGCTCTACCGGCGCGCCCGCAACACGGCCTGACGGGCCCTCACGGCGCGGGCCCCGACCCGGGGCCCGCGTCACCAGGTCGCGCGGACCTGACGGATGATCCGCCGGCGCATCCGCACCCGACGGCTGCCGTCCCGGTGCAGGGTGAGCCGGTCGAGTTCCCAGTTCCCGTACTCGGCATGGTCGGTGAGCAGACGGGTCGCCTCCTTGCGGGGCACTCCGCGGGGCACGTACACGTCGACAAATTCGTATTCCGGCATCGAATCTATTGTGCGGGCAGAGCCCTGCTACGGATAGCGTCTGCACTATGTCTGATGCCGCTCTGCCCAGTGTTGCCGAGGTACGCGCCGCCGCCGAGGCGGTCAAGGCCGCACTCGACCGTCACCTCGCCGCGGTCGAGAGCAGGATCGGGGACGAGGACCCGGCCGTCTACGCCGCCTTCAACGAACTCGCCGCCGCCGCCGAGGAGTACGACGAACTCCTCTACGACCGGTACGACGAGGTCACCCCGTTCGAGATCCCCACGCCCGAGGACGGTGTCCCGTACACCGGGCCCGCCGAGCCCGCCGCCTTCAGCGTGCTCATCCGCCGCGACTACGCCGTCGTCGAACCGCCGAGGCTGATCGCCCAGGCCGAGCGGGTCGCCGCGCACGACCGGGAGGCCGAGCTCGTCCACGACGGCGGCACCGCCGGTGCGCTGGGCGTGCTGTTCGGGGAGTACGAGCCCGACGAGATCGCCTCCCGCTACAAGGAGTTCGGCCTGGAGGAGGGGGATTCCACGCTCTGGATCGCGGCCGCGGAGGAGGTCGCGGAACCGGGGGAGTGGCTGGGCTCGCCCTTCGGGCACACCGATCCGCAGCACGTACTGCACCGGTTCGACGTCAGCTCCGTCTTCGACGAGGACGCCGACGACTTCGACGACGAGGACGCCGACGGCGTCGACGACGTGCAGGACGCCGGCGGCCAGGCCGCGGCGCCGGGCCTGGCCCCCGCCTGATCCCGGTCCGCACCGACGGCACCGCGGCCCCCGCCCCTTCCGGAAGGGACGGGGGCCGCGGTGCGGGCGGGTCACTCCGGCCGGTCCTGCACCTCCGCCACGAGGGCCCGCAGGAGACCGCTCAGCCGCGTCGTACGCGGCTTCGGCAGCACCTCCGCGACCGCGCGCGGCAGCGCCTGGTCGACACCGTGCACCACGGACAGATGGCGCTCCGCCCGCCCGAACGCCGTGTACACCCAGTCCCGGGAGAGGGCCTGCGCCGCGTCCCCCGGCAGGACGACGACCACCGCCGGCCAGCGCGCGCCGACGGCCTGGTGCGCCGTCACCGCCCAGCCGTGCCGCACCTGGGACTCCACCCGCTCCTTCGGTACGACGATCCGCGCGCCGGCGGCGTCCAGGTGCAGCCCCTGGGCGTCGGCCGACACCACCCGGGCCGGCACGGCCCGCCCGGGCGAGGGCACGTGGACGACGCGGTCGCCGGGGTCGAAGCCGCCGAACCGGCCGGGGCCGGGGTTCAGCCGCTCCTTGAGGGCGGCGTTCAGCGCCCGGGTGCCCGCCGAGCCGCCGTGGCCCGGGGTGATCACCTGAACGGCGTCCGCCGGGATCCCGAAGGCGCGCGGCACCGACTCGGCCACCAGCTGCACGGCACGGTGCACGGCCTCCCCGGCGTCGCGCACCGGGACGATGACGACCTCCTTGCCGGGCGCGTCGACCTGGTTCAGCTCTCCGATCCCGACCCCGGAGACCAGCTCGCCGAGGGGGCCCGGGTCGGGGGTGCGCGAGACCAGCTGCGGGCAGGCGCGGGCCGCCAGCACATCGCCGAACACCCGCCCGGGCCCGGCGGATCCGAGCACCCCGGGGTCCCCGGACAGCACCAGCCGGGCCCCGTCCGGGACGGACTCCACGAGCGCGGCGGCGGTCTCCACGTCCAGCTGAGGGGCGTCGAGGACCACGAGCAGGTCCACGGTGAACTGCCCGTCGGCGTCCCGGCCGGGCCCCTCCGTCCCGGCGAGCAGTCCGGCCACGGTGACGGCGCCCGGGGCGGGCGTGTGCGCGGCCAGGCAGACGCGCAGGCCCAGGTCGCGGGCCGCGGCCAGCAGGGCCAGCGGCTCGGTGCGGGCGGCCTCGCCGCCGGTGTGGGTGACCAGGCCGTGGCCGGAGACGGCGCGGATCAGCTCCGCTCCGGGCCCGGTGGCGGCCTTCTCCCAGTCCGCCGGGTCGTCGAAGGTGTTGGACAGCCGGGCCAGGCCGTCGGCCAGGCTCTCCTCGGCCAGTGCGTACCCCTCCAGGCCGACGAGAACCCGAACGGGCTGCTCCTCGCCTTCGGCGGCGGGCGGTCCGAGCGGCTCCTGGAACACCAGGACGGCGCCCTCGCCGATGGCCTGTTCCAGGGACTCGGCCGGGTCCGGGACGCCGTACTGCGCGAGGGCGGATTCCAGGGTGGGGGCCTCCAGGGCGGTGTGCCCCTTGAGCGCGGCCTGCTCCAGCAGCCAGCCCACGAGGGCGGCGGCGCGCCGCTCGTCCCCCGGGCCGGCCCCGGGGCCGAGCAGGGCCCGGGCGAAGCCGTCGGCCTGGGTGGGGCGGACGCCCGCGACGGCGAGGAGCCGCCAGGGGTCGTGGGCGAGCTGCTCCGCGGCGTCTTCGCCGAGGGCGGCGGCGGCCGGCCCCGCCAGCGCCTCGGGGGCCCCGCCGCGGGCCAGTACGGCGCGCACGCTCTCGATGCCCGCTGCGGATGCGGCGGGAGCCGGGGGAGCGGGACGGGAGGCCGGGGGCGCGGCCGGGGCCGCGGCCTTGCGGGGGGCGGCCGGAGCCTCGTCGAAGTACACCGGGGAGGGCTTCTCCCCGCTCTCCACGGCCCGTACGGCGGCCAGCAGATCGGCGGCCTTCCCGCTGAGCTTGGCTCCGGCGTCGACGGGCCCCTGCCGCTCCGCCTTGCGGCGCGCGATGCGCTCCCGCTCGATCTTCTGCGCGGCCAACTCGGCCTCGGCCTCGCTCCGCACGGGCGTCGCGGCCTCGGCTGCCTGCTCCGCGGAGGCCCCGTCCGTGCCGGGCTCCGACGGTTCGGCCTCGGCCGCGGCGGGCTCCTGGTCGCCGGGGGTGGTCCCTGCGGGGTCTTCCCCCACCCCGGAGGGACCCGAAACCGAGGGCTCCGCCCCCGGACCCCCGTCACCGGCTACCTGCGGCTCGCCTGCACCCGCGTCACCCGAGCCGATGTCACCCGAGCCACCCGAGCCTGCGTCGTCCGAGCCTGCGTCGGCTGTCGCCGGCCCGTCCGGGGCCTGGCCGGTGTCCGCTCCTGCAGGGGTTTCGCCCTCCGCGCCCGATTCCCGCACCATGGGATCCACCTCCGGCTGCGCCGATTCCGCTTCGTCCGAGCCGGCCGCTTCGCCATCGGCCGCCGGGCCGCCGTCCTCGCCGGAGCCGGCCCGGTCGGTGCCGGCTGCTGCACCGGCGGCCTGCGGCTCCGCCGGGTCCGGGTCGGTGGCCGCCTTCGCCTGGGGGCCGGGGGTGGCCGGGTCCTCCGCGGAAGCGGCTCGGCGGTCCGTACTCACAGCGTGCTCCAGTTTTGATCGGGGTAGCGATGCACGGGCGCCGAAACATCGTCCAGCGCCTGGCAGATCTCCTCCGGAAGACTAAGGGCCTCCACCGACAGAGCCGCTTCGAGCTGCGCGGACGTCCGTGCGCCGATGATCGGTGCGACCACCCCCGGCCGGTCGCGGACCCACGCCAGGGCCACCTGGAGCGGGGTCACCGCCAGGCCCTGGGCCGCCGTGGCGACCGCGTTCACGATGCGGCTCGCCGCGTCGTCCAGGTACGGGTCCACGAAACCGGCCATGGTCGGCGAGGCGCCCCGCGAGTCCGCCGGGGTGCCGTCCCGGTACTTGGCCGTCAGGACCCCGCGGCCCAGCGGGGACGACGGGAGCAGCCCGACGCCGAGGTCCAGCGCCGCCGGGAGGACCTCGCGCTCCACGCCCCGCTGGAGGAGGGAGTACTCCATCTGCGTCGACGCCAGCCGGGTCCGCACCCCCGGGGCGGCGAGCTGCCAGGTAGCCGCCTTCGCCAGTTGCCAGCCGCTGAAGTTCGACACGCCCGCGTACCGGGCCCGGCCGCTGCTCACCGCCAGGTCCAGCGCCTGGAGGGTCTCCTCCAGCGGGGTCCCCGGGTCGAAGGCGTGGACCTGCCAGAGGTCCACGTAATCGGTGCCCAGACGGGCCAGCGAGTCGTCCAGCGCCGACAGGAGATGGCCGCGCGAGCCGTCGAACCGGCGGTCCGGGTGCCGGACGGATCCCGCCTTGGTCGCGATCACCAGCTCCCGGCGCGGGACCAGACCGCCGACGAGCTGCCCCAGGAGGTACTCCGCCTCACCGCCCCCGTACACGTCGGCGGTGTCGACGAGCGTGCCGCCCGCCTCCCAGAACGTTTTCAACTGCCCGGCAGCGCCCGACTCGTCAGGGCCCTCCGCGGAACGGCCCCAGGTCAGGGTGCCGAGGCCGATCCGGGACACGCGCAGTCCGGTGCGGCCGAGATGCCTCTGCTCCATGAGCGCTGACACTACTGGGGCACCGATGGACTACTGGGGCACTGACGCAGTGGGCCCTGGCGCGCTACAGTCCCCCGCAGACCTACATTACTGATCGGTAAACCGGTAAGGGGACGACACATGCGGCTCGGCATCAATCTCGGCTACTGGGGCGCTGGCATGGACGCCGACAACCTCACCGTGGCCCAGGAGGCGGACCGTCTCGGCTACGACGTCTGTTGGGCCGCGGAGGCCTACGGCTCCGACGCCCCGACCGTCCTCGCCTGGGTCGCCGCCCAGACCGAGAGCATCGACGTCGGCTCCGCGATCATGCAGATCCCGGCCCGGCAGCCCGCGATGACCGCCATGACGGCCGCCACCCTCGACTCCCTCACCAAGGGCCGCTTCCGCCTCGGCCTGGGCGTCTCCGGACCGCAGGTGTCCGAGGGCTGGTACGGCGTCAAGTTCGACAAGCCGCTCGCCCGCACCCGGGAGTACGTGGAGATCGTCCGCAAGGCGATGACCCGCGAGCGGCTGAGCTACGAGGGCGAGCACTGGACCCTCCCGCTGCCCGGCGGCCCCGGCAAGCCGATCAAGCTCACAGTGCACCCGGAGCGCGAGCACATCCCGCTCTACATCGCCGCCATCGGGCCGAAGAACCTGGAGCAGACCGGCGAGATCGCCGACGGCGCCCTGCTCATCTTCCCGGCCGCCGAGCACCTGGAGGCCACCGCGCTCACCCACATCCGGGCGGGCCGCGAGAAGGCCGGGCTGACCATGGACGGCTTCGACGTCTGCCCGACCGTGCCACTCGCCGTCGGCGACGACGTGACCGCCCTCGCCGACATGTTCCGCCCGTACACGGCCCTGTACGTCGGCGGCATGGGCAGCCGGAAGCAGAACTTCTACAACCAGCTCGCCCAGCGCATGGGCTACGAGAAGGAAGCCGCCGAGATCCAGGACAAGTACCTGACCGGCGACAAGACGGGTGCCGCCGAGGCCGTCCCGCACTCGCTGATCGACTCGACCACCCTGCTCGGCTCCGTCGAGCGGATCGCGGACGGGATGCGGGCCTACGCAGAGGCCGGGGTCACCACCCTCACGCTCGCCCCGGCCGGCTTCACCCTGGACGAGCGGATCACCGCCCTGCGGGCCGGCGCGGAGGCCGTGGAGCTGGCCGGCCTGGCCTAGGGAGCCGGGGCCGGCCCTGCCCGTCAGGGCAACGCCTGCGGCCGTGGTGGGGGCTCGGGGGGTCTTCCCCGCCACGGCCGACACAGTCAACAACGCGTGCGGCGCCCTCCGGGTTACGCCCGCGCGTTGACCCGTTCGCGTCGTTCGTTCGGCCGAGTAGTACGACGCATCGGTTGCCCGGCCCCCCGATCGGCCGTTGACTCGATGCATGCTCTCTGCCCGCAGCCTGTTCCAGGAGATCGTCGACGACGACGCCGCGTTCCAGCTGTTCTGTTCCATCGCCGCCAGCGGGGAGTCCCAGGGCGGCTGGGAGAACGCCCGGATCGCGGCCCTGGTGCCCGACAGCATGCGCGAGCTCGCGCCCAAGATCACCCGGCACGGCGCCGACGAGGACAAGCACGGCCGGATCTTCCGGGCCCTGCTCCGCAAACGCGGCCTGCCGCCCGTCCCCGTGCCGCCCGAGACCGACTACACGATGCTGCTGGAGCGGCGCGGCATCGGCCTCGCGCACGACAAGCTGCGCCGTGACGAGCCGCTGACCGAGAGGGACATCGTCGTCTACCTCGCGCACAGCCGGGTCACCGAACAGCGCGCCGCCGACCAGATGGTCATGCTCGTCCGGCAGTTCGGGGACCACCCGGACGTCGGCAGGGCCATCCGCATGATCAGCCACGACGAGGACAACCACCTCGCCTACTGCCATGAGGAGTTGCTCCGCCTCGTCCGCAGGGGACACGGCCGCACGATCCAGCAGGTGCTGCGCGAGAGCGCCCTCACCGAGATCTGCGTCCACCGCGACGTGAGCCTCGCCGTCATGGGCCACATGGGCCGGCTGCTGCGCTGGCCCGCGCCCAAGGCGGCCGCGCTGGCCGCCGGGATCCGCGGGGTGTACGCGTACGAGCGGTTCGCCGGCTGGCACCGGATGATCGGCCTCAGCCTGCCGGAGCGGCGCAACGCGCTGGGCGGGGCACCGGTGGGCGCCCCCGAGTACGCCTAGCCGCGGACGGCCACGGCCACGGCCCCGCCGGCGTCCGCTACAGCCAGCCGCGGGTCTTGAACAGGCGGTGCAGGCCCAGACAGGCGGCCGCCATCACCAGGAGCACCGCCGGATAGCCCCAGGCGTGCCGGAGCTCCGGCATGTGCTCGAAGTTCATCCCGTAGATCCCCGCCACCATCGTCGGGACGGCCGCCATCGCCGCCCATGCCGAGATCTTGCGCATGTCGTCGTTCTGCCGGACGCCCATCTGCGCCAGGTGCGCGGCCAGCGCGTCCGACAGCAGCCGGTCCAGCCCCTCGATGTACTCGCTCGCCTTGGTCAGGTGGTCCGCGACGTCGCGGAAGAACGGCTGCGCGTGCTCGTGCACGAAGGGCACGTTCCCGAACGCGAGGCGGTCCATCGGCTGGAGCAGCGGGCTCGTCGCCCGGCGGAACTCCAGCACCTGCCGCTTGAAGCCGTAGATCCGGGCGGCGGTGTTCTTGGTGTCCGTGGCGTTCGGCGCGAAGACGTCGGCCTCCACCTCCTCCAGGTCGGCCTGGAGCTCGGCCGCGACCTCGATGTAGTGGTCGACCACCGCGTCCGACACCGCGTACAGCACCGCCGTCGGCCCGTGCCGCAGGACCTCCGGCTCCTGCTCCAGCCGATGCCGTACGGCCGTCAGCGCGGCCCCCTCCCCGTGCCGGACCGTGACCACGAAGGAGTCGCCGATGAACACCATCAGCTCGCCCGTGCTCACCGTGTCGGCGTCGTCGTCGTACATCACCGGCTTGAGGACGACGAACAGCGAGTCGTCGTACACCTCCAGCTTCGGGCGCTGGTGCGCGGTCAGCGCGTCCTCCACCGCCAGCTTGTGCAGCCCGAACTCCTGGCTGACGTGCTCGAACTCGTCCTCCGTCGGTTCGTACATGCCGACCCAGAGGAAGGCGTCACCGCCCGCCCGCGCCTCGTCCAGGGCCTCCGAGAGGTCCTCGGGCGCGGCGGAGCGGCGGCCGTCCCGGTACATGGCGCAGTCGACTATCACGCGGGGCATTGTCCCCCGTGCGCGCCCCGCCCGCACCCTGCGCACTCCACGGCCCCTGCTCTTCCCGCACGACAGGGCCTAGGCTTGCGCCCATGGCCACGCTGATCCTCGTACGACACGGGCGGTCCACCGCCAACACCGCAGGGCTGCTCGCCGGATGGACACCGGGAGTGGCCCTCGACGAGCGGGGCGCCGAGCAGGCGGCGGCGCTGCCCGCGCGGCTGGCCTCGGTGCCGCTCGCAGCCGCCGTCACCAGCCCGCTCCAGCGCTGCCGGGAGACCCTCGCGCCGCTGCTCGCCGCGCGTCCGGAGCTGGAGCTGCACACGGACGACCGGATCGGCGAATGCCACTACGGCGACTGGTCGAACCGCAAACTCTCGGAGCTCTCCGATGAACCGCTGATGAAGATCGTGCAGCAGCATCCCTCGGCCGCCGCGTTCCCCGGCGGGGAGTCCATGCGCGCCATGCAGGCGCGTGCCGTGGACGCCGTACGCGAGTGGAACGCGCGGATCGAGGAGGAGCACGGGAGCGACGCCGTGTTCCTGATGTGCTCGCACGGGGACATCATCAAGTCCCTCGTCGCGGACGCCCTGGGCATGCACCTGGACCTCTTCCAGCGCATCCACGTGGATCCCTGCTCGGTGACGGCCGTCCGCTACACGCCGACGCGGCCCTTCCTGCTGCGCCTCGGCGACACCGGGGACTTCGGCTCGCTCGCCCCGCGCCCGGACCGGGCACCGGAAGCGGACACGACCGCGGCGGACACCGAGACCTTCGAGAGCGCGACCGAAGACGGCGGGAACGCGGTCGTGGGAGGCGGCGCGGGCGCGGGGTGATCGAACGGCGCAGTAGGGTGGACTGGCCCGAAGAGCAGAGCACACATCCGCATGCGCGCAGCCCTGCCCCTGCCTCCCCCAGACTCCGTCCGGGGGGACCCCCAGACTTGGAGACTGGACGTGCCCCGTCAGGTGTTCCTCTACGACCCGCCGGACCGCTTCGTGGCCGGCACGGTCGGTCTTCCGGGACGCCGTACGTTCTTCCTGCAGGCCTCATCCGGCCCCCGCGTCACCAGCGTCTCCCTGGAGAAGACCCAGGTCGCGGCGCTGGCCGAGCGGATGGACGAGCTGCTGGACGAGGTCGTACGGCGCACCGGGGGCAATGCCCCGGTCCCGGCCGTCGCCCCCGCCGAGGCCACGGACACCGCGCCGCTGGACGTTCCGGTCGACGAGGAGTTCCGCGTCGGCACCATGGCCCTGGCCTGGGACGGCGAGGAACAGCGCATGATCGTCGAGGCGCAGGCGCTGGTGGAGCTCGAAGCGGACTCGGAGGAGGACCTCGCGGAGGCGGAGGAGCGGCTCCTCCAGGACGAGGAGAACGGCCCGCCGATGCTGCGGGTCCGGCTCACCGGCGCCCAGGCACGGGCCTTCGCCAAACGGGCGCTCGACGTGGTCAACGCCGGCCGGCCGCCGTGCCCGCTGTGCAGCCTGCCGCTGGATCCCGAGGGGCACGTGTGCCCGCGCCAGAACGGCTACCGGCGCCAGGCGTGACGGCCACGGGGGAGCATGAGGAACTGCTCGCCAAGGGCGAGCTGACGGTCGTCGGCCGGATCCGCGAGGCGTCCAACGCCGTACTGCTGTGCACGGTGACGTACGGGGGCGTGAGCGCAGACTGCGTGTACAAGCCGGTGAAGGGCGAGCGCCCGCTGTGGGACTTCCCGGACGGGAACCTGGCGCAGCGGGAGGTCGCCGCCTACCTGGTCTCCGAGGCCACGGGATGGGGCCTGGTGCCGACGACCGTGCTGCGCGACGGTCCGTACGGGGAGGGCATGGTCCAGCAGTGGATCGAGTCCGCGCCCGCGGACGGCGAGCAGGCAGAGCCCGCCGGGTCCGGGGACCCCACGGGGTCCGACGACCCCGCCGAGCCGTACGGGAGCGGCCTGCTGGCCCTCGTCGAGGGCGAGGAGGCGGGGGAGGGCTGGAAGCCGGTCGCCCTCGCCGACGTCGGGGAGGGCCGCACCGCGCTGCTGGTCCACGCCGACGACCCGCGGCTGCGCCGGCTCGCCGTCCTCGACGCCGTGATCAACAACGGCGACCGCAAGGGCGGCCACCTGCTGCCCGCGCCCGACGGACGGCTCTACGGCATCGACCACGGGGTGACCTTCCACCGCGAGGACAAGCTGCGGACCCTGCTGTGGGGCTGGGCGGGCGAACCGCTGACCGACGAGGCACGCGAGGTGCTGGCCTCGCTGGCCGCCCTGCTGGCCGAGGGGGAGCCGCTCGCCACCCGGCTGGCCGAACTGATCACGCCGGTCGAGCTGGCCGCCGTACGCGCCCGGGTGGCCCGTCTGCTGCGCACCGGGGTGCATCCGCAGCCCTCCGGGCAGTGGCCGGCGATCCCCTGGCCCCCCGTCTGACCAGGGCGGGCCCGGTACGCACAGAACCAGCCGGACCGCAAGAGTGCCGATCAAGCCAACAGTGCAGGTCCAGTTCGTTTTCGGAACACGCGTCCGGTTAGGCTCGACACATGCATGCCTGGCCCGCTTCTGAGGTCCCCGCCCTGCCCGGCAAGGGCCGCGACCTCCAGATCCACGACACCGCGACCCAGGGGACGATCACCCTCGCCCCCGGTCCCGTCGCCCGTATCTACGTCTGCGGTATCACCCCGTACGACGCGACCCACATCGGTCACGCGGCGACCTACAACGCGTTCGACCTCGTACAGCGCGTGTGGCTCGACACCAAGCGGCAGGTCCACTACGTCCAGAACGTGACGGACGTCGACGATCCGCTGCTGGAGCGGGCGCTGCGCGACGGCCACGACTGGACCGAGCTCGCGGAGCGCGAGACGGCCCTCTTCCGCGAGGACATGACCGCCCTGCGGATGCTGCCCCCGCAGCACTACATCGGCGCCGTCGAAGCCATACCGGGCATCGTGCCGCTGGTGGAGCGGCTGCGCGACGCCGGTGCGGCGTACGAGCTGGACGGCGACTTCTACTTCTCGGTCGAGTCCGACGCGCACTTCGGCGGCGTCTCGAACCTCGACGCCGCGGCCATGCGGCTGCTCTCCGCGGAGCGCGGCGGCGACCCGGAGCGCCCGGGGAAGAAGAACCCGCTGGACCCGATGCTGTGGATGGCGGCGCGTCCGGGCGAGCCGAGCTGGGACGGCGGCTCGCTGGGCCGCGGCCGGCCCGGCTGGCACATCGAGTGCGTCGCCATCGCCCTGGACCACCTGGGCATGGGCTTCGACATCCAGGGCGGCGGGTCCGACCTGGCGTTCCCGCACCACGAGATGGGCGCGTCGCACGCGCAGGTGCTGACGGGCGAGTTCCCGATGGCCAAGGCGTACGTGCACGCGGGCATGGTCGCGCTGCACGGCGAGAAGATGTCGAAGTCGAAGGGCAACCTGGTCTTCGTCTCCGCGCTGCGGCGCGCCGGGGTGGACCCGGCGGCGATCCGCCTCGCCCTGCTCTCGCACCACTACCGCGCCGACTGGGAGTGGACGGACGAGGTCCTCGAACAGGCGGTGGCCCGCCTGGAGCGCTGGCGCGCGGCCGTGTCCCGCCCGGACGGCCTGCCGGCGGACGCCCTCGTCGAGGAGGTCCGCGAGGCCCTGTCGAACGACCTGGACGCCCCGGCCGCGCTGGCCGCCGTGGACCGCTGGGTGGACGCCCAGAACGCCTCGGACGGCGACGACGAGTCGGCGCCGGGCCTGGTCTCCCGCACGGTCGACGCGCTCCTGGGCGTGGCCCTCTAGCGGCTCCGCGGAGCCGTTGCCGGGGCTCCGGCCCCGGACCCCGCACACGCGGACGCCGGCCGGGCTGCACAGCAGCCGGGCCGGCGTCCGCGTGTGCGGCTACGCCTCCGGGGGCGTGTCCTCGTCGTCCGCCGGCGGAGTCTCCGTCTCCGCCCCCGGTTCGGGGTCCGCCCTGCGCTTCGGATGGCGGGTCAGACCGCTGGTCGTGTCGCGCAGGTACGAGGAGCCGTCACCCGGCTGCTCCGGCGCCGCCGGATCGCGGCGCCGCAGGTACCGCTCGAACTCCCGGGCGATCGCATCCCCCGACGCCTCCGGCAGGTCGGCCGTGTCCCGGGCCTCCTCCAGCGTCTGGACGTACTCCGCCACCTCGCTGTCCTCCGCGGCCAGTTGGTCCACGCCGAGCTGCCAGGCCCGTGCGTCCTCCGGCAGTTCGCCCAGCGGGATCCGGATGTCGATCAGATCCTCCAGCCGGTTCAGCAGGGCCAGCGTCGCCTTCGGGTTCGGCGGCTGGGAGACGTAGTGCGGGACCGCCGCCCACAGGGACACGGCCGGCACCCCGGCGTGGGTGCAGGCCTCCTGGAGGATGCCCACGATCCCGGTCGGGCCCTCGTACTTGGTCTCCTCCAGGTCCATCGTCCGTGCCAGGTCCGGGTCCGAGGTGACACCGCTGACCGGCACCGGCCGCGTGTGCGGTGTGTCCCCGAGCAGTGCGCCCAGGATCACCACCATCTCCACGCCCAGTTCGTGCGCGAAGCCCAGGATCTCGTTGCAGAACGACCGCCACCGCATGGACGGTTCGATCCCCCGTACCAGCACGAGGTCACGCGGCTTCGCACCGCCGATCCGCACGACCGACAGTCTCGTCGTCGGCCACGTGATCTTCCGTACCCCGTTGTCCAGCCACACCGTCGGCCTGTTGACCTGGAAGTCGTAGTAGTCCTCGGCGTCCAGCGCCGCGAAGACCTCGCCCTTCCACTCCCGGTCCAGGTGCGCGACTGCACCGGAGGCCGCGTCACCCGCGTCGTTCCAGCCCTCGAACGCGGCCACCATGACCGGGTCGATCAGCTCGGGCACGCCCTCAAGCTCGATCACCCAGGTCTCCTTCCGAAGTTCCCTTGCGTACGTGGGTCAGCCTAAGCCTTGGGACGACACCGGCCACAGCCCACGACAGAGGGGCGGTTCCCCTCGGAACCGCCCCTCTTCCCCACCTGCGCGAGAGCTATGCCTTGCGGCCCAGCATCTCCTCGACCCGTGCGCGCACGGAGTCGTCGTCCAGACCGCGGACCGTCACCGTGGTGCGGCGGCGGAGCACGTCGTCGACCGTCTCGGCCCACTCGTTGTCCCGGGCGTAGGCGACCTGCGCCCAGATCTCCGGCCCGTCCGGGTGGATCCGCTCGGCCAGCGCCGGGTCCTCGTTCGCGAGCCGCGCGATGTCGAAGGCCAGCGAGCCGTAGTGCGAGGCCAGGTGGCGGGCGGTCAGCGGGTCCATCCGCGAGCCCGGCTCGCGGTCCACCAGCAGGCGGTGCGCGACGGCGTTCGGGTTGGCGACACCGGGCAGCGGCACCCGGCGCACCAGCGACTTCACCGGCTCCATGTCGTCGGTCAGCGGGCTGCCGGGCAGCTTGGCCAGCTTGTCCATGACCACGCGGCCGATGTGGCGGTACGTCGTCCACTTGCCGCCGGCCACCGACAGCATGCCGCCGGCGCCCTCGGAGACGACCGTCTCGCGCTTGGCCTTCTCGACCCCGCCGGGGCCTCCGGGCAGCACGCGCAGGCCGGCGAAGGCGTACGTCATCAGCGAGCGGTCCAGGTCCGCGTCCTTCACCGAGAACGCGGCCTCGTCCAGGATCTGCTGGATGTCGGACTCGGTGGCGCGCACGTCCGCCGGGTCCCCCTCGTACACCTCGTCGGTGGTGCCGAGCAGGAGCTGGTCCTCCCACGGGAGGGCGAACGTGATGCGGTACTTGTCGATCGGGGTGGCCATGGCGGCCTTCCACGGCGACTTGCGCTTCATGACGATGTGCGCGCCCTTGGACAGGCGGATCGACGGCATCGAGTGCTTGTCTTCCATGCGCCGCAGGTGGTCCACCCACGGGCCGGTGGCGTTGAGCACGACGCGCGCGTCGACGCCGAACTCGGTGCCGTCGAGGCGGTCCTTGAGCTCGGCACCGGAGACCCGGCCGCGCGTCATGCGCAGGCCGGTGACCTCGGCGTGGTTGAGGACGACGGCGCCCGACTCGACGGCCGCGCGGACCGTCATGACGGCGACGCGGGAGTCGTTCATCTGGTGGTCGTAGTAGACCGCGACGGCCTTCAGGTTGTCCGTCTTCAGACCGGGGTTGTCGGCGGCGGCACGGGCAGGGGATATGACCTTGCCCATGCCGTCGCCGAAGGCCGAGAGGGCGGAGTAGGCGAAGACGCCCGCGCCCAGCTTGGCCGCACCCACCGGACCGCCCTTGTAGACCGGCAGGTAGAACGTGAGCGGGTTGACCAGGTGCGGGGCCACGTCCTTGGCCAGCACCCGCCGCTCGTGGTGGTTCTCGGCCACCAGCTTGACCGCGCCGGTCTGCAGGTAGCGCAGACCGCCGTGGACCAGCTTCGAGGAGGCGGAGGAGGTGGCGCCGGCGAAGTCGCCGGCGTCCACCATGGCAACCCGCAGACCCGACTGCGCGGCGTGCCAGGCCACCGAGGTGCCCAGGATTCCACCGCCGATGACCAGCAGGTCGTACGTGGCCTTCGCCAGCTGCTCACGGGTCTCGGCACGGCTCGCGTTCGAACCGGCGGTCGGGTGCGTGCCCAGGGCGGGAACGCTCTGCAGGGTGCTCATATCTCTCAGCTCCTCGTCGATTGACTCAGCTGGTGCGGTCAGCTGGCGTCTTCGTGGTCGATCCAGCCCATGGACCGCTCGACGGCCTTGAGCCAGTTCTTGTACTCGCGGTCCCGCTGCTCGGCGGGCATCCGCGGGGTCCACTCCGCCGCGCGGCGCCAGTTGGCGCGCAGGGCGTCGGTGTCGGGCCAGAAGCCGACGGCCAGGCCGGCGGCGTAGGCGGCGCCGAGGCAGGTGGTCTCCGCGACCATCGGACGGACCACGGGGGCGTCCACGAAGTCGGAGAGGGTCTGCATCAGCAGGTTGTTGGAGGTCATGCCGCCGTCGACCTTCAGGGCCGTGAGCTCGACGCCCGAGTCCTTGGTCATGGCGTCGGTGATCTCGCGGGTCTGCCAGGCGGTGGCCTCCAGGACGGCACGGGCGATGTGCGCCTTGGTGACGTACCGGGTGAGGCCGGCGATCACACCGCGGGCGTCGGAGCGCCAGTACGGGGCGAACAGGCCGGAGAAGGCCGGCACGAAGTACGCGCCGCCGTTGTCCTCGACCGAGAGCGCGAGGGTCTCGATCTCGGCCGCGGTCTTGATCATGCCCATCTGGTCGCGCATCCACTGGACGAGCGAGCCGGTGACGGCGATGGAGCCCTCCAGGGCGTAGACCGGCTTCTGGTCGCCGATCTTGTAGCCGACCGTGGTCAGCAGGCCGCTGTAGGAGTTGATGACCTTGTCGCCGGTGTTCATCAGCATGAACGTGCCGGTGCCGTACGTGGACTTGGCCTCGCCCTCGGCGAAACAGGTCTGGCCGAAGAGCGCGGCCTGCTGGTCACCGAGCGCCGAGGCGACCGGGACACCGGCGAGGACGCCGTCCTTGACGTGGCCGTAGACCTCGGCGGAGGACTTGATCTCGGGGAGGATGTCGAGCGGCACCTCCATGGACTCCGCGATCTTGGCGTCCCACTCCAGGGTGTGCAGGTTCATCAGCATGGTGCGCGAGGCGTTGGTGACGTCCGTGACGTGCACACCGCCCTGGGCACCACCGGTGAGGTTCCAGATGACCCACGAGTCCATGGTGCCGAAGAGGATGTCGCCGGCCTCGGCGCGCTCGCGCAGGCCCTCGACGTTGTCGAGCAGCCAGCGGGCCTTCGGACCGGCGAAGTAGCTCGCCAGCGGCAGGCCGGTCTCGCGGCGGAAGCGGTCCTGGCCGACGTTGCGGCCGAGCTCCTTGCACAGGGCGTCGGTGCGGGTGTCCTGCCAGACCAGCGCGTTGTGCACCGGCACGCCGGTGTTCTTGTCCCACAGGACGGTGGTCTCGCGCTGGTTGGTGATGCCGACGGCCTTGACGTCCGCGGCGGTGATCTCGGCCTTGGCGATGGCCCCGGCGACGACCTCCTGGACGTTGGTCCAGATCTCGGTGGCGTCGTGCTCGACCCAGCCCGGCTTCGGGAAGATCTGCTCGTGCTCCTTCTGGTCGACGGCGACGATGCGGCCGTCGCGGTCGAAGACGATGCAGCGGGAAGAGGTGGTGCCCTGGTCGATCGCGGCGATGAACGGGCCGGTGCTGCTGGTCATGTGGCTGCTCCTGGCAGGTCTAGGCAGGCGGAATCAGGTGGGCAGTGCGGATCTTGCGATACGTGCCGATACTGATCAGGCGAACGCGATGTTGTACAGACCACCGGCGAGGGCGGCGCCGACGAGCGGGCCGACCACCGGGATCCAGGAGTAGCCCCAGTCGGAGCCGCCCTTGTTGGGGAGCGGCAGCAGGGCGTGGACGATGCGCGGACCGAGGTCGCGGACCGGGTTGATGGCGTAGCCGGTCGGACCGCCGAGCGAGAGGCCGATGCCGACGACGACGAAGGAGGTGATCAGGACGCCGATGACGCCGAGGCCCTTGCCGCCGTCCTGGAGCCCCTCGGTCAGGATCGCCAGGACCAGCACGGCCGTGCCGATGATCTCGGTCACGAGGTTCTGGACGACGTTGCGGATCTCGGGGCCGGTGGAGAAGACACCGAGCACCGGGCCGGCCTGGTCGTGCGGGTGCGGGTCCTCAGGGCCGAGCTTGGCGTCCTTGATGTGCTCCGGGTCGGAGAGGTGCGCCCGGAACTGTCCGTAGTACGTGATCCACATCAGCACCGCGCCGAGCATGGCGCCGAGGAGCTGTCCGGCGAAGTAGACCGGAGTGTTGCTCCAGTCGCCGTTCTTGATGGCCAGGCCGACGGTGACCGCCGGGTTGAGGTGCGCACCGGAGAGCGGGGCGGACACGTAGGCGGCGATCAGAACGGCGAAACCCCAGCCGAACGTGATCGCGAGCCAGCCTGCGTTCCGGGCCTTGGAGCTCTTGAGCGTCACGGCGGCGCAGACGCCACCGCCGAGCAGTGTGAGCAGAGCGGTACCGATGGTCTCGCCGATGAAGATGTCGGAGGTGGACACCCGCGACTCCTTTGCCTTGCGTCCAGGGGGTGGGCGGACACCGGGTCCCGTCCGGTGATCCGCGCACTCGGTGAGTGCTTCACCGGTCCTTGGCCTTGCCACACCCTAGCGCGTATTGCCGGTAGGTGTTCGACAATGCCGACCGATGAACGGCAGTTTTCCGCCCAGGTGAAGAACGCGTCAAGGGTTGGCCAGGCCAAAGTGTCGGATCGTTACCACTAGGTGCGATCAGCCAAACCCAGCCACCAGATGGCCGGGATGTGACGAAAAGAGGGCAGGAAGCGGCCAGGTGGTGGCCGAAAAGTGCGGGAAGGGGCCTAGAACCGGCCCGCGCCGAGATCGCGTGAAACAGCGCGCGCGCAGTCCCGGACGGACGCCACGAGGCTCGCCCGGGGCTCCCCGGCCTCCCCGCAGACCCGCTCCACGGCCCCCGCGACCGCCACCGCGCCCACCGGCATCCGCCGCCGGTCGTGGATCGGCGCCGCCACCGAGGCGATGCCGTCCCAGGTCTCCTCGATGTCCGCGGCCCAGCCGCGCGCCCGCGTCAGGTCGAGGATCTCCTCGAAACCCGCGCCGTCGATGACCGTCCGGGGCGTGAACGCCTCGCGCTCCGCCTCCAGGGCCTCGGTGTGGGCGACCGGGTCGTACGCGGAGAGCACCTTGCCCAGGGCCGTCGAGTGCAGCGGCTGCATGGCCCCCACCTCCAGCACCTGGCGGCTGTCGTCAGGGCGGAACACGTGGTGCATGATCAGCACCCCGCTCTGGTGGAGCACGCCCACGTACACGCTCTCGCCGCTCGCCCGGGCGAGATCATCCGTCCAGACCAGTGCGCGGGCGCGCAGCTCGTGCACGTCCAGGTAGCTGTTGCCCAGCCGCAGCAGCTCCGCGCCCAGCTGGTAGCGGCCCGAGGCGGGGTCCTGCTCCACGAATCCCTCGGCCTGGAGCGTGCGCAGAATCCCGTGCGCCGTGCCCTTGGCCAGGCCCAGGGAGCTGGCCACGTCCGAGAGGCCCAGCCGGCGCTCGCCGCCTGCCAGGAGTCGCAGCATCGCAGCGGCTCGTTCGAGCGACTGGATGTTCCGTGCCATCGCGCAGCCTCCTGCTGACGTAGTTCGACAATGCTGAACACTATCGGTCGATGTCGACCTTGCGCATGCTTGGGCAACTGTTCAGGCCTCCGTCGCCCAGGACACCCCTGGCAGACCCCCGCGCACAGAATGCAGTCCGCCACGTGGGACAGCCCCACCGGGGTTGCCACCACGCGGTTACCCTGACCGCGTGCACCCTTGACACAGCGAGGGTGCAAAGCCGACAGCCGTCGCATCCCAGGGAGCTCAACCATGGCCTCGTTGCCGAACCCGCCCGCTGACACCCAGACCCGGGCCGATGCCCTCCGAGAGGCGCTCGCGACCCGCGTGGTCGTCGCCGACGGAGCCATGGGAACGATGCTCCAGGCGCAGGACCCCAGCCTTGAGGACTTCCAGCAGCTCGAAGGCTGCAACGAGGTGCTGAACATCACCCGCCCCGACATCGTGCGCTCCGTCCACGACGCGTACTTCGCGGTGGGCGTGGACTGCGTCGAGACCAACACCTTCGGCGCGAACTTCGCGGCGCTCGCCGAGTACGACATCCCCGAACGCAACTTCGAGCTGTCGGAGTCCGGCGCCCGGATCGCCCGCAAGGTCGCCGACGAGTACACCGCCCGGACCGGACAGCAGCGCTGGGTCCTCGGCTCCATGGGCCCCGGCACCAAGCTGCCCACCCTCGGCCACATCGACTACGCGACGATCCGCGACGCCTACCAGGTCAACGCCGAGGGCCTGATCTCCGGCGGGGCCGACGCCCTGCTCGTCGAGACCACCCAGGACCTCCTGCAGACCAAGTCCTCCATCATCGGCGCCCGGCGCGCGATGGAGGCCCTCGGCGTCTCCGTCCCGCTGATCTGCTCCGTGACCGTCGAGACCACCGGCACCATGCTGCTCGGCTCCGAGATCGGCGCCGCGCTCACCGCGCTGGAACCGCTCGGCATCGACATGATCGGCCTGAACTGCGCCACCGGCCCCGCCGAGATGAGCGAGCACCTGCGCCACCTCGCCCGCAACGCGCGCATCCCGCTCTCCTGCATGCCCAACGCCGGCCTGCCCGTCCTCGGCAAGAACGGCGCCCACTACCCGCTGTCCGCGCCCGAGCTCGCCGACGCCCAGGAGACCTTCGTCCGCGAGTACGGGCTCTCCCTCGTCGGCGGCTGCTGCGGCACGACGCCGGAGCACCTGCGCCAGGTCGTCGAGCGGGTCCGCGACCTGAGCCCGGCCGTCCGCGAGCCCCGGCCGGAGCCCGGCGCGTCCTCGCTGTACCAGGCCGTCCCGTTCCGCCAGGACACCGCGTACATGGCGATCGGCGAGCGGACGAACGCGAACGGCTCGAAGAAGTTCCGCGAGGCCATGCTCGACGCCCGCTGGGACGACTGCGTCGAGATGGCCCGCGACCAGATCCGCGAGGGCGCGCACATGCTCGACCTGTGCGTGGACTACGTCGGCCGCGACGGCGTCGCCGACATGAAGGAGCTCGCCGGCCGCTTCGCCACGGCCTCGACGCTGCCGATCGTCCTGGACTCCACCGAGGTTCCCGTCATCCAGGCGGGCCTGGAGAAGCTGGGCGGCCGCGCCGTCATCAACTCGGTGAACTACGAGGACGGCGACGGCCCCGAGTCCCGCTTCGCGAAGGTCACCCGGCTGGCCCGGGAGCACGGCGCCGCGCTGATCGCGCTGACCATCGACGAGGAGGGCCAGGCCCGCACCGCCGAGCACAAGGTCGCCATCGCCGAGCGCCTGATCGCCGACCTGACCGGCAACTGGGGCATCAACGAGTCGGACATCCTCATCGACACGCTGACGTTCACCATCTGCACCGGGCAGGAGGAGTCCCGCAAGGACGGCATCGCGACGATCGAGTCGATCCGCGAGCTCAAGCGCCGCCACCCGGACGTCCAGACCACGCTCGGCCTGTCGAACATCTCCTTCGGCCTGAACCCGGCCGCCCGCGTGCTGCTGAACTCGGTCTTCCTCGACGAGTGCGTCAAGGCGGGCCTGGACTCCGCGATCGTGCACGCCTCCAAGATCCTGCCCATCGCGCGCTTCGACGACGAGCAGGTGAGCACCGCCCTCGACCTGATCCACGACCGCCGGACCGAGGGCTACGACCCGCTGCAGAAGCTGATGGCCCTCTTCGAGGGCGTCAACACCAAGTCGCTCAAGGCGGGCCGCGCCGAGGAGCTCCTCGCGCTCCCGCTGGAGGAGCGGCTGCAGCGCCGCATCATCGACGGCGAGAAGAACGGCCTGGAGGCCGACCTCGACGAGGCCCTGCAGACCCGCGCGGCCCTCGACATCGTCAACGACACCCTCCTGGAGGGCATGAAGGTCGTCGGCGAGCTCTTCGGCTCCGGCCAGATGCAGCTTCCGTTCGTCCTCCAGTCCGCCGAGGTCATGAAGACGGCGGTCGCGTACCTCGAACCGCACATGGAGAAGACCGATGACGAGGGGAAGGGCACCATCGTGCTCGCCACCGTCCGCGGCGACGTCCACGACATCGGCAAGAACCTCGTCGACATCATCCTGACCAACAACGGCTACAACGTCGTCAACATCGGCATCAAGCAGCCGGTCTCCGCGATCCTCGAAGCCGCGCAGGAGCACAAGGCCGACGTCATCGGCATGTCCGGCCTGCTCGTGAAGTCGACCGTGATCATGAAGGAGAACCTGGAGGAGCTCAACCAGCGCAAGCTGGCGGCCGACTACCCGGTGATCCTCGGCGGCGCGGCCCTCACCCGCGCCTACGTCGAGCAGGACCTCCACGAGATCTACGAGGGCGAGGTCCGCTACGCCCGCGACGCCTTCGAGGGCCTGCGTCTCATGGACGCCCTGATCGCCGTCAAGCGCGGCGTCCCCGGCGCGAGCCTGCCCGAGCTCAAGCAGCGCCGGGTCGCCAAGCGGACGCAGACACCTGGGGGCCCCGTCCTCCAGGCGGACGAGCCGGAGGAGCCGGGCGGCCGCTCCGACGTCGCCGTCGACAACCCGGTCCCCACCCCGCCGTTCTGGGGCACCCGCGTGGTCAAGGGCATCCCTCTGAAGGACTACGCCTCCTGGCTGGACGAGGGCGCGCTGTTCAAGGGACAGTGGGGCCTGAAGCAGGCCCGCGCCGGCGGGGCCACGTACGAGGAGCTCGTCGAGTCCGAGGGCCGGCCGCGGCTGCGCGGCCTCCTCGACAAGCTGCACACCGAGAACCTGCTCGAAGCGGCCGTCGTCTACGGGTACTTCCCCTGCGTGTCCAAGGGCGAGGACCTGATCATCCTGGACGAGCAGGGCAACGAGCGGACCCGCTTCACCTTCCCGCGCCAGCGCCGCGGCCGCCGCCTGTGCCTCGCCGACTTCTTCCGCCCGGAGGAGTCCGGAGAGACCGACGTCGTCGGCCTCCAGGTCGTCACGGTCGGGTCGAGGATCGGCGAGGCCACGGCCAAGCTGTTCGAGTCCGACTCCTACCGCGAGTACCTGGAGCTGCACGGCCTGTCCGTCCAGCTCGCCGAGGCCATGGCCGAGTACTGGCACGCCCGCGTCCGCGCCGAGCTCGGCTTCGGCGGGGAGGACCCGGCCGCCGTCGAGGACATGTTCGACCTCAAGTACCGCGGCGCCCGCTTCTCGCTGGGCTACGGAGCCTGCCCCGACCTGGAGGACCGCGCCAAGATCGCCGACCTCCTGCAGCCGGAGCGGATCGGCGTCCACCTCTCCGAGGAGTTCCAGCTCCACCCGGAGCAGTCCACCGACGCGATCGTCATCCACCACCCCGAAGCGAAGTATTTCAACGCACGCTGACGCGTACCGACGTACACTTGTCGGTCCCATACAGGCCGGTCGCCTGTTCCCCGGGGGATGCCCCATGGGGATAGAGGCGGCCGGCCTTCGCGTCCCCCGAAAGAGGTGTGCCGGATGACCAGCACCGTTCCCGCGCCCGTCGCCCTTACGGCCGACGGGCATGCCCTCCAGGCGGTGCTGCTGGACATGGACGGCACCCTCGTCGACACCGAGGGCTTCTGGTGGGAGATCGAGGTGGACGTCTTCGGCGAGCTCGGCCACCGGCTGGAGGAGTCCTGGCGCGACATCGTCGTCGGCGGTCCCATGACCCGCAGCGCCGCCTTCCTCATCGAGTCCACCGGCGCCGCCATCACCCTTTCGGACCTGAGCGTCCTGCTCAACGAGCGCTTCGAGGCGCGGATCGCCGACCAGGTGCCGCTGATGCCGGGGGCCGAGCGGCTCCTGGCCGAGCTGGCCCGGCACAACGTGCCCACCGCCCTCGTCTCCGCCTCGCACCGCCGCGTCATCGACCGGGTGCTGCGCACCCTGGGCCCCGACCGGTTCGCGCTGAGCGTGGCCGGCGACGAGGTGGTCCGCACCAAGCCGCACCCCGACCCGTACCTGCTGGCCGCCCGGACCCTCGGCGCCCACCCCTCGCGGTGCGCGGTCATCGAGGACACCGCGACCGGCGTCGCCTCCGCCGAGGCCGCCGGCTGCCGCGTCGTGGCCGTCCCCTCGGTCGGCGTCATCCCGCCCGCCCCGGGCCGGACCATCGTCCGCTCGCTGGAGGACGTCGACCTTCCGTTCCTGCGCTCCCTCATCACTCCGATGAACTGACCGCATACGCTCAGTGCCGAACGGAAGGGCCGCCAGACCGCGATCCCGCGGAAGGATCTTCCGTTCTATGGCCCGGAGGCTGAAATTCCATCCTTTCCGTGGCGAGTGTCCCGGGTGACCTTTGTCACCCGCCAAGCCCCCGACGGACCTGTCGGGGGGCTTGGAACGCTTCCCTTGTGTCCGGATTGATCAGCTCCTGACCGAATCTGCGGTGACTCCACATAGACAGGCAGTCCGCACCCATCACCGTGCGAATACCCCCCAAGTCCTGCCAGTTCAAGCCATCCCGTCCCAGGCCACTAATGTCGACGCGGGCACTACGCCGCACCGCTGCCGCCCCGGACGCACACCCTTGCGCCGGGACCGCGTGGACCGATCGTCACAACACCGGCCCGATCGTTCCGCCCTGAACGGGCGACCGCCGCGAAGTGCCCTCTACGCCGCTTAAAACAAGTGCCGGTCAAGGGAGTACTTCCAGCATGAACCGCAAGACCCTGGTGCTGACGGCCGCGGCCGGACTGCTCACCCCCGTGCTCGCCGCATGCGGCAGCACGAGCGGGAACGGAGCAGGATCCGGAGCGATCGTCGTCGGCACCACCGACCGGTTCGAGGCAGCCGACTACGCTCCCGCACCGTTCGACCCGGCCTACGCCTACGACGCCGGCGCCTGGAACGTCCTGCGGCAGACCGTCCAGACGCTGATGCACACCCCCCGCGGCGGCGGCCAGCCCGTCCCCGAAGCGGCCTCCGACTGCCGCTTCACCGACACGGGCAACGAGAGCTACCGCTGCACCCTGCGCCCCGGCCTCAAGTTCGCGGGCGGCGAGCCGCTCACCGCCAAGGACGTCAAGTTCTCCATCGACCGCGTCCTCGCCATCAAGGACGAGAACGGCCCCTCCTCGCTGCTCTCCACCCTCGACACCGTCGAGGTGAAGGCCGCCGACACGGTCGTCTTCCACCTGAAGACCCCCGACGCGACCTTCCCGTACAAGCTCTCCACCCCGGCCGCCGGCATCGTGAGCGAGAAGAACTACGACGCCAAGAAGCTCCGCGAGGGCTTCTCCGTCGACGGATCCGGCCCGTACACGATGAAGGCCGAGGTCAAGGACAACCACCTCGTCCGGGCCGTCTTCACCAAGAACCCGAACTACAAGGGCGACCTCAAGCTGCAGAACGACAAGGTCGAACTGCGCACCTTCGCCGACTCCGCCGCCATGAGCAAGGCACTCACCGCCGGGTCCGTCCACATGGTCTCCCGCACCCTGTCGCCGGCCCAGATCGCCGAGTTCTCCGCCAAGCCGCCCAAGGGCGTCAAGCTGGTCCCGATGCCCGGCCTGGAGATCCGCTACATCGGCTTCAACACCGAGGCCCCGGCCGTCAAGGACAAGGCCGTACGCCAGGCCCTCGCCGCCGCCGTCGACCGCAACGCGATCATCGACAAGGTCTACGGCAAGGGCGCGCAGCCGCTGTACTCGCTGGTCCCCACCACCGTCACCGGCCACGTCAACTCCTTCTTCAACAAGTACGGCGAGGCCAACACCGCGAAGGCCGCCGACCTGCTGAAGGCCGCCGGGATCAAGACCCCCGTCAAACTGACGCTGAACTACACCAAGGACCACTACGGCGACGGCACGGCCACCGAGTTCGAGACGCTGAAGAACCAGCTGAACTCCACCCAGCTGTTCGACGTCACCGTCCAGGGCTCCGACTGGTCCGACTTCCGGCCCGCGCAGAAGAAGGGCGACTACGCCGCCTACGGGCTCGGCTGGTTCCCCGACTACCCGGACGCCGACAACTTCCTCGCTCCCTTCCTGGAGCAGGACAACTTCCTGGGCACGCCGTACGCGAACAGCACGGTGCGCACCAAGCTCATCCCCGAATCCCGGCGCGCCGTCGACCGCAACGTCGCCGTCCCCGCGATCACGGAGATGCAGGACATCGTCGCCGAGGACGTGCCCGTCCTGCCCCTGTGGCAGGGCAAGCAGTACGTCGCCGCACGCGACGGGATCACCGGAGTGGAGTGGTCGGTCAACGCCATCTCCGACCTCCAGCTGTGGGAACTCGGCCGCGGTGTCAGCGGCTGAGACCGGCAGCAACCGGCAGCAACCGGCGGCGGGTGTCGCAGGCCGGCGCAACGAAACAGTGAGACTGTGAAGGACGTTCGCGTGATGAGACGTAACCAGTGGTTGGCGGCCCCGCTCGGCGCAGCCACCGCCGCCGCGCTGCTCAGCGGTTGCGGTTCGACCGACAGCCCGACCGCCGGCGGCGGCAAGGGCGTGGTCATGGGAATATCCGACAAGGTGAAGTCCACCGACCCCGCATCGGGCTACGACCCGGGGTCCTGGCTGCTCTTCAACAACGTCTTCCAGTCCCTGCTGAGCTTCCCCAAGGGCGGCACCACGCCGGAGCCCGACGCCGCCCAGGCCTGCAACTTCGAGGGCGGCGACAGCAAGCTCTACAAGTGCACCCTGCGCACCGGCCTGAAGTTCAGCAACGGCAACGCCCTCACCTCCAAGGACGTCAAGTTCTCCTTCGAGCGCACGCTGAAGATCAATGACGACAACGGCCCCGCCGTGATGCTGTCCTCGATCGCCGGCATCGACACCCCCGACGACAACACCGTCGTCTTCCGCCTCAAGACGTCCGACGCGACCTTCCCCAGCAAGATCGCATCGGGCGCGGGCTCCATCGTCGACCACAGCGAGTACCCGGCGGACAAGCTCCGCACCGACGGCAAGGCCGTCGGCTCCGGCGTCTACAAGCTGGACTCGATCAACGAGAAGAGCGCCAGCTTCTCCGTCAACGACTCCTACAGCGGCAAGGCCAAGGCGAAGAACACCGGCGTCACCCTCAAGTTCTTCAACGAGGACCAGGCCGCCCTCAAGAAGGTCCTGGAAAGCGGCGAGGTCGACTTCGCCTTCCGCGGCCTCGCCGCCAAGGACATCGCCAGCCTGTCCTCCACCAAGACCGGGGACAACAAGGTCGACGTCGTCCAGGGCACCGGCGCCGAAGTCGAGCACCTCGTCTTCAACATGAACGACCCGGTCGCAGGAAAGCTCCCCATCCGCAAGGCCATCGCCTACCTCGTCGACCGCGAAGCGCTCGTCAAGGACGTCTACGACGGCACCGCGACCTCGCTGTACTCGATCGTCCCGGCCGGCATCGGCTCCCACAACACCGCCTTCTTCGACCGCTACGGCGGCAGCCCCCAGCCGAAGAAGGCCGAAGCCGTCCTGCGCGCCGCGGGCATCAAGGACAAGGTGAAGATCACCCTGTACTCGACGCCCACCCGCTACGGCCCGTCCACGGACCAGGAATTCCAGCTCATCGCCAAGCAGCTCAACGACAGCGGACTCTTCGAGGCCGACGTCAAGTCCGTCGAGTTCGGGCAGTACGAGAAGGACATCCAGGACGGCAAGTACGGCGTCTACGTGAAGGGCTGGGTGCCCGACTACCCGGACGCCGACAACTTCACGCAGCCGTTCTTCGGCCCGGACAACGTCCTGCACAACAACTACGACAACAAGGAGATCACCGGGACCATCATCCCGTCGACCTCCGCGAAGTCGGACCGCACCGCGGCCACCACCGACTACAACCGCCTCCAGGACATCGTCGCCGACGAGATCCCGATCCTCCCGCTCTGGCAGGGCAAGCAGTACGCCGTCACCCGCCAGAACGTGACGGGCCTGCAGTGGTCGCTGGACGCCTCCACCGTCTTCCGCTTCTGGGAGATCAGCAAGGGCTGACCCGCCCTCGGTACGGCGAAGGGGCCGGCAGCCGCGTGATGCGGCTGCCGGCCCCTTCGGGCTGTTCCCGGCCACTGCCCGGGGCGCTGCCGCCCGGCGGACTACTGCCCGGCGCCCGGCCGCACCAGACCGCTCTCGTACGCGTACACCGCAGCCTGCACCCGGTCACGCAGGCCCAGCTTCGTCAGCACGTGCCCCACGTGCGTCTTCACCGTCGTCTCGCTCACGAACAGGTCCGCCGCGATCTCCGCGTTCGACAGGCCGCGCGCCACCAGCTTCAGCACCTCGACCTCCCGCTCCGTCAGCGTGCCGAGCGTGTCCGGGACACGGTCCTCGCCCGACGGCAGATGCCCCGCGTACTTGTCCAGCAACCGCCGCGTGATGCTCGGCGCGAGCATCGCCTCGCCACCCGCCACCACCCGGATCGCCTGCACCAGCTCATTGGCCGGCACGTCCTTCAGCAGGAACCCGCTCGCCCCTGCCCGCAGCGCCTCCACCACGTACTCGTCCAGATCGAACGTGGTCAGCACGAGTACCTTCGCCGGCCCGTCCCGGCCCGGACCAGTGATCTGCCGGGTCGCCTCCACCCCGTCCATCCGGGGCATCCGGATGTCCATCAGCACCACATCGGGCTGCAGCGCCCGTACCTGGTCCAGCGCCTGCAGACCGTCCCCGGCCTCACCGACCACCGCCAGGTCCTGTTCGGCCTCCAGGATCATCCGGAAGCCGGTGCGCAGCAGCGGCTGGTCGTCGACCAGTAGGACGCGGATCGCCACAGGGGGTACCTCGTATTCGAACGGCGGCATCGACGGACGCCGCCCATTCTGCCCTGAACGGCCCCTCAGGATTCCCCCGGGCGACCCGCCGCCCCGGCCTCCGCCCCGCCCTCACGCCCGGCCCCGGACCCCGGCCTCGGGACGATCACCAGCGGATAGGCCGGGGGAGTCCCGCCGAACTCCGGACACACCGCCCGGTGATCGCACCAGCCGCACAGCTTCGTCGGCCGCGGCCGCCAGTCACCCGTCTCCGTCGCCTCCCTGATCGCATCCCACAGCGCCAGCAGCTTGCGCTCCACCCGCTCCAGATCCGCGACCACCGGGTCGTACGTCAGCACGTCCCCACTGCCCAGATACACCAGCTGCAGCCGCCGCGGCACCACCTGCTTCAGCCGCCACACCACCAGCGCGTAGAACTTCATCTGGAACAACGCACCCTCGGCATACTCCGGCCGCGGCGCCTTGCCCGTCTTGTAGTCGACGATCCGCACCTCGCCCGACGGCGCCACATCCACCCGGTCGATGATCCCGCGCAGCCGCAGCCCCGACTCCAGCTCCGTCTCCACGAAGAACTCCCGCTCCACCGGCTCCAGCCGCGTCGGGTCCTCCAGCGTGAACCACCGCTCCACCAGCGCCTCGGCCTCCATCAGCCAGCGCGCCAGCCCCGCCCCCTCGGCCCCGTCCGGAAACAGCTCCGACAACTCCGGCTTCGACTCCAGCAACCGGTCCCACTGCCCCGGAATCAACGCCTTCGCCCGCGGCGCCGTCCGCTCCTGCGCCGGATCGTCGAACAACCGCTCCAGCACCGCATGCACCAGTGTGCCCCGTGTCGCCGCCGCACTCGGCTTCTCCGGCAGCCTGTCGATCACCCGGAACCGGTACAGCAGAGGACACTGCATGAAATCGCTCGCCCGCGACGGGGACAGCGAAGAAGGCGCCACAGCGCACGGCGCTGCATCGGCATCGGCTGCGCCTGGAACCGGACCGGGGCTCGTCGTCATGGACAAAACCCTACGACCCGCCGCCGACAGCGCGCGCATACCATCGACGACGAGCCCCCTCGCACTGCATGATCGGAACATCACGCCGCGCCACCCGGCACCCCGCCCCGCACCGACCGTGCACCTGGACCACACTGAAAGCACCGCCGGCCGCAACCCGCCGGACAGCACCGAACGAAGGACAGCCGTGGCAGACACCGAGGACACCGGCGAGCGCGCAGACAAACGCTCCGGACCGGGCGGCGGCATCCTCATGGGCCGCCCCTTCGGCGTGCCCGTCTACGTCTCGCCCAGCTGGTTCCTCGTCGCCGCCCTCATCACCTGGGTCTTCGGCGACCAGCTCGACCGCGTCCTGCCCGACCTGGGCCCCGCCCGCTACCTGGTCTCCCTCTTCTTCGCCGTCGCCTTCTACGCCTCCGTCCTCGTCCACGAACTCGCCCACACCGTCGCCGCCCTCCGCTTCAAACTCCCCGTGCGACGCATCCAGCTCCAGTTCTTCGGCGGAGTCTCCGAAATCGAGAAGGAGTCCGAGAGCCCCGGCCGCGAATTCGTCCTCGCCTCCGTCGGCCCCCTCCTCTCCCTCCTCCTCGCCGGCGCCTTCTACCTCGGCATGGAACTCGTCGACCCCGCCACCGTCCCCGGCGTCCTCCTCGCCGGACTGATGATCTCCAACCTCCTCGTCGCCGCCTTCAACCTCCTGCCCGGCCTCCCCCTCGACGGCGGCCGCATGCTCCGCGCCCTCATCTGGGGCATCACCGGCAAACCCATGGCCGGCACCGTCGCCGCCGCCTGGATCGGCCGCGCCCTCGCCGTCGCCGTCCTCATCGGACTGCCGCTGATCACCCACACCGGCACCCTCGGCTCACGCACCGGAGCCAGCGAGTCGACCGGCATGAACACGGTCATGGACGCCCTGCTCGCCGCGATCCTCGCCGCCATCATCTGGACCGGCGCCGGCAACAGCCTGCGCATGGCCCGCCTGCGCGAACACCTCCCCGAACTACGCGCCCGCACCCTCACCCGCCGCGCCGTCCCCGTCGAAACCGACACCCCCCTCTCCGAAGCCCTGCGCCGCGCCGGCGAAGCAGGCGCCAGCGCCCTCGTCGTCGTCGACGGCCACGGCGACCCCACCGCCATCGTCCGCGAATCCGCCATCGTCTCGGTCCCCGAGCACCGCCGCCCGTGGGTCTCCGTGAACGGCCTCGCCCAAGACCTCACCGACGGCATGAAAGTCCCCGCCGACCTCACCGGCGAAGGACTCCTCGACCACCTGCGCACCCACCCCGCCACCGAATACCTCGTCATCGAACCCGGCGGCGCGATCTACGGCGTACTCTCCTCCCGAGACGTCGAAAAGGCCTTCGTGAAAGCCATGGCACGGCCCCAGCCCTGAAGCCAATACACTGGTCACATGTCCGAACCGACCGGTGCCGCCCGCCGACGCGGGCCCTTCAAGGTCGGGGACCAGGTTCAGCTCACCGACCCCAAGGGCCGCCACTACACGTTCACGCTCGAAGCAGGGAAGAATTTCCACACCCACAAGGGTTCCTTCCCGCACGACGAGCTGATCGGTGCTCCCGAGGGCAGTGTTGTCCGTACCACGGGGAACGTCGCGTACCTCGCGCTGCGCCCCCTGCTCCCCGACTATGTCCTGTCCATGCCCCGCGGTGCCGCCGTGGTCTACCCCAAGGACGCGGGCCAGATCCTGGCCTTCGCCGACATCTTCCCCGGCGCCCGCGTCGTCGAGGCAGGCGTGGGCTCCGGCTCCCTGAGCAGCTTCCTGCTGCGCGCCATCGGCGACCAGGGCATGCTCCACAGCTACGAGCGCCGCGCGGACTTCGCCGAGATCGCCACGGCCAACGTCGAGCGCTACTTCGGCGGCCCGCACCCCGCGTGGCAGCTGACCGTCGGCGACCTCCAGGACAACCTGTCCGACACCGACGTCGACCGCGTCATCCTCGACATGCTCGCCCCCTGGGAGTGCCTGGAGGCCGTCTCCAAGGCCCTCGTCCCCGGCGGCATCCTGTGCTGCTACGTGGCCACCACCACCCAGCTCGCCCGCACCGTCGAATCCATCCGCGAGTTCGGCTGCTACGCCGAACCGCAGCCCTGGGAATCGATGATCCGCAACTGGCACGTCGAAGGCCTGGCCGTCCGCCCGGACCACCGGATGATCGGCCACACCGGCTTCCTCGTCACCGCCCGCCGCCTCGCGGACGGCGTCGAGCCCCCGATGCGCCGCCGCCGCCCCGCCAAGGGCGCCTACGGCGAGGACTACGACGGACCCGGAAGCCAGTCCGGTGGGGGCACCTCCCAGGGGAGCTCCGGCGACCGCGGCTGACACCGGCTCCGGCCGACCCCGCCGCACCCCAACACCAAGGCGCTGTGGCGCAGTTCCCCGGACGATCCGGGAACTGCGCCACAGCGCCTTTTCGTTGTCCTCGACACCGGCCCCAGCCGACCCGGACCCGGACGTTCCACCCCGCTGTGAGGTGTGGCACGATGCTGGCTCCCCGTCACCGTTAGCACAGGAGACACCCCGCGTGCCGCACCGCACCGCCGAGCCGACGCCGACACTGGAAACCCTGGCGCACAGCACCGCCAGGCCCGTCCACTGGCTGGCCACGGCCACCGCCATGGCCGCCGTCATGGCCGCCGCGGGACTCCTCCAGCCGGATGCCGCCGCCAGCCCCTCCGCGGCTCCCGCCGCCGGCGCCTCCGCGGCCCCCGCCAGCGGCCCGCAGGCCACCGCCCCCGACCCGGCCCGGGCCACGTACCCGCTCGACTGCAAAGGCCTCCCGACGGCCGTCACGGCCACCGCCCAGGGAGACCTCGACGGCGACGGCCGCCCCGAGACCGTCGCCGCCGTCCGCTGCGACGCGGGATCCGGCACCCCGCCCCACGCGATCTACGTACTCACCCAGGACAAGGAGCCCGGCGCCGTCCCGAGGGTCGTGGCCACCCTGCTCGAAGCCGGGAAACGACAGACCGCCACCGACCTCGCCGTCCGCGACGGAGTCGTCACCGCCCGTCTCGTCGGCTACTCCTCACCCCAGGTACCGCGCTACAGCCCCGACGTGAAGCAGCTCGCCAAGTGGCGCTGGAGCGGCGGAAAATTCCGCCAGGAGCTGACGAACTCAGACGCCCGGAGCGTTTGAACCGTCACTCTGCGTCGGGGCCGTAGACCTCGACCCTGTCCGAAACGCGCCTCACGTGGATGCAGTCACCCGGACATTCCTTCGCCGAGTCCACCACGTCCTGCAGCAGCGTCAGCGGAACCGGAGTCGTCGCCCCCGCCTCCACCAGAAGCTCGTCCTCCGGGCTCTTCACATACGCCAGACCGTCGATGTCCAGCTCGAACACCTCCGGCGCGTACTGCACGCAGATGCCGTCACCGGTGCAGAGGTCCTGATCGATCCAGACCTCAAGTGGCTCGCCGGCCTGCCCGCCGCCGCCCGTGGGAGCCTCCTGCTGCACGGTCATATCTCCTGCCGTTTCCTGCGCTCAGTGATCCGTTTCCGCCACGAGCCGCGGCAAGTCGCGCGAGCCCTGACGGGTGTTGAACGGTTCGACCTTACAACCGGCCGCTTTCCGATGTTGATGGGTGGGTATTTCCTTGGCGTGAGGGAGTACGCAAGGGTGAAGATCGGACACACCTCTACCGTCTTTGTGATCTAGGGGTTTCAATCACCACCAGCCCAGGTAGGGTCAGGAAGCGTCCAGCTCCCCTTGGAGGAGGTGAGGACCGTGGCAGCCCACGACGACGACATCAACCGCGGCATCCGGCCGGGGCGAGGGTCTGAGGACCCCGCCGGCCAGGTTGCCTATCTCGAGCAGGAAATCGCCGTCCTGCGACGTAAGCTCGCCGACTCTCCGCGACACACGAGGATTCTCGAAGAGCGGATCGTCGAGCTCCAGACAAACCTGGCCGGCGTCTCCGCACAAAACGAGCGACTGGCAAATACGCTCCGTGAGGCCCGCGACCAGATCGTGGCACTCAAGGAGGAAGTCGACCGGCTCGCACAGCCGCCGGCCGGCTTCGGCGTCTTCCTTCAGTCGAACGAAGACGGCACCGTCGACATCTTCACCGGGGGCCGAAAGCTCCGCGTGAACGTCAGCCCCAGCGTCGACCCGGAAGACCTCCGGCGCGGCCAGGAGGTCATGCTCAACGAGGCCCTGAACGTGGTCGAGGCCATGGAGTTCGAACGGGCCGGGGACATCGTCACCCTCAAGGAGATCCTTGAGGACGGCGAGCGCGCCCTGGTGATCGGGCACACCGACGAGGAGAGGGTGGTGAGGCTCGCCGAGCCGCTCCTGGACATCACCATCCGCCCCGGCGACGCCCTCCTGCTCGAACCCCGCTCCGGCTACGTCTACGAGGTCGTCCCCAAGAGCGAGGTCGAAGAACTCGTCCTCGAAGAGGTCCCGGACATCGACTACGACAAGATCGGCGGCCTGGGCGACCAGATCGAGCTGATCCGCGACGCGGTCGAGCTCCCCTACCTCTACCCGGACCTGTTCAAGGAGCACGAACTGCGCCCGCCGAAGGGCATCCTGCTCTACGGCCCGCCCGGCTGCGGCAAGACGCTCATCGCCAAGGCTGTCGCCAACTCCCTTGCCAAGAAGGTCGCCGAGGTCACCGGCCAGCCCGCCGGGAAGTCCTACTTCCTGAACATCAAGGGCCCCGAACTCCTCAACAAGTACGTCGGCGAGACCGAGCGGCACATCCGCCTCGTCTTCCAGCGTGCCCGGGAGAAGGCGAGCGAGGGCACCCCCGTCATCGTCTTCTTCGACGAGATGGAATCCCTCTTCCGCACCCGCGGATCCGGAGTCAGCTCGGACGTGGAGAACACCATCGTCCCGCAGCTGCTCGCAGAGATCGACGGCGTGGAAGGCCTGGAGAACGTCATCGTCATCGGCGCCTCCAACCGCGAGGACATGATCGACCCGGCCATCCTGCGCCCCGGCCGGCTCGACGTGAAGATCAAGATCGAGCGCCCCGACGCCGAGGCGGCGAGGGACATCTTCGCCAAGTACCTCAAGGCCTCGCTGCCGCTCCACAGCGACGACCTCTCCGAGCACTCCGGCTCGCCCGAGGTGGCCGTCCACAGCATGATCCAGACAGTCGTCGAGCAGATGTACGCCGAAACCGAGGAAAACCGCTTCCTTGAGGTCACGTACGCCAACGGCGACAAGGAAGTCCTCTACTTCAAGGACTTCAACTCGGGCGCCATGATCCAGAACATCGTGGACCGGGCGAAGAAGATGGCCATCAAGGCCTTCCTGGAGCACAACCAGAAGGGCCTCCGCGTCTCCCACCTCCTCCAGGCCTGCGTGGACGAGTTCAAGGAGAACGAGGACCTGCCGAACACCACCAACCCGGACGACTGGGCCCGGATCTCCGGAAAGAAGGGCGAGCGGATCGTATTCATCCGCACCCTCGTCACCGGAAAGCAGGGCGCGGACACCGGACGCTCCATCGACACGGTGGCAAACACCGGTCAGTACCTCTGATCCAACAGGGCGGCTGCGGGTGCCCTCGCCGGGCACCCGCAGCCGACTGCTTTACCGACTGCTCTTTTCAGCCGGTGACAGGGCGAAGGCAATGACCGAAATGATCTCCCCACCAGCGCGGAGTGGTTCTAGGCTCTTCCGTACCGCCGGTCGCGCAGTGCGGGGACGGGCACCGCACACGCACCGGAGCACCAGCGGTACTTGAGCGCCGCTCCCGAACGGGAGCGCCGCCGGGCAAGGAGGGCCGCATGACCGTACGGCGAGTAATGGGAATCGAGACGGAGTACGGGATCTCCGTCCCGGGCCACCCGAACGCCAATGCCATGCTCACCTCGTCCCAGATCGTCAACGCCTACGCGGCTGCGATGCACCGGGCGCGACGCGCCCGCTGGGACTTCGAGGAAGAGAATCCGCTGCGGGACGCCCGCGGCTTCGACCTCGCCCGCGAGGCCGCCGACAACAGCCAGCTCACCGACGAGGACATCGGCCTCGCCAACGTCATCCTCACCAACGGCGCCCGGCTCTACGTCGACCACGCCCACCCCGAATACAGCTCCCCGGAGGTCACCAACCCGCTCGACGCCGTCCTCTGGGACAAGGCCGGCGAGCGGATCATGGCAGAGGCGGCCGTACGGGCGGCCCAGCTCCCCGGCGCCCAGCCGATCCACCTCTACAAGAACAACACCGACAACAAGGGCGCCTCCTACGGCACGCACGAGAACTACCTGATGAAGCGGGAGACCCCCTTCTCGGAGATCGTGCGCCACCTGACCCCCTTCTTCGTCTCCCGCCAGGTCGTCACCGGCGCAGGCCGCGTCGGCATCGGCCAGGACGGCCGCGAGCACGGCTTCCAGATCAGCCAGCGCGCGGACTACTTCGAGGTCGAGGTCGGCCTGGAGACCACCCTCAAGCGCCCCATCATCAACACCCGCGACGAACCCCACTCGGACGCCGAGAAGTACCGCCGCCTCCACGTGATCATCGGCGACGCGAACCTCTCCGAGATCTCCACCTACCTCAAGCTCGGCACCACCGCCCTCGTCCTCTCGATGATCGAGGACTCCTTCATCGGCGTCGACCTGGCCGTGGACCAGCCCGTGCGCACCCTGCACCAGGTCTCCCACGACCCCGACCTGCGCCACCTGATCACGCTGCGCAGCGGCCGCACCCTGACCGCCGTACAACTCCAGATGGAGTACTTCGAGCTGGCCAGGAAGTACGTGGACGAGCGTTTCGGCTCCGACGCGGACGAGCAGACCAAGGACGTGCTGGTCCGCTGGGAGGACGTCCTGGGCCGGCTGGAGAGCGACCCGATGAGCCTTTCGGGAGAGCTCGACTGGATCGCGAAGCGCGAGATCCTGGAGGGCTACCGCAGGCGGGACGGGCTCGGCTGGGACGCCGCCCGGCTGCACCTGGTGGACCTCCAGTACGCGGACGTACGGCCCGAGAAGGGCCTGTACAACCGCTTGGTGGCCCGAGGCAAGATGAGGCGGCTCGTGGAGGAGCCGGCGGTGGAACGCGCCCAGGGCAAGCCGCCGGAGGACACCCGGGCGTACTTCCGGGGCCGGTGCCTGGAGCAGTACGCGGACGATGTCGCCGCGGCCTCGTGGGACTCTGTGATCTTCGACCTCCCGGGCCGCGACTCCCTCCAGCGGGTCCCGACGCTGGAACCCCTGCGGGGTACGCGCAAGCACGTCAAGGAGCTCCTGGACCGCTGCCGCACGGCGGAGGACCTGGTGCGGGTACTCAGCGGGAACTGAGGGCTGAAAAGCCCTCGGTCCGGGAATCATGGGAACACCCGGACGTTATGAAAGTGCGGGGACGAATGCCGGGCCCTCCTTGTAGGGTCCGACGTAGGGTCTGATCTTGGGAGAGGTCCCGATCCGGGGCCTTTCTACGTGAGCGTGCGAACCGAGCGGGGTGAGGTAGACATGGCGACGAAGGACACCGGCGGCGGACAGCAGAAGGCGACTCGCTCTTCCGAGGAGGTCGAGGAGCAGGCCGCGGAGGCACAGTCCGACCTCAAGGAACGACAGGAAAAACTCTCCGACGACGTCGACTCGGTACTCGACGAAATCGATGACGTCTTGGAGGAGAACGCCGAGGATTTCGTGAGGTCATTCGTCCAAAAGGGTGGCCAGTAAAGGTCGTTTGGCTATTTGATCTTCGAATTGAAGGTGCGGGGGGTTTTGGTCAACAGCGTGCCGGAAGGCATGAAGTGCTGTTCTCGGTGTAAGCGCGTGCTACCTCACGAGGCTTTCGCGAGCAACCGTTCGATGCGGGATGGATTCCAGGCGTATTGCCGGGAATGCCAGGCTGACCACTACAGGGCGCGCCAGGAAGCCGCCGGGCGGACGGTACGGGTCAAGATCCCCGTGCCGTCCGGCCACAAGCGGTGCCCTGACTGTGGAGAGATCAAGCCTCACTCCGAGTGGGAGCTCAACCGGACGAGCTCGGACGGCTGGGCCAGCTACTGCAAGGAGTGCCGGGCGCAGCGGAACCGGGCGAGCTACTTCAAGCGCAAGTACGGCATCACCGAGGCCGAGCGCGACGAGATGATCGCGGCCCAAGGTGGTGTATGCGTGATCTGCCAACAGGGTCCGGCGGAGCACGTGGATCACGATCATCAGACGGGTAAGGTCCGAGGCGTACAGCTGCTTCAGCTGTAACGCAGCACTGGGGCAGTTCAAGGATCGGCCGGACGTCATAAGGCGTGCAGCCGCTTACGTGGAAGGAAACCTGTGGAACCCAACACTCGTAGCACAGGGCGTCTACCGGCAGCCTTCCTGACGCCGGGGTCGTCGTCCTTCATGGACTTCCTGGGTGCGCACGCGCCCGAGATGCTGCCGGGGAACCGGAAGCTGCCCGAGGGGATCGTCGAGGCGCCGCACGGGACGACCATCGTCGCCACCACCTTCCCCGGTGGCGTCGTGCTCGCCGGTGACCGGCGGGCGACCATGGGGAACATGATCGCGCAGCGGGACATCGAGAAGGTGTTCCCGGCCGACGAGTACTCCGCGGTCGGCATCGCCGGTACGGCCGGCCTGGCCGTGGAGATGGTGAAGCTGTTCCAGCTGGAGCTGGAGCACTTCGAGAAGGTGGAGGGCGCGACCCTTTCCCTGGAGGGCAAGGCCAACCGGCTGTCGACCATGATCCGGAGCAATCTGGGCATGGCGATGCAGGGGCTGGCGGTCGTGCCGCTGTTCGCCGGGTACGACGAGGCCAAGGAGAAGGGCCGGATCTTCTCCTACGACGTGACGGGCGGCCGCTCCGAGGAGCACGGCTTCGCCGCCACCGGTTCCGGCTCGATCTTCGCGCGCGGCTCGATGAAGAAGCTGTACCGCCCCGACCTGACGGAGGAGCAGGCCACCACCCTCGTCGTGCAGGCGCTGTACGACGCGGCCGACGACGACTCGGCGACCGGTGGCCCGGACCTGTACCGCCACATCTACCCGATCGTCACCGTCATCACGGACGAGGGATTCCGCAGGCTCAGCGACGAGGAGTCGCAGGAGCTCGCCCGTACGGTCACCAACCGTCGTCTGGAGCAGCCCGACGGTCCGCGCGCCGCCCTGCTCTGACCAGTCCTCTCGTCGCCCAGAAGAAAGGGACGGACAACCGGTGTCGACTCCGTTCTATGTGTCACCCCAGCAGGCCATGGCCGACCGGGCGGAATACGCCCGGAAGGGCATTGCCCGCGGTCGCAGCCTTGTCGTGCTGCAGTACGCCGACGGCATCGTGTTCGTCGGCGAGAACCCGTCCCGCGCGCTGCACAAGTTCAGCGAGATCTACGACCGGATCGGCTTCGCGGCCGCCGGCAAGTACAACGAGTACGAGAACCTGCGGATCGGGGGCGTGCGCTACGCCGATCTGCGCGGATACACCTACGACCGTGACGATGTGACGGCCCGTGGGCTCGCCAACGTCTACGCGCAGACGCTGGGCACGATCTTCTCCAGTGCGGGTGAGAAGCCGTACGAGGTGGAGCTGGTCGTGGCCGAGGTCGGTGCGACCGCGGCGGGTGACCAGATCTACCGGCTGCCGCACGACGGTTCGATCGTGGACGAGCACGGCTCGGTCGCGGTCGGCGGCAACGCCGAGCAGATCAGTACCTATCTGGACCAGCGCCACCAGGACGGGATGACCCTGTCGGAGGCGCTGAAGCTGGCGGTGCAGGCGCTGTCCAGCCAGGCGAACAGTGCGGACAAGACGATTCCGGCCGAGCGGCTGGAGGTTGCGGTGCTGGACCGTACGCGGTCCCAGCAGCGGAAGTTCAAGCGGATCCGGGGCCGGCAGTTGTCGCGGTTGCTGGAGGCGGATGTTCCGGCGGCGGCGCAGGCCGACGCGGTCTCGAACGACGAGGCTCCCGAGGACGATTCCGAGTAGGACTGCTTCGAGTGGCCCCGGTCCGCCTCCTGTGAGGCGGGCCGGGGCTTCTTCGTGTTCAGGGGCGGGTGGGTGCGGGGCCGGAGGAGCCGCGGACGATCAGCTCGACGGGGAGGTCGGGGGCGGTCCAGGGGGTGCCCTCCAGGACGGCGAGGAGGGCGGTCATGCCCTGTTCGCCGACGCGTTCGGCGGGCAGGCGGACGGTGGTGAGTTCGGGTTCGACGGCGGTGGCGAGCGCGAGGTCGTCGACGCCGGTGACGGAGAGGTCGTCGGGGACGCGCAGGCCCAGGCGGCGGGCGGCCTTGCAGGCGCCGGCGGCGAGTATGTCGTCGTCGCAGATGACGGCGGTGGGGCGGTCTGCGGGGGCCGCCAGGGCCGCCTCCATGGCGGTGAGGGCGTCGGCGACGGTGAGCGGGGCCCGTACGGTGCGCAGCTCGGCGTGGGGTCCCAGGAGGGCGGCCAGGGCTTGGGCGCGGATGTCGAAGGTCCAGGTGTCGACGGCGGAGGCGAGGTGGAGGAAGCGGTGGTGGCCGAGGGTGAGGAGGTGTTCGGTGATCTGGCGCATGCCGTCGGCCATGGCGAGGTTGACGTGGGCGGCGGCGCGGCCGGCGGTGGGGTCGCTGTCGAGCATGACGAGGGGGAGCTCGGCGTCGCCGATGGCGTCGAGGGCGCCGGCGGCCATGGAGGAGGCGATGACCCCGTCGAGGGCGGTGCTGGCGGAGGCGAAGGGGTCGCGGGCGGGGCCGGTGCCGTCGGGGGAGGGGTAGAGGACGACGCCGAAGCCGTGTTCGGCGGCGATGCGGGCGGCGCCGGTGTAGACGCGGGCGAAGAACTCGTTGGTGAGGGCGGGGACGACGAGGAGGGCGGTGCGGGTGCTGCCGAGGCGGAGGCTGCGGGCGGCGAGGTTGGGGCGGTAGCCGAGGGTGGTGGCGGTTTCGCGGACGAGGGCGGCGGTGCGTTCGGAGACGCGGCCGCGCCATTTGCCGCCGAGGACGAGGGAGACGGTGGCCTGGGAGACCCCGGCGGCGCTGGCGACGTCCCGGCTGGTGGGTCTCGTCACACGGTTCTCCTGGAATGCGAGGTCGGCGGGGGTGCGGGTGGTCCGCCGGGTGGACCGGTGGGCTGCGGCCATGGTACGTATGACCGTCTTCGTTATACGTATTACCCCGGCAGGGTCCGGGCAGAAGGGGGCGGACATGGCCGCGGGATACGCGGAGCTGCTCAGGACCCGGCACGCCGCACGGCTGTTGGCGGGCACGCTCGTCGGCCGGCTGCCGAACGCCACGGCGGCGATCGCGATCGTGCTGTTCGTGCGGGCCGGGGGCGGCAGCTACAGCCTCGCGGGCGCCTTGGCCGCCGCCTACGGCTTCGCCAATGCGGTGGGGCAGCCGCTGCTCGGCCGTGCGGTGGACCTGTACGGGCAGCCCCGGGTCCAGCTGCCGGCCGCGGTGGCCTCGGCGCTGGGCATGGCGTGGCTGGCGCTGGCGGGTACGGGTTCGGCCGCTGCGGCGTACGGCGCGGTCATCGTGTCCGGGTTCTTCTCGCCGCCGCTGGAGGGCGGCCTGCGGGCGCTGTGGCCCAGTGTGCTGGGCGGGCGTGAGGAGCGGGTGCACGCCGCGTACGCGCTGGACGCGGTGGCACAGGAGGTCATGTACACCGTCGGTCCGCTGATCGTGACGGTGTGTGTCGCGCTGTGGAGCCCGGCCGGCGCCCTGCTGGTGATCAATGCGCTGGGTGTTCTGGGGGCCCTGTCGGTCGTGCTGAGCGAGCCGTCGCGCACCTGGCGTTCCGAGCCGCGCGAGGCCCACTGGCTGGGTGCGCTGCGCTCGCGGGGGCTGGTGGCGCTGCTGGGTGCGTTCTTCTTCGTGGGCTGCGCCCTGGGCTCCATCACGGTGGCGGGCATCGCCTATTCGGACGGCCACGGCGGGCAGGCGGTCTACGGGTGGATGATGGCGGCCCTGGGCCTGGGTGCCCTGGCCGGAGGTGTGGTCTACGGGGCCCGGCAGTGGGGCGGGGCCCCGGAGCGGCGGCTGCGGGTGCTGGTGGCGCTGCTGGCGCTGGGCTACCTGCCGCTGCTGCTGACGCCCGGCCCGGTGGCGATGACGGCGCTGACGGCCCTGGCCGGGGTGTTCCTGGCGCCGACGATCGCCTGTGCGTTCATCGTGGTGGACCGGCACGCCCCGGCGGGCACGGTGACGGAGGCGTTCTCCTGGCTGGTGACCTTCTTCGGGGTGGGTGCGGCCGTCGGTACCGCGGTGGCGGGGCCGTTCGTGGAACTGGGCGGTACGGCGGCCGGGTTCGGGGTGGCGTGTGCGGCGGGGGCTGCGGCCCTGGTGGTGCTGATGACCACTCAGCGGATCCTGGCCGCTCCCGGGCGGACCCGTACGGTGACGGGCTCGTCGGCGGCCTCGCCGGAAGGTGCGGGCGAGATCGTGGGCGAGGGGGCGGTCCGGGGTCCGGCGGGGGGTCCGGCGGAGCGGCTCGTCGGCAACTGATCGAAACGGCGTTCACGAACCCGGTTTCAGAACAGTGCAGAAGGCGTAATGTTCAGTCATGGACCGCCGCATTTTCGGGCTGGAGAACGAGTACGGCGTCACGTGCACGTTCAGGGGACAGCGCCGACTGTCTCCTGACGAAGTGGCGCGCTACCTCTTCCGCCGTGTTGTGTCATGGGGCCGCAGCAGCAATGTCTTCCTGCGGAACGGCGCCCGCCTGTACCTCGACGTGGGTTCGCATCCGGAATATGCAACTCCCGAATGTGACAACGTGACCGAATTGGTCACGCACGACAAGGCGGGCGAGCGCATTCTCGAAGGCCTGCTCGTCGACGCCGAGCGCCGCCTGCACGAGGAGGGAATCGCGGGCGACGTCTATCTCTTCAAGAACAACACCGATTCGGCCGGCAACTCCTACGGCTGCCACGAGAACTATCTCGTGGCCCGGCACGGAGAATTCTCCCGCCTGGCGGACATCCTCATTCCGTTCCTTGTCACGCGGCAGCTGATCTGCGGCGCGGGCAAGGTGCTGCAGACCCCCCGGGGTGCGGTCTACTGCGTGAGCCAGCGGGCCGAGCACATCTGGGAGGGCGTCAGCTCCGCGACGACCCGGTCCCGGCCGATCATCAACACCCGGGACGAGCCGCACGCGGACGCCGAGCGCTACCGCCGGCTGCACGTGATCGTCGGGGACTCGAACATGTCCGAGACGACCATGCTGCTCAAGGTCGGGGCGACCGATCTGGTGCTGCGCATGATCGAAGCGGGCACGGTGATGCGGGACCTGACCCTGGAGAACCCGATCCGGGCCATCCGCGAGGTCAGCCACGACATCACGGGCCAGCGCAAGGTGCGTCTGGCGAGCGGCCGTGAGGCGTCGGCGCTGGAGATCCAGCGGGAGTACTACGACAAGGCCGTGGACTTCGCCGAGCGCCGGGGGATCCGTACCGGCACGGTGGACCAGGTGCTGGAGCTGTGGGGCCGCAGCCTCGACGCGATCGAGGCGGAGGATCTGGACCGGATCGCGACCGAGATCGACTGGGTGATGAAGTATCAGCTGATCGAGCGCTACCGGGCCAAGCACGGCATGACCATGTCGAACCCGCGGGTGGCTCAGATAGACCTCGCGTACCACGACATCCATCGCCGGCGCGGGCTGTACTACCTGCTGGAGCGCAAGGGGCAGGCGGCGCGGATCTGCAACGACCTCAAGATCTTCGAGGGCAAGTCGGTGCCCCCGCAGACGACGAGGGCGCGGCTGCGCGGCGACTTCATCCGCCGGGCGCAGGAGCAGCGGCGGGACTTCACGGTCGACTGGGTGCACCTCAAGCTCAACGACCAGGCGCAGCGGACCGTGCTGTGCAAGGACCCGTTCCGGTCGGTGGACGACCGGGTGGAGAAGCTGATCGCCGGCATGTGACATCGTGCTGATCTTGCGGCGCTCGTGACAGGGGCCGCGTACGGAATCTCGTACGCGGCCCTGCGCACGCCTTAGAGTGGCGACGACCGTTGCCGTCTGAGATCTGAGGAACACGTGCGCCGACTTGCCGGCCTGCTTGTCGTACCCCTTCTGCTGCTGTCGGCAGCAGCCTGTGGCGACAGCGGCTCCGACTCCGCCCAGATGAAGAACGGGGCCCCCGCGATCACCAAGGGTGAAAAGTTCGGGGAGACGCCCACCTTGTCGAAGGGCTCGGGTGAGCCGCCGAAGGAACTGAAGGTGGTGACCGTCAGCGAGGGCACCGGCCCGGTGCTGAAGAAGGGCGACATCGCCCAGGTCAACTATTACGGGCAGGTGTGGGACGGCAAGGAGCCGTTCGACCAGAGCTTCGGCAAGGGCAAGCCGTTCGACGTCACCATCGGTGCCGGCATGGTCATCAAGGGCTGGGACCAGGGCCTTGAGGGCAAGAAGGTCGGCAGCCGTCTGGAGCTGGTGATCCCGCCGGACCTCGGGTACGGGGACAAGGGCTCCGGCGACAAGATCAAGCCGAACGCCACGCTGGTGTTCGTCGTGGACATCGTCAAGGGCACCTCGGTCCCGGTCTCGGCCACGGGCAAGGAGATCCCGCAGGAGGACAAGGCCCTGCCGAAGATCGGTACGAACACGGACGGCAAGGAAGTCTCCGTGACCGTTCCGAAGGACACCGCGCCGCCGGCGAAGCTGGTCTCGAACTACGTGCTGGAGGGTGACGGCCCGGTCGTCAAGGACACCGACAGCGTCGTGGTCAAGTTCAACGGCAAGACGTGGAAGGACGACAAGACCTTCGAAAGCACGTACGCCACGGACCAGACGGTGACCTGGCCGATGGAGCAGCTGTCGGTCAAGGGCCTCAAGGACGGCCTGCTCGGCAAGAAGGTCAACAGCCGCATCCTGCTGGTCATCCCGCCGGACCAGGCGTTCGGCGACAAGGAGCAGGGCACCATCCCGGCGAACTCGACGCTGGTGTTCAGCCTCGACATCCTCGCCGTGATGTAAGACTGTCCCGGTTGACCTGATTTATTTCTGAGGAGCAGTTCCGTGAGCAACCAGCTCGAGAAGCCCGAGATCGACTTCCCCGACTTCCCGGTTCCGGCCGACCTCGTCATCGAGGACATCTGGGAGGGCGACGGCGCCGAGGCCACGGCCGGCAACAAGGTCTCCGTCCACTACGTGGGCGTGGCCTATTCCACCGGCGAGGAGTTCGACGCCTCCTGGAACCGCGGCGCGCCGCTGCAGTTCATCCTGGGTATCGGCCAGGTCATCCCGGGCTGGGACAAGGGCATCGAGGGCATGAAGGTCGGCGGCCGCCGCAAGCTGGTCATCCCCGCCCACCTCGCCTACGGCGACCGCGGCGCCGGCGGCGCCATCAAGCCGGGCGAGACGCTGATCTTCGTCTGCGACCTGATGGGCGTCTGATCCGACGACTCGTGACAGGTAATGGGGCCCCCGCCGTGAGGCGGGGGCCCTCGCTTTTGCCGGGGCCCGCCGGGGCGGTACGGTCAACGGTCACGGACGTGTGTGTCGTGCGCGTCGTGCAACGTGTAAGCGGAGAAGGGCGGAAGGGCGTCGATGGCGATTGCCAAGGCCGAGCGGCTGATGAATCTGGCGCTGTGTCTGCTGGGGACCCGCCGGCCGCTGAGCAAGCGCGAGTTGCGCGGCTCCATCGAGGCGTACATGGAAGCCGGCAACGACGAATCGTTCAACCGCATGTTCGAGCGTGACAAGGACGATCTGCGCGAACTCGGCCTGGTCATCGAGACGGTGGAGAACCTGGAGGGCGAGACCGGTTACCTCGCCCGCCGCGACAGCAACCGGCTGCCTCCCGTCTCCCTCGATGCCGAGGAAGCCGCCGCGCTGGGGCTCGCGGCCAAGGTCTGGCAGCAGGCCCGCCTCGCCGGAGCCGCCAGCGGTGCGCTGCAGAAGCTGCGCGCGGGCGGGATGCCGGAGGCGGAGGACCCGTACGCGGGCCAGCACAGTGCCATCGAGCCGCGCATCCCGGTCCACGAGGCGGCCTTCGAGCCGCTGATGCTGGCCTGCCGCGACCGCCGGCCGGTGGTCTTCGACTACCGCAAGTCCACCGCCGCGCATCCCGAGACCCGCCAGGTGGAGCCGTGGGCGCTGGAGTGCTGGCGCGGCCACTGGTATCTGGCCGGATACGACCGCGACCGCGGGGCGGAGCGGGTGTTCCGGCTCTCCCGGATCACCGGCAAGGTCCGCTCCCGGGCGGCCAAGTACACCGCTGAGGTCCCGGACGTGGTCACCGTACGGGAGACCGTGGCCAGCTGGGCCGGGGAGAGCGCGGACCGCTCCGCGCTGATCCGGCTCCGGGCCGGGGCCGGGTACCCGCTGCGGGCCAGGGCCACCGCCGTGCGCGAGGGCGGGGACGGCTGGGACGAGCTGGAGATCCCGTACGGGCACGGGCTGGACGCCTGGCTGGTCGAGTTCGGGCCGGACGTGGTGGTCGTGGAGCCCGCCGACCTGCGGGCGGACGTCGTGGCCCGGCTGCGCGCCGTGGCCAGGGGCTGAGGCCGGCCCGGCGGGCCGGGCCTGACCCGTCGCGTCCGCCGCACGATCCGCAACCACCGCACAACCGCACCGTTCGCAAGACGTGCCCTGAGGGGGAGACGTACCAGCATGGCTGCCAACGCCATCGACCAGACCCGCCGGATGCTGTCCCTGGTGACGTACCTGCGCGAGCGCCCCGGGGCGCACGTCGCCGACGTCGCCCGCGCCTTCGGGATCACCGAGGACGAGCTGATCTCGGACCTCGACGTGCTGCCCATGTGCGGGACCAGCTTCCGCGGCGGGGACCTGCTCGACATCGACACCGACGGGGAGCGCATCTGGTGGCGCAACCCCGACGCGTCGGGCGAGTCCACCGCCGAGCCGCTGCGCCTCGCCGCCGACGAGGCGACCGCGCTGCTGGTCGCCGCCCGCGCCGTGGCCACGCTGCCGGGGTTGCGCGAGAGCGACCGGGACGCGCTGCTGCGGGCCACCGCGAAGCTGGAGGCGGCCGCGGGCGAGGCGGCCGGGGCCAGCTCCCGGCTGTCGGTGACCTTCGAGGCGGAGGGCGGGGTCTTCGCGGACGTCGACCGGGCCATCGCGGAGCGCCGCAGGCTGTGGCTGCGCTACTACTCGCCGGCGCGCGACGAGCTGACCGAGCGCAAGGTCGACCCCATCCGGCTCTTCGCCGTGGGCCACACGTACATGGAGGGCTGGTGCCACCTCTCCGAGGCCCGGCGCACCTTCCGCCTCGACCGGGTCGCCGAGATCCGGCTGCTGGACGAGCGGGCCGAGCCGCCCGCCATCGAGCCGCGCGACCTGTCCGAGGGGCTCGTCCAGCCGGCCGCCGAGGACCCGGAGGTCGTGGTCGAGGTCGGGCCGGGCGGCCGCTGGGTCGCCGAGTACTACCCGCACGACCGCGCCGAGGAGCTGTCCGACGGCGGCCTGCGGATCACGCTGCGCAGCCCGGACCCGGCCTCGCTGCGCCGGCTCGCGCTGCGGCTGGGCCGCGACGGCCGGATCGTGGCGCCCGCGGAGGTGGCGGACAGTGCGCGGCAGGCGGCCCGGGAGGCGCTCGCCGGGTACGGGGAACAGGGCTGATCAAGGGGAATCGGCGGGGCGGCACCGGGACCGGGACCGGACCTGCGGGGCCGTGCCGTACGGAACGAATGGGCTGAGGGAGCGCCGAGCGATGTCGCCAATGTCTGGGCCACGGGGTGTGCATGCTGCAGCAGGGCCGCCGGGGCGGTCGGCCACGGTGGGACCCGTCTCCTTCAAGGCGGCCTGTTCCGACTGCCGCGCCCGCTTCGAGCTGGACGCCGGGGCCCTGCGGCTCGTGATCGGCGGCAGCCGGCGCACCACGTTCTACTCGTTCACCTGTCCCGAGTGCGGGGCCTCCGTACGCAAACCGGCCGGCGAGCGCATCGTGGAACTGCTGACCGGCGGAGGCGTGAGCACCCTGCGCAGCATCTGAGGAGGCCGGTGGCCTAGGCTCGGTCCCATGCTGTGGCCGATGCTCGCAATCGCCCTGGGTTTCCTCGGGCTCGCCGTCCTCTCCGTCCTCGCCATACGCGTCTACGCGGAGGTGCGGCGGCTGTCCGGCCAGGTCGCGCTGGCCAGCCGGCGGATCGCCGACGCCTCGGGGGACCTGGAGCGCGCGGCGACGGATCTGGCGCGGGCGGGCGGGGCCGCACGGCCGTGATCCGCAGGTCCGGTGGCGCGCACGGATATGGAAAGTGCGGGCCGGGAGCCGTACCGTCGGTCGCAGCCGCACGCAAGGCCGGGTACCCCGGGGGATTGCCGGGCGTTAACCCCCGGGGGTTACGATCCTTTCTGAGCGATTGCGTGCCTCTGCGCGCAGTCGCCCGCCACCACTACCAGCCGTTCCGGCGAGAAGGAAGTCAGACATGATCGGCAATCTGAAGCCTCTTGAGATCCTCCTGATCATCGCCGTGATCTTCCTGCTGTTCGGTGCCAAGAAGCTCCCCGACATGGCCCGCTCCCTGGGCAAGTCGGCCCGCATCCTCAAGAGCGAGGCCAAGGCCATGAAGGCCGAGAGCCAGGCGGACGAAGCGGCCGCCGCGACGGTCGCCGACCAGGCCCCGCAGCAGGCCGCCGCCCCGCGCACCATCAAGGCCGCTCCCGGCGACGTGACCGGCTCGCGTCCCGTCAACGAGCCGAACCACTCCACCCAGGGCTGATCCTCCGGCCGCCGGCCGACGGCCCGCGGTCACGATCACGCCGGTCATCTGCAACGAGACAAGGGACGTGGGTTGCTCAAGTCTGCCCGCAAGCAGGAGAAGCAGAACAAGCAGGCGAAGGACGCCGAAGGGCGGATGCCTCTTGTCGAGCACCTGCGTGAGCTGAGAAACCGCCTGCTGAAGTCGGTCCTGGCGATCCTCGTGATCACCATCGTGGCGGCCTTCTACTACAAGAACCTCATCGACTTCATGCTGAAGCCGATGCTGGACTCCGTCGGCTGCACCAACGGGGTGGTCTCACAGCGCAACGGCAGGCCCTGCGCCGACATGACCGTGAACGGCCTCATCGCCCCGTTCTCGATCGCCCTCAAGGTCTCGCTCACCGCCGGTGTGGTGCTCTCGGCGCCGGTGTGGCTCTACCAGCTCTGGGCCTTCGTCGCCCCGGGCCTGCACAACCACGAGAAGCGCTACGCGGTCGGCTTCGTGGCCGTCGGCGCTCCGCTGTTCGCCGCCGGCGGGGTGCTCGCCTACAAGCTGCTGCCGCAGACCGCCACGATCCTTCTCGAATTCACCCCCGACAACGCGCGCAACCTGCTCCCGGTCGACGACTACCTCGACCTGGTCACGCGCATGGTCATCGTCTTCGGTCTCGCCTTCGAGCTGCCGCTGCTGCTGATCCTGCTCAACTTCACCGGGGTCCTCACCGCGAAGCGGCTGGCGAGCTGGTGGCGGGCCATGGTGCTGGGCATCACGATCTTCGCCGCGTTCGCCACGCCCACCGGCGACCCGCTGACCATGATGTCGCTGGCCGCGCCGATCGTCGCCCTCTACTTCATCGCGCTCGGGATCTGCCTGGTCAACGACCGCAGGCGGGGCCGCAACAACCCCGATGCGCTGCTCGACGACGACGAGGCCTCCGAGCTGGACCTCACGCCGGCGCCGATCGGTGAGATGGAGCCCGTGCAGGCCCCGACCGCCCTGCCCGAGCAGGCCGACGGCGGACGCAGGCAGATCAACGGTTACGACGACGCGACCTGACAGGTAGATTCCGGCGGGTGAGCGCTGAGATCACCCTCCTCGTCAATCCCACCGCGGGACGCGGCCGGGGCGCGCATGCCGCGCAGCCGGCCGCTTCCGCGCTCCGGGCCGCAGGGTTCTGCGTACGGACGGTCCTCGGCGCCGACGCCGGGGACGCGCTGGCGCGGCTGCGCACCGCCGTCCGCGAAGGCACCGGGGCGGTCATCGCGGTCGGCGGCGACGGCGTGGTCTCCCTGGCCCTGCAGGCCCTGGCCGGGACGCTGGTACCGCTCGGCGTGGTCGCGGTGGGGACCGGGAACGACTTCGCGCGGGCGATGGGGCTGCCCGTGAGCGAGCCCGCGCAGGCGGGCCGGCTGGCGGCCGAGGCGATCAAGGAGGGACGGGTCCGCGAGATCGACCTGGGGCGGGTGGCCCCGGCCGACGCAGGAGCCGGTTCCGGCGGCGGGACCTGGTACGGGACCGTGCTGTGCTCCGGCTTCGACTCGCGGGTCAACGACCGCGGCAACCGGATGCGGCTGCCGGCGGGCCGGTTCAAGTACGACCTGGCGATACTGGCGGAGCTGGCCGCCTTCAGGCCGTTCCCGTACCGGATCACCCTCGACGACGGTCCGGTGATCGAGACCGAGGCCGCACTGGTGGCCGTCGGCAACGGCTCCTCCTACGGCGGCGGCATGCGCATCTGCGCCGACGCCGTGCCCGACGACGGGCTCTTCGACGTCGTGGTCGTCGGGGACTGCAGCCGCTCGACCCTGCTCAAGGTCTTCCCGCGGGTCTACAAGGGCACGCACCTGAGCCACCCGCAGGTGACCGTCCACCGGGCCGCGAAGATCACGCTGGAGGCCGCCGGGATCACCGCCTACGCGGACGGCGAGCCCCTGGGGCCGCTGCCCGTGACCGCCGCGTGCGTGCCGGCGGCCCTGCGGCTCCTGGTGTAGGGGCGCGGGGCCGCCCGTGCCGCACGGGCTGCTCATAAAGATCGCGACTGTTGTCAGAGGCGGCGGGTAGGCTCGAAGACAAGATGACCGAAGAACTCTCCCCCGCCGAGCGGTACGCCGCTGCCCGGATCCGCGCCGCCGAAGAGGCCTCCGCCCTGGCCCCCTTCCGCGAGATGTACGAATTCGACCTGGACGCGTACCAGGTCGACGCCTGCAAGGCACTGGAGGCCGGCAAGGGCGTGCTGGTCGCCGCCCCGACCGGCTCGGGCAAGACGATCGTCGGCGAGTTCGCCGTGCACCTGGCCCTGCGGCAGGGCCGCAAGTGCTTCTACACGACGCCCATCAAGGCCCTGTCGAACCAGAAGTACGCCGACCTCGTCAGGCGCTACGGCGCCGACAAGGTGGGCCTGCTGACCGGCGACAACAGCGTCAACTCCGAGGCGCCCGTGGTCGTGATGACCACCGAGGTGCTCCGCAACATGCTGTACGCGGGTTCTCAGTCGCTGCTCGGCCTCGGCTACGTCGTGATGGACGAGGTGCACTACCTCTCCGACCGGTTCCGCGGAGCCGTCTGGGAGGAAGTGATCATCCACCTCCCCGAGTCGGTGACGCTGGTGTCCCTGTCGGCCACCGTGTCCAACGCCGAGGAGTTCGGCGACTGGCTCGACACCGTGCGCGGCGACACCGAGGTGATCGTCTCCGAGGAGCGGCCCGTCCCGCTGTGGCAGCACGTCATGGCAGGCCGCCGGATCCACGACCTCTTCGAGGAGGAGTCCGACCACGGAGGGCGCGGCTCCGCGCGCCGTGAGGTCAACCCCGACCTGCTGCGCATGGCGCGCGAGGAGAACAGCCGCACGTACAGCCCGAAGGACCGGCGGCGCGGCAAGATGGTCCGCGAGGCCGACCGCGAGCGCGAGCGGCGCTCCCGCGGCCGGATCTGGACCCCCAGCCGCCCCGAGGTCATCGCCCGCCTCGACGGCGACGGGCTGCTGCCCGCGATCAACTTCATCTTCAGCCGGGCCGGCTGCGAGGCCGCCGTCCAGCAGTGCCTGTTCGCGGGCCTGCGGCTCAACGACGACTCCGCCCGCCTGAAGGTGCGCGAGATCGTCGAGGAGCGGACCGCCTCCATCCCCGCCGAGGACCTGCACGTCCTGGGTTACTACGAGTGGCTGGAAGGCCTGGAGCGGGGCATCGCCGCGCACCACGCCGGCATGCTGCCCACCTTCAAGGAGGTCGTGGAGGAGCTGTTCGTCCGCGGCCTGGTCAAGGCCGTCTTCGCGACCGAGACCCTGGCGCTGGGCATCAACATGCCCGCGCGCACGGTGATCCTGGAGAAGCTGGTCAAGTGGAACGGCGAACAGCACGCCGACATCACCCCCGGCGAGTACACCCAGCTCACCGGCCGGGCGGGGCGGCGCGGCATCGACGTCGAGGGCCACGCCGTGGTGCTGTGGCAGCGCGGCATGGACCCGGCGGCGCTCGCCGGGCTCGCCGGCACCCGTACGTATCCGCTGCGGTCCAGCTTCAAGCCCTCGTACAACATGGCCGTGAACCTGGTCCAGCAGTTCGGGCGGCACCGCTCGCGCGAGCTGCTGGAGACCTCCTTCGCGCAGTTCCAGGCCGACCGCTCGGTCGTCGGGATCTCCCGGCAGGTGCAGCGCAACGAGGAGGGCCTGGAGGGCTACCAGGAGGGCATGACCTGCCACCTGGGCGACTTCGAGGAGTACGCGCAGCTGCGCCGCGACCTCAAGGACCGCGAGACGGACCTGGCGAAGCGGGGTGCGGCCCAGCGCCGGGCCCAGGCGGCCGGTTCCCTGGAGAAGCTCAAGCCGGGCGACATCATCCACGTGCCGACCGGCAAGTTCGCCGGGCTCGCGCTGGTCCTGGACCCGGGCGTGCCGGCCGGGCGGGTCAACGGGCACCGCGGGTACGAGTACGCCGAGGGCCCGCGCCCGCTGGTGCTGACGGCGGAGCGGCAGGTCAAGCGGCTCGCCGCGATCGACTTCCCGGTCCCGGTCGAGGCCATCGAGCGGATGCGGATCCCCAAGACCTTCAACGCGCGCTCGCCGCAGTCCCGTCGGGACCTGGCGTCCCAACTGCGGGCCAAGGCAGGGCACATCGTGCCGGAGCGCCGCGGCCGCGGCCGGGCCGAGGCGGCCGACGACCGCGAGATCTCCCGGCTGCGCGCTGCACTGCGGGCGCACCCCTGCCACGGCTGCGACGAGCGCGAGGACCACGCCCGCTGGGCGGAGCGCTACCACCGGCTCAAGCGGGACACCCAGCAGCTGGAGCGGCGCATCGAGGGCCGGACGAACACGATCGCCCGCACCTTCGACCGGATCCACAGGCTGCTCACCGAGCTGGACTACCTGCGCGAGGACGAGGTCACCGTGCACGGCAAGCGGCTCGCCCGGCTGTACGGGGAGCTCGACCTGCTGGCGTCCGAGTGCCTGCGCGCCGGGGTCTGGGAAGGCCTGTCCCCGGCCGAACTGGCCGCCTGCGTCTCGGCGCTGGTGTTCGAGGCGCGGCAGTCCGACGACGCGGTGCCGCCGAAGGTGCCGGGCGGTGCGGCGAAGGCGGCGCTGGGCGAGATGGTCCGCATCTGGGGCCGGCTCGACGCGCTGGAGGAGGAGCACCGCATCAACCAGGCGGAGGGTGTGGGCCAGCGCGAGCCGGACCTCGGCTTCGCGTGGGCGGCGTACCAGTGGGCCTCCGACAAGAGCCTGGACGAGGTGCTGCGCGAGGCGGAGATGCCGGCCGGTGACTTCGTGCGCTGGTGCAAGCAGGTCATCGACGTGCTGGGGCAGATCGCGGCCGCGGCCCCGTCCTCGCAGGGCGGGAGCACGGTGGCACGAAATGCCCGTAAGGCCGTGGACGCGCTGCTTCGGGGTGTAGTGGCCTACAGCTCGGTCGGCTAGCCGCTTTTGGGGCTTCCTCTGAATACGGTCATGGCCGGATCTCATCTCTTGCCATGATCAATTCAGTCGTGTCCTGTGCGACGATCGCCCCATGACTGGGGGAACGGACGAGGGGCCGAGACGGGTCGGCCGGCCGCGCGCCGATCGGCTGCGACCGGCGAGCGGCCGGCCGCCGCGCGAAGAACTCCTCTGCGCGGCGGCCGAGCTGTTCACCGTCCGGGGGTACGCCGCCACCACCACGCGGACGGTGGCCGAACGGGCCGGAATGCGCCAGGCCACGATGTACCACTACTTCCGCGGCAAGGAGGAACTCCTCGCCGAACTCCTGGAATCCACGGTCGCGCCCTCGCTGGTGTTCGCCCGCCGGCTGCTCGCCGACGCCGCGAGGCCTGCCGCGCAGCGGCTGTGGGAGCTGTGCCGTTCGGACGTGATGCTGCTGTGCGGGGGCCCTTACGACCTGGGCGCCCTCTACCTGCTGCCCGAGGTGGCCGGATCACGGTTTACCCGCTTCCGCCGGATGCGCGGCGAACTCAAGGATGCCTACCGCGCGTTGCTCGCCGGTACCTCCGCCGGGGCCGAACTGGCCCGGGACGGGGCCGGGCTGGTGCTGCGGGGCGATCTGGTCTTCGGGCTCATCGAGGGCGTGATGCTGATCCACCGCGCCGATCCGGACCGGCCGGTGGTGGCCTTCGCGGAGGCCACCGCCGATGCGGCGCTGCGGATCGCGGGGGTCACGGGCGCCGCCGGAAGGGCCGGGACCGCCACGGCCTAGCCCTGGCCGCCGGCCTCCCAGGCCGCGAGGTCCTCCCAGGCCTGCAGGGACAGGCCGCTTTCGAATCGGCGCTCGGCGCCGGTGACCGGGTCGGTGAACTGCACGCTGCGGGCCAGGAGTTGGAGGGGGTTGCGGTAGTCGTCCGGGGCTGGGTCGGTGACCTGCGGATACACGGGGTCGCCGAGGATCGGCAGGCCCAGGCTGTTCATGTGCACCCGCAGCTGGTGGGTGCGGCCGGTGTGCGGGGTCAGCCGGTAGCGGCCCAGCTCCCCCTTGGTACCGATGAGCTCGACGAGGCTCTCGGCGTTCGGTTCGGCGTCCGGGATCTCGGCCGCGGCCATCACCCCGCGGGTCTTCTCGATGTGGCTGCGGACCGTGCGCGGGAGGACGACCTCCGGGTCGTGCCGGGCGAGGGCCTCGTACTCCTTCACGACCCGCCGCTCCTGGAACAGCAACTGGTACGCGCCGCGGTCCTCGGGCCGGATGCTGAACATCACCAGTCCGGCGGTCAGCCGGTCCAGCCGGTGTGCCGGGCTGAGTTCGGGCAGGCCGAGCTCCGTGCGCAGCCGGGCCAGGGCGGTCTGCGTGATGTGGCTGCCGCGCGGGGTGGTCGCCAGGAAGTGCGGCTTGTCCACGATCAGGAGGTGTGCGTCGCGGTGGACGACGCGGATCGGGAACGGCACCACGGGCTCCGGCTCCATGTCCCGGTGGAACCACAGGTAGGCGCCCGGCTCGTACGGGTCCTGCGGATGCAGGACCCGCCCGCCGGGGCCGAACACCCGCCCGGTGCGCAGCAGGCGCGCGATGGACTCGGCTCCGCGGGTGCCGGCGTAGCGCGCGGCGAGGTAGCCGCCCAGGTCGGGCCACCGTCCGTCGGGGGCGGCGGGCAGCCGGAGCCGGACCGGGTCGATGCCGGCGACCTGGGGGAGGGGGGAGGGGGGTGCCTGGGTTCTGCGTCTCATCGGGCCCAGGCTATGCGGCTACTGCTTGGTGAACGTGCCGAGGTGGGTGGCGTCCAGGTACTCGATGCGGACCGCGCCGTCCTTGAACGTCACCCCGGTGCGGCCGACCGCGTTCTCGCCGGCGGTCACGTAGCTGAAGGTGTCGCCGTCGTAGTGGGTGAGCGGGAAGCGCATCGGCTTCGGGCCGAGGGAGAGGGTGAGGCCGCCGTCGCCGCTGCTGTTCGCCGTGACCGTCAGCTTGCCGTAGTACGGGCTGACGTAGGTCCCGGTGTACGCGCTGTCGGAGCGGGCCGGCTTCGCGTCCGCGGGCGGGTGCGCGTAGTCGGTGGCGGAGGGGCCGGGGCCGAGCTGCTGGGCGTACAGCGCGGCGAACAGGGGCAGCCAGTCGGTGGTCGCAGCGCCGTGCTCGGCGGTGTCGAAGAAGTCCATCGCGATGGCGTCGGCCATGCCGACCGGGGCGCCGTTGGTGAGGACGACGATGCCGAGCTTCTCCAATGGGAGCAGCGTGACGTTGGTGTTGGAGCCGAGTTCGAAACCGCCGGAGTGGCTCAGGCGCAGCCGTCCCGCGTCGTCGTACGAGACGTTCCAGCCGAGGCCGTAGAAGCCGGTGTGGTCCAGGGGCGGGGCCGGCGCCTGCGACACGATGTGCGGCAGGCGCGTGGTTGCGAGGGTGTCGGCGGGAATGATCCGCTTCCCGTCGAGGGTGCCGCCGGCAAGTTGGAGGCGCAGCCAGCGGGCCATGTCGGTGGCGGTGGAACTCACGCCGCCGGCCGGTGCCTGGGCGTCGGGGTCGCGCACGAAGCGGGGCGACCAGGTCCCGTCCGGGTTCTTGACGTGGGTGGCCGCGTGGTCGGGGGCGTTGATGAAGGCCGAGAACCGGGTGCTGGTGTGCTTCATCCCGGAGGGTTTGAACAGGGTGTCCTGGCTGAGCTTCTCCCAGGTCGTGCCGTGCTGGCGGGCGACTGCTTCGGCGGCGGCGGTGAGGCCGAAGTTGGTGTACGCGTAGCTCGCGCGGAAGGACGAGAGGGGTTCCAGACGTAGGTGGCCGAGGATGTACGCCTGGTCGTAGCCGAGGTCTTCGAGGAGGTCGCCGGCGTGGTCGGGGAGGCCGCTGCGGTGCGAGAACAGGTCGGCGGTGGTGACGTGGCCGGTGACCCAGGGGTCCTTCAGCGCGAAGCCGGGGAGTTCGGCGGGGCTGTTCCAGTCGGCCGGGTCTTTGAGGGCGCCGGCCACCACCGTGGAGGAGATCGGCTTGGAGACGGAGGCGACCTGGAAAACGGTGTCGGGGCCGATGGCACCGGGTGCGTCGGTGCGCCGGACGCCGAAGCCCTTGAGGTAGACGACCTTGTCGTCGTGGACGACGGCGACGGCGGCGCCGGGGACCCCGGTGCTGCGCAGGGCGTCGTTGACGAACCCGTCCAGGTGGGCGAGCGCCTTGTCCACTTCCGCGTCGGTGATCTGTGGCTTGGGCGCGGGCGGCGGGCTGGGCGCGGCGTGCGCGGTGACGACGCCGGCGGCGGCCGTCGCGGCGAACACGACGGCGGCTCCGGCTGCGGTGAGCATGCGGAGCTTGCGCATGCGGACATTGTCCTGCCGAACGGGTGAACCCGCCGCACGAGGGCGGCGGCCCCGGCCCGGGCGGGGCCGCTGCGCGGCCCGGCTCCGGGGCGGACGGCTCCCGGCCGGGCCGGAAGGCCGGCGCGAGGCCGGTGGCCCGGTCAGGCCCCTGTCGGGCTCAGGCCGCGGATTCCTGTTCGGCCAGCACCCTGGCGTTCCAGTCGCCCTTGATCGCCCGCCAGCCCTCGTCCGTCTCGCCCAGCCGCCAGTAGCCCGAGATCGACAGGCGCTCCTTCGGGACTCCGCGTTCCAGGCGCAGGTGGCGGCGGAGGTCCTTCACGAAGCCCGCCTCGCCGTGCACGAAGGCGTGGACCTCCCGGGAGGGGAACTCCAGGCTCCTGACCGCCTCGACGAGCAGCTCGCCGACGGGGCGGGTGCCGCGGTGGAGCCAGACGGGGGCGATGCCGTCCGGGGTGGCGATCTTCTGCTCGTCGTCCGGGCCCTCGATCTCCACGAACGCGTGCACCCGCGCGCCCGCCGGCATCCGCTCCATCGCGGCCGCGATCGCCGGGAGTGCGGACTCGTCGCCCACCAGCAGGTGCCAGTCGGCCTCCGGGTCCGGCGCGTAGGCGCCCCCCGGTCCGAGGAAGCGGACGAGTTCACCGGGCCGGACGCGGGCCGCCCAGGGGCCGGCCAGCCCCTCGTCGCCGTGGACGACGAAGTCGAGCGTCAGCTCCAGGTGCGCCGGGTCCCACGAGCGGACCGTGTACGCCCGCTGGCGCGGCCACGCCTCGCGTGCGTACTCGGCGCGGATCCGGTCCAGGTCCCACGGGGAGGGGTACGTGACGCCCTCGGGCGCGAACAGGAGCTTGATGTAGTGGTCGGTGAACTCGCCCGCACTGAACCGGACCAGTCCGGCGCCGCCCAGCACCACGCGCACCATGTGCGGCGTCAGCCGCTCTGTGCGCACGACGGCTGCGGTACCGATCTTGCGGGCGCGTCCTTCTGCCACGGCGTTCTCCCCTTGCTCCCCTGAAACTTAGGATTACCTAAGTTATCACCTCAAGGCCGCAGCGCGCTGCTGAGGCGTGACACCGCTCCGCCCAGACCCCACCGGTGCGCCAGCGCGTCGACGAGTTCCGGCTGCGCGGGCACCGCCGGCAGAGCAGGGTCGAACGCCGGAAGCGGGACGTCCGAGGCCACCTTGACCACCTTCGGAGCCACCGCCAGATAAGGCCGGGACTCGTCCAGGCGCTTGCGCTGGGCGGGGGTCAGCTTCGACTTCGGGTCGTCGACCGCCGCGATGATCCCGGCCAGGGTGCCGTACGCGTCCAGCAGCTTCGCCGCCGTCTTCTCGCCGATCCCCGGGACCCCGGGCAGCCCGTCGCTCGGGTCCCCGCGCAGCAGCGCCAGGTCCGCGTACCCCGGGCCGTCCACCCCGTATTTCTCGCGCAGCCAGGCCTCGTCCGTCACCTGGAGCGTGCCGACCCCCTTCAGCGGGTACAGCACGCGCCGCTGCCGGGCGTCGTCCACCAGCTGGTACAGGTCCCGGTCGCCGGTGACGATGTCCACCGGGCCCGTGGCGCGCGCCGTGAGAGTGCCGATCACGTCGTCGGCCTCGTACCCGGCGACCCCCACCCGGGCGATCCCGAACGCGTCCAGGGCCGTCTCGATGATCGGCACCTGCGGGGCCAGCGTGTCCGGGGTCTCCTCCACGTCCGGTCCGGCCTCGGTCTCCTGCGCGACCCGGTGGGCCTTGTAGGAGGGGATCAGCTCCACCCGCCAGTGCGGCCGCCAGTCGGCGTCCATGCAGGCCACCAGATCGTCGGGGCGGTGGTCCTGGACCAGCCGTCCGATGAAGTCGAGCAGTCCGCGCACCGCGTTGACCGGGGTGCCGTCCGGTGCCTTCACGGAGTCCGGCACACCGAAGTACGCGCGGTAGTAGAGGGAGGCGGTGTCCAGCAGCATCAGGCGTCGAGTCGTCGTCACGGTGACGATGATGCCGCAACCCCCACGGGCGCCCGCGGCGACGGGTTACGCCCGGGGGCACGGAAAGTGGCCGCGAGAGCGATCCGAAATGGCACGGGAGTTTCACCCGGGGCGTACCGTGGTGGGCTCTTGCACGCGAAACCGGGAGCGGTTGCTGCGTAAGGTGCTTACAGCACACCCACGTGCGACGGACGCAGACGTACGCCGACGGACCAGACAAGGGGAGGGCAGCCCCGCCATGGACGACAGGGACGGCTCGGACGACAAGGAACGGGACAAGGACGCCAAGGAACCGCTCCGGGTGGGCGTGGCCGTGCGCAAGCGGCGCCGGGCGCTCCACCTCACCCTTGCCGCCGTATCGGCGCGCAGCGGCCTGTCGGTGCCCTTCCTGAGCCAGATAGAGAACGAGCGGGCCCGGCCCAGCATGCGGTCCCTCGAACGGGTCGCGGACGCGCTGGAGACGACGGCCGTCGAGCTGCTGGCCGCGTCCGACACCGCGCGCACGGTCGACCTCGTACGGGCCGGCGACGACTCCGGGCTCACGCCGGTGCCGGGCGTGCGTCCCCTCGTACGCGGACACCACCAGCTGCACGCACTGGAGTTCACCGGGGACCAGGACGCGGGCCGCGAGTACCAGCACCGCAACGACGAGCTGATGTACGTGGTTTCGGGCGCGTGCCAGGTGGAGGCCGAGGGGCGGGCGTACCGGCTGGAGAGCGGGGACGCGCTGTTCCTGTCCGGCGGCGTGCGCCACCGCTGGCGGGCAGTCTCCGAGGACACCCGGCTCCTGGTCGTGGCGGTCGGGGAGCACATCCACGCGACCTCCGAGCCGCCCTCGCCCGGGCGCTGAGCCGGATGCGGGTCGTCTCGCTCGTGCCCTCGCTGACCGAGGCGGTGGCGGTGAGCGCTCCCGGGCTGCTCGTCGGGGTGACCGACTGGTGCACCCACCCCGCGGACCTCGGGAAGCGGGGCGCGGTGCGGATCGGGGGCACGAAGAACCCCGACGTCGAGCGGATCGCGGCGCTGCGCCCGGACCTGGTGATCGCCAACGAGGAGGAGAACCGGGCCCCGGACCTCGCGGCGCTGCGTGCGGCGGGGGCGGAGGTGCTGGTCACCGAGATCCGCGATCTGCCGCAGGCGCTGACCGAGCTGGACCGGGTGCTCGTGGGGGCCCTGGGGCTGGCGAGACCGAAGTGGCTGGACGATGCGGAGGCCGCATGGGCGCGGGTGGAGCCTGCCGGTTCGCTCCGGGCATTCGTGCCGGTGTGGCGGCGGCCCTGGATGGTGCTCGGCCGGGACACCTTCGCGGGAGATCTGCTGGCCCGGCTGGGCGTGCACAACATGTACGGCGGGCACGCCGAGCGGTATCCGCGGGTGCCGGTGGAGGAACTGGCCGCCGCCGACTGCGATCTGGTGGTGCTTCCCGACGAGCCGTACCGCTTCACGCGCGAGGACGGCCCGGAAGTCTTCCCGGACCGTCCGTCCGCCCTGGTCAGCGGCCGCCACCTGACCTGGTACGGGCCCTCGCTGGCCGAGGCCCCGGCCGTACTGGCGGCGGCGCTGCGGGCGGCCCGCCAGGGTGATCCGGCTAGGCCGTCTCCCGGGGGAGCAGGGTGCCCGTGAACAGGCCGCGCAGCGTGTGGGCAGCGGCCGGCAGCCAGGCGGTCAGCAGGGCCAGGAACAGGGCGGCCGCCAGCCAGGCGAACGCGGTCAGGCCGGTGTGGCGGGCCAGGCCGGCGGCGCCGGTGACGCAGGTGCCGACGGGGAAGGTCAGCGCCCACCAGGTCATGGCGAAGCCCATGCCGCTGCGGGCCGCCCGGACCAGCATCGCGGCGGCGAGGGCCAGCCACAGCAGGGCGAACCCCATCACGGGCACTCCGTAGACGACCGCGAAGGCACCGAGTGCACCGGCGTAGGGGGCGCCGATCGCCTGCGGGGCCATGTCGGCGAGCTGGCCGACCGCGGTGGTGGACTGGCCGAGGGGGCCCAGGACCAGGAACAGTGTGGGGGTCAGCAGCAGGGGCAGGGGGCCGCTCGTGATCAGCCGGCCGAAGACCAGGGGCAGCATCAGCAAGGTGGCCAGCAGGCTGATGCCGAACATGGCGTAGCAGGCCAGCAGCAGCGCCTCGCGGGGCTGGCCGGCGGGCAGGTGGGGTATCAGCAGGGGGCCCAGGGCGGCGGAGACCATGGGAGCGACCAGCGGCAGCAGCCACACCGGGGTGGCCTGGGCGGCCTCGGCCTTGTGCCGGACCACCATCAGGTACGGCACCACCACGGCCATGAGCAGGCCGATCGCGGTGCCGGCGGTGAAGAGCACGGCGTCGGAGGCGACCGCGGCGGGCTCGCCGATGAGGTCCTTGCCGACGGTCAGGGTGCCGCTGCCGACGGCCAGCAGCGCCATCGCGAGGCACCCGTAGAAGGGGGCCACCGCCGGATCGAGGAGGTGGGCGCGGGCCTGGTCACGATGGTGGAGCCAGTGGCCGGCGCGGGCGGTGAGCACGAGGGCGAGGGCCGCGGCGGACAGCGCCCAGACGATCTGGCAGGCCACGCGCTGGCCGGGCACCTGGTACGGGAGGGTCGCGCCGGCATTGGCGACGATGGCCGTGCCCATGACGGACGCGTACCAGTTGGGGCCGAGGTGACGGAGCGCCGGGAAGGCCTTGTGGGCCTGGGGGGTCCGGGGTGTGCGGGCGCGGGGTCGCGCGAGGATGGTGGCCATGGGCCCAGCGTCGTGCCGGGGCCCGGCGGACGGCAGAGGCCATCTGTCTATGAGGTCATAAACTGACTTTATGGGTAACGAGGAGTGGGTTCCGCTGGCACACCGGGTACCGGACCTGGGGGCGCTGGAACTGCTGCTCGCGGTCGCGCGGGTCGGCAGCCTGAGCGGTGCGGCCAAGCGCGTGGGCATCACGCAGCCCGCCGCGAGCAGCCGGATCCGGGCGATGGAGACGCGGCTGGGCGTGGCACTGGTGGACCGCTCGCCGCGGGGTTCGACCCTGACGGCGGAAGGAGCGCTGGTCACGGACTGGGCGCGGCGCGTGGTGGAGGCGGCGGAGGCGTTCGACGCCGGTGCGCAGGCGCTGCGGGGGCGGCGGGACTCACGGCTGCGGGTGGCGGCGTCCATGACCATCGCCGAGTACCTGCTGCCGGGATGGCTGATCGCGCTGCGCGGGCAGCGGCCGGACACGGCGGTGTCCCTGCACGCGGGGAACTCGGCGCTGGTCGCGCAGCGGGTCCTCGCGCACGAGGCGGACCTCGGCTTCGTGGAGGGGCTGACCGTGCCGGACGGGCTGGACTCGGCGGTGATCGCCCAGGACCGGCTCGTCGTGGCGGTGGCGCCGGGACACGCGTGGGCGCGGCGCAGGCGCGACGTGGAAGCGGCGGAACTGGCGGCGACGCCGCTGATCCTGCGGGAGCGGGGCTCCGGTACCCGGCAGGTGCTGGACGCGGCGCTGGCGGGCTGCGGGGGACTCGCGGTGCCACTGCTGGAACTGGCGTCGACCACCGCCGTGAAGGCGGCGGCGCTGAGCGGGGCGGGGCCGTGCGTGCTCTCGGAACTGGCGGTGGTGGACGAGCTCGCCGCCCGGCGGCTGGTGGAGGTACCGGTGGCCGGAGCGGCGCTGGGGCGGGCCCTGCGGGCCGTCTGGCCGACGGGCGCCCGACCGGCGGGCCCGGCCCGCGACCTGCTGTCCCTGACCCGCGCCCGCCCCTGAACGGCGGCCCGGCCGGCGCGAGCGCCGGCCCGGCTGCGTGACGGGCCGGCGCCCCGCGGGCGGGGGCCGGGCTGAGACCGCCGCTCGGGCCCGCCGCCGCCCGATCCGGGGCGAGACCGCCGGTACGGGCCGGGGCGGCGGTCAGTGTTCCGGGCGGGGTGGGGTTTCGGCGTCCTGGGGCCAGCCGTAGCCGGTGCGCGGCAGCCGGGGGGCCTCGCCCAGAGACGCCAGGTCCTTGTCGGCGGCACGCATCAGCTGGCCCGCGAGGTCGCGCATGGCCCGGCTCGCCGCGAGCTCGTCCCCGATGGCGGAGACCTCCACGTCCTCGGGATTGCAGCGAGCCGTGCCACGGCCGGTCAGCTGCGTGCTGCCGGTGTCGAGCACGGCCCGTGCCCTCGTGGTGCCGCCCTCCTCGGTGAGCGAGACACCGACCTTCCATTCCGCGTTGTGTGTCATGGCACGCCTCGTCATTCGGCGATCTCGGTCCTCTCCCACCACTCGAACACCGGCAGCGGCCCCTGCGGACCGTCCTGCTGCCGCGCCGTGGCCCGGAAGTGCTCGTACCCGCCGCGGTGCGGGATTTTCACGTCCTCGCCGGTGGACGGAGCGTCGACGACCCGCTCGGGCAGGTCGGCCGGTCCGCCCTCCAGCACAGCCTTGTTCGTCATACCTCCAGTCTTCCGACCTGCCGGACGGCCCGCACGTCGGCGCCGTCAGACCCGCACGGCCGGGGCCATCGCGGCGGCCTCGACCAGAGCCGCCATCACGCGGGTGTCCTTGTCGCGTTCCGGGTGCCACTGGACGCCGAGGACCCAGTGCCCGGGGCCGGGGAGTTCGATGGCCTCCACCGTTCCGTCGACCGCGTGGGCCGAGGCGACCAGGCCGCGGCCCAGGCGGTCGACGGCCTGGTGGTGGTAGGTCGGGACGTCCGCCTCTTCCGGGACCAGCTCCGCGTACCGGGTGCCCGCGACCGGGCGGACCGGGTGCCAGGACATGACCCCGGGAGCCACCGCGTGGCCGTCGATGTGCTGGATCAGCGTGCCGCCCAGGGCCACGTTCAGCGCCTGCATGCCCCGGCAGATGCCCAGCAACGGCATGCCCGCCGCCAGGGCCGCCTCGATCAGGGAGAGTTCCCACTCGTCCCGCTGCGTCGCGGGGGCGCCCGTACGGGGGTGCCGTTCGGCTCCGTAGCGGACCGGGTCCACATCGGGGCCGCCCGCGACGACCAGACCGTCCAGCCGGCTCAGCACCTCCGCCGCCGATCCGGGTTCGTCCGGCGGGAGCAGCACGGCCGCGCCGCCCGCCGCCTGGACGAGTTCGTGGTACCCGGAGGGCACGAGGGACGTCGCGACGTCCCACACTCCGTAGCGGGTGGATTCCTCCACGTAGGTCGTGATGCCGATGAGCGGCCTGGGCACGGTTGCTACCTCCAGGAGCAGGAAGAGGGGGATGGGCAGGGGGAGATGGGGGAATCGGCCGGCTCCCGGGTCAGTCCCGGGTCAGTTCCGCCTCGGCCTCCGCCAGCGCCGCGAACTCCTCCTCCGGTGCGGAGGCCACCAGGTGGTGCCGACTGTAGAGCGCGAAGTAGGCGAGGGCGACGGCATACACGCCCAGTGCGATGAACGCCGCGTCCTTGTCCACCAGGAAGGTGGCGACCAGCGCCGACAGGGCGAGGACGAGGGCCACCGAGGAGGTCGCGATGCCGCCGGGCGTGCGGTACGGGCGCTCCAGGCCCGGCTCCCGCTTGCGGAGCACGATGTGGGAGAGGGCCATCAGCGCGTACGAGATGGTCGCGCCGAACACGGCGATGTTGAGCATGCGCGGGCCGTTCCCGGTGGCCGCGGCGAGTGCGAAGCCGATCGCGCCGGGGATGAGCAGGCCCAGGTACGGGGCCTTGCGCTTCGAGGTCAGGGACAGGAAGCGGGGCAGGTAGCCGGCCCGCGACAGGGCGAACAGCTGGCGCGAGCCCGCGAAGATGAGGGAGAAGAAGGAGGCCACGAGCCCGGCCAGGCCGGCGTAGTTGACGAAGGTCTTCAGCCAGGACAGGCCCGGGTTGCCTTCGAGGGCGACGACCAGCGGGTTCCCGGCGTCCTTGATGGCGTCGGCTCCGCGGGCGCCGGTCGAGGCCAGGAAGGTGACCAGCGCGAGCAGGACGAGGATGCCCATGGAGATCGACAGGGCCCGCGGCATGGAGCGCACCGGATCCTTGGCCTCCTCGGCGGCCAGCGGCACGCCCTCGACGCCGAGGAAGAACCACATGCCGAACGGGAACGCGGCCCAGATGCCGAGGACGCCCAGCGGCAGCCAGGAGTTCGCGCCGAAGGCGGTGGTGTCGACGGCGATGTCGTCGAGGCGGGCCGGGTCGAACTCGGTGAAGGCGCCGAGTGCGAAGACGATCAGCGCGAGCACGGCGACGGCCGTGACGACGAGGGAGAAGCGCAGCGCCTCGCCGACGCCCCACAGGTGGATGCCGATGAAGACCGCGAAGCAGGCGAGGTAGACCGGCCAGCCCGAGGTGAGGCCGAAGAGGTGCAGCGATTCGACGTAGTCGCCGATGAAGATGGCGATCGCGGCCGGGGCCAGGATGTACTCGATGAGGATCGCGGTGCCGGTGAGGAAGCCGCCCCAGGTGCCGAGCGCCCGGCGGGCGAAGCCGTAGCCGCCGCCCGCCGTCGGGAGGATCGCGGACAGTTCCGTGAGGGAGAAGACGAGGCAGGCGTACATCGCGCCCATCAGGGCGGTGGCGACGGCGAGTCCGCCGAAGCCGCCCTGGGCGAGGCCGACGTTCCAGCCGGAGAAGTCGCCGGAGACGACGTACGCGACGCCGAGACCGGTCAGCAGCAGCCAGCCGGCGCTGCCGCGGCGCAGCGTGCGGCGCTCCAGATACCCGTCGTGGCTGTCGCCGCCATCGGGGGACGTGGTGGGTTCGGGTACGGCTGCGAGCCGTGCCTCGGTGTCGTCGGCCATGTGCGCTCCTGCCTAGGGCAATGGTTGTGGGGCGTACCTTTGCCGTACCGGAGTGGAGTGCGCAAGACCCCTGCGTTAAACAGGGGTTACGAAAACCTCTCGGGCGGCCCCTCGCGCCATCGGTCCTAGGCCAGAAATCCCCGCAGCAGCGCGGCCGTTCCGCAGCAGTGCTCGCGCATCACCTCGCGCGCTGCGTCCGCGTTGTGCTCCAGCACCGCCTCCACGAGCGCGGAGTGCTGCTGCTGCGAGTGCTCCAGGTTCCGCACGAGCAGCGGGATGCAGTCGAGCAGGTCGTTCACGGTGGCCCGGACGGCGGCGTACTGGGCCGTGAGGGTGGCGGACCCGGCGAGCTCGCACAGGGTGAGGTGGAAGAGGGTGTCCTGGCGGCGGTAGTCGGGCAGCGGCGCGTCGTGGGTGGCGGTCAGCGCTCCGAGCAGCCGCTCGGAGCCCTCCTCGGTGAGCCCCTGGGAGGCGCACAGCCCGGCCGCGCCCACCTCCAGGACCTCGCGGAACCGCAGGACGTCCTCGATGTCCACCCCCACCACGCGCCGGCGCAGCTCGTCCTCGGTGCCGCCGGCCGGGGTGTCGGGGCGCGGGAGCACGAACGTGCCGCCGTACCGCCCGCGCCGGGCCTCCACCAGGCCCTGGTCCTGGAGCACCTTCAGCACCTCGCGCAGGGTGACCCGGCTGATCCCCATCCGCTCCGCCAGCTCGCGCTCGGGCGGAAGCCGGTCGCCGCCCGGCACCAGGCCCAGCCGGACCACCTGAAGGATCTGCTCCAGCGCCTCCTCGAAACCGTTGCCCGCCCGCACCTGTCTCAGCACCGGATTCAGCCGCGCGATCGCGCCGCCTTCGCTCGCCGTGTCGGTCATCTCGGCTCTTCCCCTTCCCAAGCAATGGTTCTGTTCAATACCTTAGGCCTTCTCGGCTCACCGAAGGAGAGATTCCAGTGGTAGACCGCAAGCCGCCGCTCGCGCCCGAAGAGCTCCGTGCCCTCGTGGCGAGCGGCGAGATCGACACCGTGGTCCTGGCCTTCCCCGACATGCAGGGGCGGCTCCAGGGCAAGCGGTTCGCCGCACAGTTCTTCCTCGACGAGGTCCTCGCGCACGGCACCGAGGGATGCAACTACCTCCTCGCCGTCGACACGGACATGAACACCGTCGACGGATACGAGATGTCCTCCTGGGACCGGGGATACGGCGACTTCGCCATGCACCCCGACCTCGCGACCCTGCGCCGGATCCCCTGGAACCCGGGCAGCGCCTTCCTCCTCGCCGACCTGGCCTGGAACGACGGCTCGCCCGTGGTCGCCGCGCCCCGGCAGATCCTGCGCCGCCAGCTCGAACGCCTCGCCGAGCACGGGTACACGGCCATGGTCGGCACCGAGCTGGAGTTCATGGTCTTCCAGGACACCTACGAGCAGGCCTGGAACGCGGGCTACCGCGGCCTGACCCCCGCCAACCAGTACAACATCGACTACTCCGTCCTCGGGACCGGCCGCATCGAGCCCCTGCTGCGCCGGATCCGCAACGAGATGCAGGCCGCCGGCCTCACCGTGGAATCGGCGAAGGGGGAGTGCAACCTCGGCCAGCACGAGATCGCCTTCCGCTACGACGAGGCGCTCACCACGTGCGACCAGCACGCCGTCTACAAGACGGGGGCCAAGGAGATCGCCTCCCAGGAAGGAGTCTCGCTCACCTTCATGGCCAAGTTCGACGAGCGCGAGGGCAACTCCTGTCATATCCACCTCTCGCTGGGCGACGCCGACGGGCACAACGCGATGGCCGGAGACGGCCCGGGCGGAATGTCACCGGTTATGCGGCACTTCCTGGCCGGCCAGCTGGCCGCGCTGCGCGACTTCTCCCTTCTCTACGCCCCGAACATCAACTCGTACAAGCGTTTCCGGCCGGGATCCTTCGCGCCGACCGCCGTCGCCTGGGGCGTGGACAACCGGACCTGTGCGCTCCGAGTCGTCGGGCACGGCCGCTCCATGCGCTTCGAGAACCGCCTCCCCGGCGGGGACGTCAACCCGTACCTCGCCGTCGCCGGCCTGGTCGCGGCCGGGCTCTACGGCATCGAGAACCGCCTCGAACTGCCCGAGGCCTGCGCGGGCAACGCGTACACCGCCGACTTCGCGCACGTCCCCACCACCCTGCGCGAGGCCGCGGAGCTCTGGGAGAACAGCGAGATCGCCAAGGCGGCCTTCGGCCCCGAGGTGGTCGCCCACTACCGCAACATGGCCCGCGTCGAACTGGACGCGTACGACTCCGCCGTCACCGACTGGGAACTGCGCCGCTCCTTCGAACGCCTGTAGTCACGCCACGGGAACCCTTGAACCGCACACCTGAAAGGCACCACGTGTCCGACGCGCTGGCCCCAGACCAACTGGAAGTGCTGAATCCGGCCACCGAGGAAATCGTCGCCATCGTCCCGGCCGCCACACGGGACGATGTCGACACCGCCGTCGCACGGGCCGCCGCGGCCCAGCGCGGCTGGGCGGCAGCCGCACCCGCCGACCGGGCCCGGCTGCTGCGCCGCTTCGCCGCAGCGGTCGACGGGCACATCGAGGAACTGGCCCAGCTGGAGGTCCGCGAGGCCGGGCACACCATCGGCAACGCCCGCTGGGAAGCGGGCAACGTCCGCGACCTGCTCGAATTCGCCGCCGGGGGAGTGGAGCGGCTCTCCGGCCGGCAGATCCCCGTCGCCGGCGGCATCGACGTCACCTTCCTGGAACCCCTCGGCGTCATCGGCGTGATCGCCCCGTGGAACTTCCCCATGCCGATCGCCGCCTGGGGCCTGGCCCCGGCCCTGGCCGCCGGCAACGCCGTCCTGCTCAAGCCCGCCGAGACCACTCCGCTCACCGCGATGCGCCTCGCCGAACTCGCCCTCGAAGCCGGGATCCCCGAGCACCTGTTCCAGGTGCTCCCCGGCCGCGGGACGGTTGCCGGCGACGCGCTGGTCGAGCACCCGGACGTCGCGAAGATCGTCTTCACGGGATCCACCCCGGTCGGCAAGCAGATCATGGCCAAGTGCGCCGACCGGGTGAAGCGGGTCACCCTCGAACTCGGCGGCAAGAGCCCCAACATCGTCTTCGCGGACGCGGATCTCGAAGCCGCCGCCGCAGCCGCGCCGATGGCCTTCCTCGACAACACCGGCCAGGACTGCTGCGCCCGCACCCGCATCCTCGTCCAGCGTTCCGCCTACGACCGGTTCCTCGAACTGCTCGCCCCCGGGATCGAGGGCGTTCGCGTCGGCGACCCCGCCGACGAGAAGACCCAGATGGGGCCGCTGATCTCCCGCGTGCAACTGGACCGCGTACGGTCGTACGTCACCGACGACCTCACCGCGATCCGCGGCACCGCCCCCGAGGGACCCGGCTTCTGGTACCCGCCGACGCTCGTCACGGATGTCGCCCCCACCGCACCCGTGGCGGCCGAGGAGGTCTTCGGCCCCGTCGCCGTCGTGCTCCCCTTCGAGGACGAGGAGGACGCCGTACGCCTGGCCAACGCGACCGAATACGGCCTCTCCGGCTCCCTCTGGACCCGGGACATCGGCCGCGCACTGCGCGTCTCGCGCGCCGTCGCCGCCGGCAACCTGTCCGTCAACTCCCACAGCAGCGTCCGCTACTGGACCCCCTTCGGCGGCTACAAGCAGTCCGGACTCGGCCGCGAGCTCGGACCCGACGCCCTCACCGCATTCACCGAGACCAAGAACGTCTTCATCAGCACGGAGGCCTGAGCTCATCATGACCACTTCTGACACCGAGATCGTCTGCCGCCGCCTGGTCGGCCGTACCGCCGTCATCACCGGAGCCGGCAGCGGCATCGGCCTCGCCACTGCCCGCCGCCTGGCCTCCGAGGGCGCCAACGTGGTGTGCGCCGACATCGACGAGACGGCCGGCAAGGCCGCCGCCGAGGAGGTCGGCGGCACCTTCGTGAAGGTCGACGTCACCGACCCCGAGGAGGTCGAGGCCCTTTTCAAGACCGCCTTCGACACCTACGGCTCCGTCGACATCGCCTTCAACAACGCGGGCATCTCGCCCCCGGACGACGACTCGATCCTCACCACCGGCCTGGAGGCCTGGAAGCGGGTCCAGGACGTCAACCTCACCTCCGTGTACCTGTGCTGCAAGGCCGCCCTGCCGTACATGCAGCGCCAGGGCCGCGGCTCCATCATCAACACCGCCTCCTTCGTGGCCGTCATGGGCGCTGCGACGTCCCAGATCTCCTACACCGCCTCCAAGGGCGGCGTGCTCGCCATGTCCCGCGAGCTCGGCGTCCAGTTCGCCCGCGAGGGCATCCGCGTCAACGCCCTGTGCCCGGGGCCCGTCAACACGCCGCTGCTCCAGGAACTGTTCGCCAAGGACCCGGAGCGGGCCGCCCGCCGCCTCGTGCACATCCCGCTGGGCCGCTTCGCCGAGCCCACCGAGATCGCGGCCGCCGTCGCCTTCCTCGCCAGCGACGATTCCTCCTTCATCAACGCCACCGACTTCCTGGTCGACGGCGGCATCTCCGGCGCGTACGTCACTCCTCTGTAAGCCTGCTCCGCAGGCGGGCTCTGCAGGCGGCCGCCGACGGGCGGGCGCCCCGAGCGTTCACCCGCACTCCATCCCCCCGACAGCCGGGCGTCGCACGACGCCCGGCTGTCGTGTTCTACCGTCCGAGACGATCTTCGTAGGAAACAGGAGTGTCCACCTCAGTGACCCGACTCGACACCGTACGACGGCTCCAGGCGGCCGGCGCCGCCGTCGCGATCGCCGCCGGCACCCTCGTGGCCGCCGCTCCCGCCGCCCAGGCGGCCCGCCCCGGCGCCCACTGCACCACCCCCCGGATCGCGGCCGGCTGGTACGGGGACAACCAGGCCCGGCTCCAGCAGCTGATCGACGAGTACGGCACGTGCAACCCGTACAGGCCCAGCCGCAACAAGCCCGTCGCCGTCTTCGACTGGGACAACACCGTCGTCAAGAACGACGTCGGCGACGCCACCATGTACTGGCTGCTGCGCAACGGCAAGATCCGCCGGCCCGCCGCCGGTGACTGGACCGCCACCAGCCGCTACCTCACCCCGGCCGCCGCCAAGGCCCTCGCCGACGCCTGCGGCGCACTCGCCGCTCCCGGCGCCCCGCTGCCCACCGGCACCCCCGAGGGCGCGGGCTGCGCCGACGAACTCGCCGCCGTCTACGGCACCGCCGCGACCCGCTCCGGCGCCGCCGCCTTCGCCGGCTGGGACCACCGCACCATCGAGCCCGCGTACGCCTGGCTGCCCCAGCTGATGCAGGGCTGGACCGCGCGCGAGATCCGCGGTTTCGCGGCCGCCGCGCAGGCCGAGAACCTCGCCGCGCCCGTCGGAGCCGGGCAGCAGGTCGGCACCGGCACCGCCACCGGCTGGGTGCGCTACTACGACCAGCAGAAAGACCTGATCGGCGGCCTCCAGAAGGCCGGATTCGACGTCTGGATCAGCTCGGCCTCGCCGCAGCCGGTCGTGGAGGTGTGGGCCAAGGGCGTCGGCGTCGCCGCGGACCACGTCATCGGCATCCGCAACACCACCGCGGCCGGCGGGAAGTTCACCGCGCACCTGCAGGGCTGCGGCTCCGTGCAGGACGGCGCCGACACGATGATCACGTACATCGACGGCAAGCGCTGCTGGATCAACAAGGAGATCTTCGGCGTCCGCGGCGCGGCCGCCGAGAAGGTCCAGCCGGCCGCCCGCCGCCAGGTGTTCGCAGCGGGCGACTCCGACACCGACATCTCCTTCCTGCGGGACGCGACGGCGCTGCGGCTGGTCGTGAACCGGAACAAGAACGAGCTGATGTGCCGCGCGTACGACAACAGCGACGGCAAGTGGATCGTGAACCCGATGTTCATCGAGCCGAAGAAGCAGAAGACCGCGCCGTACCCGTGCTCGACCACGGGCTACGTCGACCACGACGGCACGCCGGGACCCGTCCGCCGGGGTGACACGAGCGTCGTCCCCGACCAGACGGACAGCGTGTACTAGGCCGGCACCAGAGGTACTAAAGGAAGGTGCGGCCCTCGCCCCGGTAGGTGGGGACGGTGGCCGTCACCCGGTCGCCCTCGACGAGGTGCAGCGCCTCGAACCGCTCGCACAGCTCCCCGGCCTTCGCGTGCCGGAACCAGACCCGGTCGCCGATCAGCAGATCGTCGGCCGGGCTGCCGAGCAGCGGCGTCTGCACCTCGCCGGCCCCCTCCTGGGGGTCGTAGCGCAGGCCCTGCGGCAGGTACGGCTCGGGAAGCCGGTCCGCGCCGGCCGCGCCGGAGGCGGGATATCCGCCGCCGAGCACGGTGACCACGCCGACGCCGGGCCTGCGGACCACCGGCTGGGCGAAGAGCGCCGCAGGTCGGCCGTGGAACGACGTGTAGTTGTCGAACAGCCGCGGTACGTAGAGGCCCGAGCCGGCGGCGATCTCCGTGACCGCGTCCTCGGCGGCGGTCTGCTGGACGCTGCCGGTGCCGCCGCCGTTGACGAACTCCAGGTCCGGCACGACCGCGCGGACGGCCCGTACGGCCTCGGCGCGCCGGGCCGCGAGCTCCTTGCGGGCGGCCGCCTGCATGAGCCGGATGGCGCGGGAGCGCAACGGGCGCCCCGCCAGGGCGTCTCCGACGCCGGCGACATGGCCCTCGTACCCCATGAGTCCCACGACCCGGAACCCGGGCCGGGCGGTGACCGCGCCGGCGAGCTCGGCGAGCTGCTCCGGCTCGCGCAGCGGCGAACGCCGGGCGCCGACGCGGACCCGGCCGCCGAACAGGTGCAGCGCGGTGTCGAGTTCGAGGCAGACGCGGATCTCGTGCGTGCCGCTGCCGTCGCCGCCGGCGTCCCGGGAGCGGTCGATCAGCTCCAGCTGCGCCGGGTCGTCGACCATGACGGTGACGGCCGCGGCCAGCTTGGGGTCGCCCGCGAGCTCCGCGAACCCGGCGCGGTCGGCCGAGGGATAGGCCAGCAGCACGTCCTCGAACCCCGACCTGGCCAGCCAGACCGACTCGGCGAGCGTGTACGACATGATCCCGGCGAACCCGGGCCGGGCCAGGACCCGTTCGAGGAGCGCACGGCAGCGGACGGACTTGCTGGCGACGCGGATCGGCTTGCCGCCGGCCCGGTGGACGAGGCCGTCGGCGTTGGCGTCGAACGCGGCGAGATCGACGATGGCCAGGGGCGCGTCGAGATGCGCGGTGGCCCGGTCGTACCGGGCCCTGTCTCCACCGGCGGGAAGATTCATGGGCGGCAGCCTGCCAGACGGCCGTACCGGTGGGTAGAGGGCTGCCGTCGGATGCGGTCGCCGCTGCGCGGCGCCCTGCCCCGTGTCCGGGGGCGCGGGCAGGGGCGGGTCGGTGCGGGCTCGGCGGTGGAGGCGTGCGCCGGTGTGCCGGTGCGGCGCCCTGCCCCGTGTCCGGGACGCGGGCGGGGTCGGGCCGGCCCGGGATCGGTGGGGTGGGGGCCGCGTAGAGTACGGGGAGGCAGCCGTACGGAACGGGGGGCGGAGCCACCGGATGACCACGTCGACACCGCAGACCGCGGTCCCGGCCGAGCCCGCGCCCGAATCCGTACCGGCCCGCCGCGGGTCCGCACGGCCCGCGGCCGCCGCGCTGTGCGCCCTGCTCGGAGTCGGCCTCGTCGGCGGAGCCGGCGTCAGCGGCTGGGCCGAACAGCGCGCCGCCCACCGCCCCTTGGCCGCCGGCGCCGCCTACCGCCAGGCCGGCTCGCTCTGGCGCGCGACCCCCGTCGACACCCTCTTCCCGCCCGTCCTGGACGGAGCCGACGCCGGCCCCGGCGGCGCCGACCGCACCTGGACCCGCGTCGCACTCGCCCCCGACACCGACTGCAGGCCCGCACTCGCCCCCGACTGGCAGGCGGCCCTCGCCGCCACCGGCTGCACCCGGGTCCTGCGCGCCACCTACACCGACGCCACCCGCAGCTCCCTCGTCACCGTCGGCATGGTCTTCACCCCCGCCGGCGCCCCGGCGATGGAAGCCCTGCGGGGACACCTGCCCGCCCCGCCCGGCTACGGCTTCGCCGACAGCCAGCGCGCCGCGTGGACCGCGTCCGTGATTCCCGGGGCCCCCGTCGTCGTCTACACCGTCTCCGCGTTCACCGACGGCCGCCTGCTGGACGCCCCCCGCCCGGCCGAGGACACGATGCGCAAGGACGCCACCGGGGCCGTCGCACAGGCGGGCCTCGGCCACGAGGCCAAGGCCGTCGCCGACCGGATGGCGCGATCCGTACACACCCTCGCCGCGCCGGACGCCCCGTCGGGCGCCGGCCGGTGAGCCGGTCCCGGGCCGCCGCGGCCCTCGTACTCGGCGCGCTCCTCGTCGGAGCCGGCACGCCCCCCGCCGCCGCCGACCCCATCCGCGACCGCCAGTGGGGCCTCACGGCCCTGCGCGCCGAGGAGGCCTGGGGCACCACCCAGGGGGACGGGGTCACCGTCGCCGTCCTCGACACCGGGGTCGACGCGACCCACCCCGACCTGGCCGGCCAAATCCTCGACGGCGCCGACCTGATCGGCATGGGCGCCGGCCGCGGCGACCGCGCCTGGGCCCGGCACGGCACCGCCATGGCCGGGATCATCGCCGGGCACGGCCACGGCCCCGACCGCCGCCAAGGGGTCCTCGGTGTCGCCCCGCAGGCACGGATCCTCCCCGTCCGCGTGATCCTCGAAGAGGGCGACCCCGGCCGGGCCAAGGCCCGCGAGAGCAAGGGCGGCGCCCTCGCCGAGGGCATCCGCTGGGCCGCCGACCACGGCGCCGACGTGATCAACCTCTCCCTCGGCGACGACAGCGACTCCGCCCACCACGAGGCCGCCGAGGACGAGGCCGTCCAGTACGCCCTCGCCAAGGGCGTGGTCGTCGTCGCCTCCGCGGGCAACGGCGGCCGGCAGGGCGACCATGCCTCCTACCCGGCCGCCTACCCCGGGGTCATCGCCGTCGCCGCCGTCGACCGCGCCGGCAAGAAGGCCGCCTTCTCCACCCGCAGCTGGTACGCCACCGTCAGCGCCCCCGGGGTCGACATCGTCATCGCCGACCCCGACCGCTCCTACTACGAGGGCTGGGGCACCAGCGCCGCCTCGGCCTTCGTCTCCGGCGCCGTGGCCCTCGTCAAGGCCGCCCACCCGGACCTGTCCCCGGCCCAGATCAAGAGGCTGCTGGAGGACACCGCCTCCGACGCCCCGCCCGGTGGCCGCGACGACTCCCGCGGACACGGACTGGTGGACCCCGTCGCCGCCCTCCAGGTCGCCGGCACGCTGCGCCCCCAGCCGGCGGTCCCCGCACCCGTCGCGGCCGGGCAGCCGTACTTCGGCCCCGGCCCCGAGCCGGTCCGCCCGGCCGAGCGGGGCGCCCGCCTCGGCGCCCCCGCGGCCGCGGCCGTCGGGGCCGCGCTGCTCGCGCTGGCCGCCGTACTGGCCCGGCGCCCGCGAGGCGCACGGCGGGATCGGGATAGGGTCGGGTAACTGTGGCGAACAAAAGCATTCCCGACCCCGGCTTCTCCGACGACGACGGCTCCGCCGACCCCCGGCTGAGCGCGGCCCTCGCCGCCTGGTCCACGGACCGGGCCAAGGAACCGGAGGTGCTGGCCGCGCTCAAGGGGGCCCGCCTGCTGGTCCCGGTCGTCGCCGTCCTCGGCGAGGTCGAGACCGACCCGGAGACCGGCCTCAAGCGGGAGAAGACCAGCGACATGGCCGTCCCGACCCTGCGGGCGGGTGACCGGCGGGCGCTGCCCGCGTTCACCTCGATCGCCTCGCTGGCGCTCTGGGACCCGGCGGCCCGGCCGGTGGCCGTCCCGCTGCACCAGGCCCTGCAGGCCGCCGCGCACGAGAAGGCCGACACCGTGGTCCTCGACCTGGCCGGCCCCGTCGCCTACCAGCTCACCGGCCCCGCACTGCTCGCGCTGGCCGAGGGCCGCACCGATGCCGGCCCGCTGGCCGACCCCGCGGTGCGGGAGGCCGTGCGGGCCGCCGTGTCCGCCGAGCCGGCCGTGCTCCGCGCCCACCTGGGCCCCGGCGGGGCGGACGCCGACGGCACACTGGCGATCGTCCTGGCCGCCGGCGCGCAGGCGCCCGCCGCGGCGCGCCGCGTCGCCGAGGCCCTGGCCGCCGACGAGACCCTGCGGGCCCGCCTGGTGCACGGGCTGGACCTGGCACTGCTCCCGGAGGAGGCCCCGGCCCCGTCCGGCGAGCCGCTCTTCACGCGCTGAGGGGCACAGGGGTACGCGGAAGGGCCGGGGCGATGCCCCGGCCCTTCCGCGTACCTCGTGTTCCTCGCCTCCGTGCGCCGGCCGGCTCAGCCGAAGACCGGACCCGTGAACTTCTCGCCCGGACCCTGGCCCGGCTCGTCCGGCACGATCGAGGCCTCGCGGAAGGCGAGCTGGAGCGACTTCAGGCCGTCGCGCAGCGGGGCCGCGTGGAAGGAGCTGATCTCGGTGGCGCTCGCCGTGACCAGGCCGGCGAGGGCCGTGATCAGCTTGCGGGCCTCGTCCAGGTCCTTGTGCTCGGAGTCCGGCTTGTCCAGGCCCAGGTTGACCGCCGCGGCGCTCAGCAGGTGCACGGCCACCGTGGTGATCACCTCGACGGCGGGCACGTCCGCGATGTCGCGGGTCATGGCGTCGTAGTCGGGAGCGTCCGGCGTGCTGCCGGCCTCGGTGGCGGGGGTGGGGGTCGCGTCAGTCATGCCTCACACGATAAGCCGGGCCGTGCGGGCCGCCGACCGGCACCCGGTGGCGCGGCCGCCGGGTGAGCGGCCCCGGCGCGGAATGCTATATTGAGCTGACGACCGGCCGGAGACTTATGTCCCCGGCCCACAAGTGGAGGCTCCGCTCTCCCACCCGACCACCCTCCGGGGAGGCGGGTCACCGGTCAGGCGGCATCCATCGTTCCGTACGGACGATGGAAAGCTGCCCGAGTCTGCGCCCCGCGATCGCACGCGGCGGTGCTCCGGTTGTTTTGGAGCCCCTGCCTGTGCCCGGCGGGGCATTTTTCATGTTCCGCCGCGGTTGGTCTGACGACATATGACGTCAGCGGCTGTCTGCCAGACAGCCGTGTGGTGCTACCGAGGAGGATCCATCAGCACCGAGCCCCGCATCAACGATCGGATTCGTGTCCCTGAGGTGCGACTCGTCGGTCCCAGCGGCGAACAGGTGGGCATCGTCCCGCTTGCGAAGGCGCTTGAGCTCGCGCAGGAGTACGACCTGGACCTGGTCGAGGTCGCGGCGTCTGCACGCCCGCCGGTCTGCAAGCTCATGGACTACGGCAAGTTCAAGTACGAGTCGGCCATGAAGGCCCGTGAGGCGCGCAAGAACCAGGCGCACACGGTCATCAAGGAAATGAAGCTCCGGCCGAAGATCGACCCGCACGACTATGACACCAAGAAGGGTCACGTCGTTCGGTTCCTCAAGCAGGGCGACAAGGTCAAGATCACGATCATGTTCCGTGGTCGCGAGCAGTCCCGGCCGGAACTCGGCTACCGACTGCTGCAGCGTCTCGCTTCGGACGTCGAGGACCTCGGGTTCATCGAGTCGAACCCGAAGCAGGACGGCCGCAACATGATCATGGTCCTCGGTCCGCACAAGAAGAAGACCGAGGCGATGGCCGAAGCCCGCGAGGCGCAGGCCGCCCGTAAGGCCGAGCGCCAGGGTGTCGCCGCCGACGAGGCTCCCGTCAAGGAAGCCCCCGTCGAGGAGAACCCCGAGGTCGCCTCTGCCGAGGCCGCCGCGGACGCCTCTCCCGAGGCGCCGGCCGAGGCCTGATTCCGAGGCAGCCTGTCTCGGATCACCGACACAACATGACGCTCCCGGGCGCCGGTCCTCCACCGGACCGGCGGGGGCGCCACCGACGAGGAGATAACGGCGCTATGCCGAAGAACAAGACGCACAGCGGTACCAAGAAGCGCTTCAAGATCACCGGCTCCGGCAAGGTGCTCCGTGAGCGCGCCGGTAAGCGCCACCTGCTCGAGCACAAGTCGTCCCGTCTGACCCGCCGCCTCACCGGCAACGCGGAGATGGCCCCCGGCGACGCCGCGAAGATCAAGAAGCTTCTCGGCAAGTGACGTCCTCCGCTCCCTCTGGAGGGAGCGGGACGTCAAGACCGGGACCCCATCGAATTCGGGCCGTGTGAAGACACCCACGGCCCCGCTACAAGGAGTTAAAAAGTGGCACGCGTCAAGCGGGCGGTAAACGCCCACAAGAAGCGCCGGGCGATCCTCGAGGCGGCCTCCGGCTACCGCGGTCAGCGTTCGCGCCTGTACCGCAAGGCCAAGGAGCAGGTCACCCACTCGCTGGTCTACAACTTCAACGACCGCAAGAAGCGCAAGGGCGACTTCCGTCAGCTGTGGATCCAGCGCATCAACGCCGCTGCCCGCCAGAACGGCATGACGTACAACCGCCTCATCCAGGGTCTGAAGGCCGCCAACGTCGAGGTGGACCGCAAGATCCTCGCGGAGCTGGCCGTCAACGACGCCAACGCTTTCGCCGCGCTGGTCGAGGTTGCGCAGAAGGCGCTTCCGGCCGACGTGAACGCCCCGAAGGCCCCGGCCGCCGCCTGAGCACCACGCTGAGCGCCAGCCGAGCCCTCACAGGCTTCAGCCCGGACCCGCAGGCCCTGTGCCTGCGGGTCCGGTGCGTTGTAGCCGATCCACCTGTTTCGACCCGCAGTACGTACGGAAGCGAGCCGACCGCCCATGGGTACCCCCGCCCCCGCCGAGCTGATCTCCCCCCGATCCCCGCGGGTGGCCGCCGCCAGGCGACTGGCGCGGCGCAACTTCCGCACCAAGGAGCGCCGGTTCATCGCCGAGGGCCCGCAGGCCGTCCGTGAGGCCGTCGAGCACCGCGGCGCCGGGGGCGCGTCGACCCTGATCGAGCTGTTCGCGACCGTCGAGGCCGCCGAGCGCCACACCGGGATCATCGATGCCGCGCTGGCCGCGGGCGCGCGCGTCCACTACGCCTCCGACGAGGTGCTCGCCGAGGTCTCGCAGACCGTCACGCCGCAGGGGCTCGTCGGCGTCTGCCACTTCCTCGACTCGCCCTTCGAGGAGATCCTCAAGGCCGGGCCCAAGCTCGTCGCCGTCCTCGCCCACGTCCGCGACCCCGGGAACGCCGGCACGGTGCTGCGCTGCGCGGACGCCGCCGGAGCGGACGCGGTCGTGCTGACCGACGCATCCGTCGACCTGTACAACCCGAAGTCCGTACGGGCCTCCGTGGGCTCCCTCTTCCACCTTCCCGTGGCGGTCGGAGTCCCCGTGGAGCAGGCCGTCGAGGGGCTGCGGGCGGCCGGCGTGCGGATCCTCGCCGCCGACGGGGCCGGCGAGGACGACCTGGACGCCGAGCTCGACGCGGGCACCATGGGCGGCCCCTCGGCCTGGGTCTTCGGCAACGAGGCGTGGGGCCTGCCCGAGGAGACCCGGGCGCTCGCGGACGCCGTCGTACGCGTCCCGATCCACGGCAAGGCCGAGAGCCTGAACCTCGCCACGGCCGCCGCGGTGTGCCTCTACGCGTCCGCGCGTGCACAGCGGGCTCCCGGAGGGTGCCGCTCCGTGACCCCCAGCTAGTAATGTGGCGGCCCGGGGGGCCCACTGCGCTACCCGGAGATGTGGGGTACGGGGACATGACCGTCGGTACGAACAGCTCGCCAGGGGCCGTGAAGGCGTCCGGAACGCCGTCCCTGGCGGCCGTGCCCCCGCAGGGCACGGGCCGCTCCGGACCGGCCGCACCCGAGCCCTGCGACCTCACCGGGTTCACCACGGCCGGGATCCACCCCGACGACCTTCCCGACGGGCTCGTCGTCGCCGACCACACCGGCCGGGTCATCTGCTTCAACTCCGCCGCCGCGCGGATCACCGCGATCGCCCCCGGCGAGGCGCTCGGCGCACGCATCGAGCGCGCGCTGCCGCTGGAGGACCTCGACGGCCGCCGCTGGTGGGCGCTGACCGACCCGTACGGGGGCCTCGCCACCCGGCGCGGCCAGCCCGAGCGCAATCTCCTGCTGCCGGGCGGGCGCGAGGTGCTGGTCTCCGCCCGGTACGTGCGCACACACCCCACCGGCCCGCTGAGCCGCCTCGTCGTCACCCTGCGCGGTACCGAGGCCCGCCGCCGCACGGAGCGCAGCCACGCCGAGCTGATCGCCACCGTCGCGCACGAGCTGCGTTCGCCGCTGACCTCCGTCAAGGGGTTCACCGCGACCCTGCTCGCCAAGTGGGAGCGGTTCACCGACGACCAGAAGCGGCTCATGCTGGAGACCGTCGACGCCGACGCCAACCGCGTCACCCGGCTGATCGCCGAGCTCCTCGACATCTCCCGCATCGACTCGGGCCGCCTGGAGGTGCGCCGCCAGCCGGTGGACATCGCCACCGCCGTGGGCCGCCACGTCCAGGCGCTCACCGCGAACGGCCAGGCACCCGACCGGTTCCTCGTACGGGTCAGCCGGTCGCTCCCCGATCTGTGGGCCGATCCGGACAAGATCGACCAGATCCTCGGCAACCTCCTCGAAAATGCGGTGCGGCACGGCGAGGGAACGGTCACCATCGACGTATCGCCGACCAGCCTGACCAATGCCGCGGGCAAGACCGAGAAGGGAACCGCCGTCACCGTGACCGATGAGGGCCCCGGGATCCCCGAGGAGTCGATGGGCCGCGTCTTCACCCGCTTCTGGCGGGGCAGCAAGCGCGGCGGCACCGGCCTGGGCCTGTACATCGTCAAGGGCATCGTGGAGGCCCACGGCGGCACCATCACGGTCGGCCGCGGCCCCGGCGGCGGCGCCGAGTTCCGATTTATCCTGCCCGTGGGCGCCCCGGCCTACCTCACGCAGTAGCTGCGGAGCGTCTCGCCAGGCGGCCCACGGGCTCCTTCACCCCCAGCGACCTTTAGACTCGTCCTTTGGCACCTTTGGGTCCTTGTCCGAATCGGTCGATCGAGTCGCGGGTACCCACCAGCCAGCCATCGGAAGTACGGGAAGAGATGTCGGCACCGAACAAGTCGTACGACCCTGTCGAGGTCGAGGCACTGAAACCGGAAGAGATCGAGCGCATGCGGGACGAGGCGCTCGCCGCCTTCGCGGCCGCCGGCGACCTCGACGCGCTGCGCGAGGCGAAGACCGCGCACATGGGCGACCGCTCGCCCCTGGCGCTCGCCAACCGCGAGATCGGCGCCCTGCCGCCCCAGGCCAAGGCCGAGGCGGGCAAGCGCGTGGGCCAGGCCCGCGGCGCCGTGAACAAGGCCTTCGGGGCCCGCACGGTCGAGCTCGAAGCCGAGCGCGACGAGCGGGTGCTGGTCGAGGAGGCGGTGGACGTCACGCTGCCCTACGACCGCGTCCCCGCCGGTGCCCGGCACCCCCTGACCACGCTGATGGACCGCATCGCGGACATCTTCACGGCCATGGGCTACGAGGTGGCCGAGGGCCCCGAGGTCGAGGCGGAGTGGTTCAACTTCGACGCCCTCAACTTCACGCCCGACCACCCGGCGCGCCAGATGCAGGACACCTTCTTCGTCCGGGGGCCGGAAGGCACCGAGGGCGACGAGTCCGGCGTCGTGCTGCGCACCCACACCTCCCCGGTGCAGGCGCGCTCCCTGCTCGACCGGGAACCGCCCGTCTACGTGGTGTGCCCGGGCCGGGTGTTCCGCACCGACGAGCTCGACGCGACGCACACCCCGGTCTTCCACCAGGTCGAGCTGCTCGCCGTCGACGAGGGCCTGACCATGGCCGACCTCAAGGGCACCCTGGACCACATGGTCCAGGCGCTCTTCGGCAAGGACATGACCACCCGCCTGCGCCCGAACTTCTTCCCGTTCACCGAGCCGTCCGCCGAGATGGACATGCAGTGCTACGTGTGCCGCGGCGAGTCGGTGGGCAACCCCGACCGCCCGTGCCGCACCTGCTCCAGCGAGGGCTGGATCGAGCTCGGCGGCTGCGGAATGGTCAACCCCAAGGTGCTCGTCGCCTGCGGTGTGGACCCCGAGAAGTACAGCGGGTTCGCCTTCGGGTTCGGCATCGAGCGGATGCTGATGTTCCGCCACAACGTCGAAGACATGCGAGACATGGTCGAGGGTGACGTCCGGTTCACCCGGCCGTTCGGGATGGAGATCTGATGCGGGTCCCGCTTTCTTGGCTGCGGGAGTACGTCGACCTGCCTGCCGGCGAAACCGGTCGTGACGTACAGGCCAAGCTCATCGACGCCGGTCTTGAGGTCGAGACCGTCGAGCAGCTCGGCGCGGGCCTCAAGGGCCCTCTGGTCGTCGGCCAGGTGCTGACCATCGAGGAGCTTGAGGGCTTCCGCAAGCCGATCCGTTTCTGCACGGTCGACGTCGGCCAGGCCAACGGAACCGGCGAACCGCAGGAGATCGTCTGCGGCGCCCGGAACTTCTCCGTCGGCGACAAGGTCGTCGTGGTCCTCCCCGGCGCGGTGCTGCCCGGCGACTTCGCGATCGCCTCGCGCAAGACGTACGGCCGGACCTCGCACGGCATGATCTGCTCGGGCGAAGAGCTCGGCATGGGCGACGACGGCACCCACGGCATCATCGTGCTCCCCCCGGAGCACGAGGTCGGCTCCGACGCGATCGAGCTCCTCCAGCTCGTCGACGAGGTACTCGACATCGCCGTCACCCCGGACCGCGGCTACTGCCTGTCGATGCGCGGCGTGGCCCGCGAGACGGCCACCGCGTACGGCCTGCCGCTGCGCGACCCGGCGCTGCTCGACGTGCCCGCGCCGAACTCGTACGGCTACCTGGTCAAGATCGACGACCCGGCCGGCTGCGACCGCTTCACCGCCCGTACGGTGACCGGCCTCGACCCCGAGGCGAAGTCCCCGATCTGGCTCACGCGGCGCCTGCAGAAGGCCGGCATGCGCCCGATCTCGCTCGCCGTCGACGTCACCAACTACGTGATGCTCGAACTCGGCCAGCCGCTGCACGCGTACGACCGCACCCGCCTGGACGGCGCCATCGGCGTGCGCCGGGCCGAGCAGGGCGAGAAGTTCACCACCCTCGACGGGGTCAAGCGCACGCTCGACGCCGAGGACCTGGTGATCACCGACAACAGGGGGCCGATCGGCCTCGCCGGTGTCATGGGCGGTGCCAACACCGAGATCGCCGACTCCGTGACCGACCCCGAGACCGGCATCGTCTCGGGCACCACGGACGTCGTGATCGAGGCCGCGCACTTCGACGCCCTGACGATCTCGCGCAGCGCCCGCCGCCACAAGCTCGCCTCCGAGTCCTCCAAGCGCTTCGAACGGGGCGTCGACCCGCAGGCCGCCTCCGCGGCCGCGCAGCGGACCGTCGACCTGCTCGTGCTGCTCGCGGGCGGCACCGCCGAGGCCGGCGTCACCGAGCTCGCCGCCCCGGGCGCCCCGCGCACCATCGCGATGGGCGCGGACCACCCGGACCGGGTCGCGGGCATGGACTACGGGCGCGAGACCGTCGTCCGCCGCCTCCAGGAGGTCGGCTGCGACGTCTACGGCCAGGACGAGCTCGTCGTGACCGTCCCGTCGTGGCGGCCCGACCTCGCCGAGCCCAACGACCTCGCCGAAGAGGTCATCCGGCTGGAGGGCTACGGCAACCTGCCGTCGACCCTGCCCCAGCTGCCCTCCGGCCGCGGTCTGACCGCCCGGCAGCAGCTGCACCGCCGGGTCGGCCGCGCGCTGGCCGGCGCGGGCTACGTCGAGGCGCTCAGCTACCCGTTCGTGGGCGAGGGCGTCTTCGACCAGCTCCAGCTGCCCGCGCACGACGCCGCCCGCCAGGTCGTCAAGCTGGTCAACCCGCTCTCCGACGAGGAGCCGGCGCTGCGCACCACGCTGCTGCCGGGCCTGCTGGGCGCGCTGCGCCGCAACGACAGCCGGGGCAGCCACGACCTCGCCCTCTTCGAGACGGGTTCGGTCTTCCGGGCCGGCCCGCAGCCGGGCGTCGCCGTCCGGCTGCCCGTCGACCGGCGTCCCACGGCCGAGGAGATCGCCACGCTGAACGCCGCCCTGCCGGCTCAGCCGCGGTACGCCGCGGTCGTGCTGGCCGGTGCGCGCGAGCAGGCCGGCTGGTGGGGCAAGGGCCGCCCGGCCGACTGGGCGGACGCGGTCCAGGCCGCTCGCTCGCTGGCCGCCGAGGCCGGCGTGGAGCTCGTCGTGCGCCAGGGCCAGTACGGTCCGTGGCACCCGGGCCGGTGCGCCGAGCTGATCGTCACCCTGAACGGGGTGGAGACGGTCATCGGCCACGCCGGTGAGCTGCACCCGCGCGTCGTCAAGGCGATGGGCCTGCCGGCCCGTACCAGCGCCATGGAGCTCGACCTGGACCGCCTCGCGGCGGCCGGCGGCGAGGCCCTGCAGGCGCCCAGGATCTCCACCTTCCCGGTGGCGACCCAGGACGTCGCGCTGATCGTGGACGCCTCGGTCCCGGCGGCCGCGGTGGAGGCCGCGCTGCGCAAGGGCGCCGGCGAGCTGCTGGAGTCCCTGCGGCTGTTCGACGTGTTCACCGGTGAGCAGGTCGGCGAGGGCAAGAAGTCCCTGGCGTACGCGCTGCGCTTCCGTGCGGCCGACCGCACGCTGACCGCCGAGGAGTCGACGGCCGCCCGCGACGCGGCGGTGGCGCTGGCCGCCGAGCGCACGGGCGCGGTGCTGCGCGGCGCGTAAGCGCGTGGCCGCAGCCTTGCGGCAAGGCCTGTGAGGGGCGTATCCGGAAAACCGGGTACGCCCCTCACCCGTTCGGGTGGGAAGGCCGGTGACCCCCGTCGGCGGATCCGGGCGGTCGGCACAATCGTCGCGGCCGAGGGAGGGCCGGAAACGGTGATCACGCGCGGGGAGATGCCTCGGGTACGCCGGGTGTGCGTCCTCGCACGGGGCGCCGCCGCGGTGTCCTGGGAGCTGCCCACCCACGGGCGGCTCGGGCCCGGCCCGGCGAGCGGCGCGGCGTTCCCGTTGCCGGCCAGCGTGCTCGCAGAGCGGCCTGCGGACACGCCCGCGCGGCCGGTCGCGGGCGTGCACGCCGCGCTGCTGCGGCACACCGGCGGGCAACTCGCCGACGACGGGGCCCTGCTGGTGCTGCGCAGCGACCGCAGCGGCCACCGCTCCTGAGCCGGAACCGCACACCGGGCCCGGTGGGAGGGCCCGGCGCGCGTTCCGCCTCCCCCAGCTACCGCTGGGAGGTGCCCCCAGCCCCTGCCGGGCCCGGCGACCAACCGGGCGCCGGCGGAGCCGGAGCGCGCCGCCCGCCTGCCATGGAGTGTCGGGCAGACAGCAGACGGGCGGCGCGGTGACGGGTCGTCGCACTGTACGAGGGGGAGCCGACGACCCGAGCCGCCTCTTGGCGAGGCTCTTAAGTGAACCGCCCCCAGGGCCCCTTGCGGCAGGGTGCGTATCGCATTTATGCGCGTACACGGTTCACACCCCGTGTGAACCGTGCACCCACTAGCCTGAGACCGAAGAGCCCTTGGAGGGGCCCATGCAGCCCAATGCCCTGCTCGACGCCCTCCTCGCCGAGGCGGGCATGTCCCACGCCGGACTGGCGGCGCACGTGAACCAGGCGGGCCGGTCCCGCGGTCTCGCGCTGCGCTACGAACACACCGCCGTCACCCGGTGGTTGAAGGGGCAGCGGCCGCGCGGCCAGGTGCCGGACCTGATCTGCGAGGTGCTCGGCGGCCGGCTGCGGCGCCCGGTGTCGCTGGACGACGTCGGGTTCGGCGTGCCGGGCCAGCCGGTGGCCTCGCACGGCTCCCCGCTCAGCGGCTTCGTCGACCGGGCCGCCGCCCTGTGGCGGTCCGACGAGCAGAGCCGGTTCCAGCTGCTCGCCGCCGAGGCCGTCACCGGCACGCCCGCCGTGATCCCGGTCTGGGAGTGGGAGAACCCGCCCGAGGACGCCGACGTCTCCCGCGACGGGCCGAACCGGATCGGCCCGGAGCACATCGAGATCCTCCGGGCTGCGCGGGCGCACTACGAGCTGATGTACCGCCGGGCCGGCGGGGTGGCCACCCGGGCCCGGATCGTCCGCTTCCTCGGCAGCGAGACCGCGCCCATGCTGCGCGGGAGCTACCCCGACGGGCTCGGCCGCCAGCTGCACCGGGCGACCGGGTCCCTCGTGGCGGTGGCCGGGATCTGCGCGTACGACTCGGACGCCCACGGGCTCGCCCAGCGGTACTTCCACCAGGCGCTGCGTCTTGCCAAGGCGAGCGGGGACCGGGGGCTCGGCGCCTACGTCATCGCGTTGATCGTCAACCAGTCCCTGCACCTGCGGGAGTACCGCCAGGCCGTCGCCTTCGCCGAGGCCGCGCTGCGCGCCGCGGGCCGGCACACCACCCCGGCCCTGGCCGCCGACCTGTATGCGATGCAGGCCAAGGCTTACGCCCAACTCGGGGACACCGCCGCCGCGTTGACCTGCATCCGGCACGCCGAGGCGGCCGCCGAGCGGATCCGGCCCGGTACGGAGCCGGACGAGACGGGGTACGTACAGCCCGGTCTGGTCAACGTACAGGTGGCGGAGGCGCTGCTCAGCCTCGGTGATCTCCACGCCGCCCACGAGCAGGCGACCGCCGCGGTGGGGACGCCGGCGCACGACCGCGGGCGGGTCCACCGGCTGGCGATGCTGTGCGAGATCCAGCTGCGCCAGGGCGAGGCGGACCGGGCGGTGGCTGCGGCCGCCGAGATGGCCGAGCGGGCCAAGGGGATGGAGTCGCTCCGGCTGCGCGACCGGCTGCGGGCGGTCCGCGAACAGCTGCTGACCAGCGGATGTTCCGGCGCGGAGGAGACGGCGCTGCTCATCGACGGGGCGCTGCGCGTTCCCCTGTGAGGGCGTGAACTGCTGCCATGTTGCCACCAACTCGATCGGAAGGTGGCGCTGCCGTGCAGTGGACGAACCTGAGTGAGCAGACCGTGTACAAGAACCGCTGGTTCGATGTGAATCTCGCCGACGTGGAACTCCCCGACGGCCGGCACCTGGACCACTTCGTGATCCGGCTGCGGCCGGTCGCCGTCGCCACGGCGGTCAACGGGGCCAACGAGGTGCTGCTGCTGTGGCGGCACCGGTTCATCACCGACAGCTGGGGCTGGGAGCTGCCCGCAGGCGTGGTCGAGGACGGTGAGGACATCGCGGACGCCGCGGCCCGGGAGATGGAGGAGGAGTCGGGCTGGCGGCCCGGACCCCTCCACCACCTGATGACCGTCGAGCCGGCCAACGGGCTGACCGACGCCCGCCATCACCTCTACTGGGCGGACGGGGCGACGTACGTCGGCCACCCCGAGGACGATTTCGAGTCCTCGCGCCGCGAATGGGTGCCGCTCAAACTGGTGCCGGACATGATCGCGCGCGGCGAGGTCCCGGCTGCCAACATGGCGGCCGGGCTGCTGCTCCTGCACCATCTGCGGCTCGGCTGACCCCCGGCTGCGGTTCAGCCGTACGGGTAGAAGCCCGAGCCGGTCTTGCGGCCGAGGCGGCCCGCGTCGACCATCCGCTGGAGCAGCGGCGGAGCGGCGTACAGGGGTTCCTTGTACTCGGCGTACATCGAGTCGGCGATCGAGGCGATCGTGTCCAGGCCGATCAGGTCGGAGAGCTTGAGCGGGCCCATCGGGTGGGCGCAGCCCAGCTCCATGCCGTTGTCGATGTCCTCGCGGCTCGCGATGCCGGATTCGAACATCCGGATCGCCGACAGCAGGTACGGGACCAGGAGCGCGTTGACGACGAAGCCGGACCGGTCCTGGGCGCGGATCGCGTGCTTGCCCAGGACCTTCCCCACCAGGGCCTCGGCGCGCTTGATGGTCTCCTCGCTGGTGGTCAGCGCCGGGATCAGCTCGACGAGCTGCTGCACCGGGGCCGGGTTGAAGAAGTGGATGCCGATGACCTGGTCGGGCCGCGACGTCGTGACGGCCAGCTTGACCAGCGGGATCGAGGAGGTGTTGGAGGCGAGGATCGCGTCCGGGCGGGTGATCACCTGGTCGAGGACCTGGAAGATCTCCGTCTTGACCTGCTCGTTCTCGACGACGGCCTCGATGACGAGGTCGCGGTCCGCGAACTCGCCGAGATCGGTGGTGAAGGTGAGGCGGGCCAGGGTGGCGTCCCGCTCCTCCTCGCTGATCTTGCCGCGTTCGGCGGCCTTCGTCAGGGAGTTGTGCAGCCGGGTGCGCCCGATCTCCAGGGCCTCGCCGGTGGTCTCGGCGACCTTCACCTCAAGGCCGCTGCGCGCGCACACCTCGGCGATGCCCGCACCCATCTGGCCACAGCCCACTACGCCGACTCGTGTGATGTCGGAAGGGAGGTCAGTCACTTCGTGCCTTTCGCTGCTCATCCGTCGGCGGGTCCCCCGTACTCCGCAGTGGTAACTGCATTCCGGCGCCCGCCACGCCCCACGACGTTACCCCCGCCCTTGACCTTGCCGGGGGGCCGGGGCGGGCATGCTGTCAGACTCAGGAGAATGTCACTCAACGGAACGGAGTCGTCACATGACGTACATCGGGCGGCGGCGGCTGCTGGCGGGGGCCGCCGGGATGCTCGCCGCGACGGGTGCGACGGGCACGGCGGGACCGGCGCGGGCGGCGCAGGCGGGGCGGGGGCGCGGCGGGGGGAAGAGCGCGGCCGAGTTCCGCGCGATGTGGATCGCCTCCGTCGAGAACGTCGACTGGCCCTCCAAGAGCGGACTGGGCGCCAAGCGCCAGCGGGACGAGCTGACCGGCCTCCTCGACACCGCCGTCGCCCGCCGCCTGAACGCCGTGATCCTCCAGGTCCGGCCGGCCGCCGACGCGATGTGGCCCGGCGCCCGGGAGCCCTGGTCGCAGTGGCTGACCGGGGAGCAGGGCGAGGATCCGGGCTGGGACCCGCTCGGCACCGCGGTGGCCGAAGCGCATGCCCGGGGGCTGGAACTGCACGCCTGGTTCAACCCGTACCGGGTGGCCAACCACACCGACCCCGAGCGCCTGGTTCCGGAGCATCCAGCCCGGCGCAACCCCGACTGGGTGGTCCCGTACAACGGCAAGCTGTACTACAACCCGGGCCTGCCCGAGGTGCGCGCCTTCGTGCAGGAGGCCATGCTCGACGCCGTCTCCCGCTACGAGGTGGACGGCGTGCACTGGGACGACTACTTCTACCCGTACCCCGCCGAGGGGCAGTACTTCGACGACGACGACGCGTACGCGCGCCACGGCGGCGCCTTCGCCTCCCGCGCGGACTGGCGCCGCGGCAACACCGACACCCTGGTCCGCGAGATGTCGGAGCGGCTGAGCGTGATCCGCCCGGCCGCACGCTTCGGCATCAGCCCCTTCGCGGTCTGGCGCAACAGTGCGACGGACCCGCTGGGTTCGCCCACGCAGGCGGGCGTCGAAACGTACGACGACCTCTACGCGGACACCCGCAAGTGGGTCAAGGAGGGCTGGATCGACTACATCGTGCCGCAGGCGTACTGGCACATCGGCCACCCGACCGCCGACTACGCGAAGATCGTGCCGTGGTGGGCGCGGACCGTCGCCGGCACCGGCGTGGCGCTGTACGTGGGCGAGGCGCTGTACCGATGCGACGCGGCCAGCTCCACCGCGGCGTGGCGCGATCCCGCAGAGCTGTCCCGGCACCTGACGTTCGCCCGCGGATACCCCGAGGTCCGCGGCCACGTCTACTTCTCGGCGAAGCAGGTGGTCGCGGACCCCAATGGAGCGATGGCCAGGGTCGTTGCCGACCATTACCCGACGGCCGTGCCGCCGCGTTGAGTCAGTGGGTGGGCTCCTTCGGATGCTTTACGACGCAGTCGGGGCCCGGGGACATGACTGCCTCGTGGCCGTCCGCGAAACGGACCCGGTACGGAGGGGTGCCGTTCTCGCCGAGTACCTGAGTGATTTCACCGACCTTGTCGTGCTGCCCCACGATCCTGCCGTGCTGCACCAGCTGGTCGCCCTCGGTCGCGCGCATTACTGACCTCCTCGGAGGCGGTCTGGATCCGGTGACAGCATTTTACGGCGGTTTGTGGGGATTAAGCCCGCTGGGTGACGGCAATGCAGACCAGGACCGCGCAGGCGGCGGCCGGGGCGGCGGGGGAGAGCTGCTCGCCGAGCAGCGCCACCGACCAGACCAGGGTCAGCAGCGGCTGGGCGAGCTGGAGCTGGCTGGCCCGCGGCGCGCCGATCTCCGCCATGCCTCGGTACCAGACGTACAGGCCGAGGAAGGTGGAGCCGGCGGCCGCCCAGGCCAGACCGGCCAGCCCGTGCCCGGTCAGGTGCACCGGCTCGTACGCGAGCCCCAGCGCGGAGCCGGCCAGGCTGAGCGGCAGGCACAGCACCAGGGCCCAGCCGATGACCTGCCAGCCGGGCAGTACGCGGGCCAGACGCCCGCCCTCGGTGTACCCGGCCGCGCAGACCAGCAGGGCCCCGAAGAGGAAGCCGTCCCCGGCCGAGAGGGCGCCGCCGCTCTGGGTCAGGGTGAAGCCGAGTACGACGGCGGCTCCGGCGACGGCCGCGCCCCAGAACCGGTGCGAGGGGCGGGCGCCGGTGCGCAGCGCGGACACGGCGGCCGTGGTGAGCGGGAGCAGGCCGACGACGACGGCGGCGTGCGAGGTGGTGGAGGTGGTCAGCGCCAGGGTGGTGAGCAGCGGGAAGCCGACGACCACGCCGGCGGCGACGACGGCGAGGCCCGCCCAGTGCTCGCGGCCGGGCAGCGGCACGCGGGCGGCCAGCAGGAAGCCGCCCGCGATCAGGGCCGCGAGGACGCTGCGCACGGCGACGAAGGACCAAGGGCCGAAGCTCTCCAGGCCCCACGCGGTGGCGGGGAAGGTCAGCGAGAAGGCGATGACGCCGAGCGCGGCGAGCGTGGTGCCGCCGGTGGCCCGGCCGCCGAGGCCGCCCCGGCCGACCGGGGCGCTGCCCCGCTCGGCGCCCCGGCCGGACCGCGGGGCCGGATGCTCGACCGCTATCGAGGCGGGGTGAGTAGCGCTATTCTGTGCTGTCATGTATGAGCGTAGCAGTGTGGCAGAACTGGCAGAATCCCTGCGGTCGGAGCTCAACCGCTACTCGGTGGGTGGAAAGCTCCCGTCGAGCCGGGCCCTGGTGGAGCGCTACCGGGTCAGCCCCGTCACCGTCTCCCGCGCCCTCGCACAGCTGTCCGCCGAAGGGCTGGTCGTCACCCGGCCCGGCGCCGGGGTGTTCCGCGCCCGGCCCCGCACGGCGGAACCCGCGCCCGGCGACACCTCCTGGCAGGAGGTCGCCCTCAGCGCGGAGGGCACGGCCGAGGTGGTGCCGCGCTCCGTGGACGCCTCCGGAGTGCTGGCCTGCCTGGCCGCACCGCCCTCCGGGGTGATCGGACTCAACAGCGGCTACCTCCACCCCTCCCTCCAGCCCGAGCGGGCCCTGTCCGCCGCGCTGGCCCGCGCCGGGCGGCGCCCCGGAGCCTGGGACCGGCCGCCCATGGAGGGGCTGCCCGAGCTGCGCGACTGGTTCGCCCGGGAGATCGGCGGGGCAGTGGCGGCCGCCGACGTGCTGGTCACCGCGGGCGGGCAGAGCGCACTGACCACCGCCCTGCGGGCGCTGGCCCCGCCCGGGGCGCCGATCCTGGTGGAGTCCCCGACCTACCCCGGGCTGCTGGCCATCGCCCGTGCCTCCGGATGCCGGCCGGTGCCCGTCCCGGTGGATGCCGAGGGGGTCCGGCCGGAGCTGCTGGCCGCCGCCTTCGAAGCCACCGGGGCGCGGGTGTTCGTATGCCAGCCGCTGTTCCAGAACCCGACCGGTGCGGTGCTGGCTCCCGAGCGGCGGGCCGAGGTGCTGCGGATCGCGCGGGCCGCCGGGGCCTTCGTGGTGGAGGACGACTACGCCCGGGCCCTGGGCCACGACGACGCCGGTGCGCTGCCCCCGACGCTGGCCGCCGAGGATCACGACGGGGTGGTCGTGCACGTCCGGTCCCTGACCAAGGTGACCTCGCCCAGCCTGCGGGTGGGCGCGCTCGCAGCCCGCGGCCCGGTGCTGGACCGGCTGCGGGCCATCCAGATCGTGGATTCCTTCTTCGTGTCCCGGCCGCTCCAGGAAGCCGCCCTGGAGCTGGTCGGCGCGCCCGCCTGGCCGCGCCACCTGAGGGCCGTCGCCGCCGAGCTGCGCCACCGGCGGGACGTGCTCGCGGGCGCGCTGCGCCGGGAGCTGCCCGGGCTGACGCTGCCGCACCTGCCCTCGGGGGGATACCAGCTGTGGGCCCGGCTGGCCGAGGGCGGAGACGACGCGGCCTTCACGGCGGCGGCCCTGCGCGCCGGGGTCGCGATCGCGGCGGGCCGCCCGTACTTCTGCGCGGAACCGCCGGGTCCGTACGCACGGCTCAGCTTCGCCGGGGTTTCGGGCGCGGGGGAGCTGAACGAGGCCGTCCGGCGGCTGCGGAGCGCGGTGGGAAGCGAGGCGGGCGGCGGAGCGGGCAGCGGGCCCGGCAACACCGCCGGTCCGGACGCCTGACCCCGGACGCTTGACCCCGCGCGGCACGCGGCCCACCATCGCCGCATGAATGTTCGGGTTTCGCTCGTCGCCGCAGCCCGTGGTTCCTCGCTGCTCGCCGAGCGCTTCGACGACGACCGCCCGCTGGACGGGGCGGGCTGGCGCGCGGTCGAATCCGCCGCGCGCGGGCTTGTCCCCCTGGGCGCCGCAGAGCTGCGCTACTGCTCGCCCAGCCCGCGCAGCCGGGCCACCGGGCAGGCCCTCGGGTACGCGCCGCTCGCCCAGCCGGCGCTGCGCGACTGCGACATGGGCCGCTGGCGCGGGCTGACCCTGGCCGAGGTGGCGGAGCGCGAGCCGGGTGCGGTGGACCTCTGGCTCACCGACCCCTGCTGCGCCCCGCACGGCGGTGAATCCCTGCTCGCCTTCATCTCCCGCATCGGCGGCTGGCTGGACACCCGGCCGGACGACGACGGGGCCGCGATCGTGGCGGTGGCGGAGCCCTCGGTGGTCCGGGCGGCCCTGGTGTACGCGCTGAGGGCGGCCCCGCTGACGTACTGGAACGTCGATGTCCGCCCGCTCTCCACGATCACTCTGACGGGCCGGCCGGGCCACTGGCACCTGTCGCTCCAGGCGCCCGCCTAAACGGGTGGAGCCGCACCGGTTTCCCGCCCTAGCCTGCGGCCATGAACGGCATACAGATCACCACCCTCGCGCAGCGTCCCGAACTGGCCGACCGGCTTGGGGACATGAAGGATCCCTGGCTGGAATTCGCCCGGCACGACTCGCTCGCCTGCCTCCTCTACCCGTGGATGCAGCGGGAGCTGGCGGACTACGTCCTGGTCGCCACGGACGGCGACGCGATGGTCGCCCGCGGATACAGCGTGCCCTTCGCGCTGCACGCGCGGGGCCGGGGCGGGGTGCTGCCCACCCGGGGCTGGGACCAGGTCCTCATGTGGGCCTTCTCCGACCTGCGGCTCGGGGTCGCCCCCGACACGGTGAGCGCCATCGAGATCACAGTCGCCACCGACCGGCAGGGCGAGGGCCTGTCCGCGCTGATGCTGGCCGCGATGCGGGAGAACGCCCGCGCCCGCGGGTTCGCCGAGGTGGTGGCCCCGGTGCGGCCCAGCGGCAAGCCGGCCGAACCGGACACCCCGATCGAGGAGTACGCGTACCGCACGCGTGAGGACGGTCTCCCGTACGACCCCTGGCTGCGGGTCCACGTCCGTGCGGGTGCCGTGATCGACTCGGTGGCCCCGCTGTCGATGACGATCAACGGCTCCCTCGCGGAGTGGCGGGACTGGACCGGGCTCCCCTTCGACGCGACGGGCCCGGTCCGGGTCCCCGGAGCCCTGGCCCCGGTCCGCTGCGAGCTCGAACAGGGCTACGCGGTGTACGTGGAACCGAACGTCTGGGTCCGCCACCCGCTGGACCGCACGGCGTAGGCCCGCACGGCGTAGGCCCGCACGGCGTAGGCACGCATGGCTTTGCATAAAAGTGCGGCGCTACGTATAGTCATGCCATCGAGGAGGAGGGTCCGATGGTGGTACGTGTAGCGGTGGCCGGAGCGAGCGGGTACGCGGGCGGCGAGGTCCTGCGCCTGCTGCTGTCCCACCCCGAGGTGGAGATCGGCGCACTGACCGGGAACTCCAACGCCGGACAGCTCTTCGGGACCCTCCAGCCGCACCTCGTGCCGCTGGCGGGCCGGACCCTGGAGGCGACCACGCCCGAGGTCCTCGCGGGCCACGATGTCGTCTTCCTGGCGCTGCCCCACGGGCAGTCCGCCGCCGTCGCGGCCCGGCTCGGCGAGGACGTCCTCGTCATCGACATGGGCGCCGACCACCGGCTCAAGGACTCCGCCGACTGGGACGCGTTCTACGGAGCCCCGCACGCGGGCACCTGGCCCTACGGGCTTCCCGAGCTGCCCGGTGGCCGCGCCGCGCTGGAGGGGTCCAAGCGCATCGCGGTTCCCGGGTGCTTCCCGACCGCTGTCTCCCTCGCCCTGTTCCCGGCCTACGCCGCGCAGCTGGCCGAGCCGGAGGCCGTGATCGTCGCCGCCACCGGCACCTCGGGCGCGGGCAAGGCGCTCAAGCCGCACCTGCTCGGCTCCGAGGTGATGGGCTCCGTGAGCCCGTACGGAGTGGGCGGCGGGCACCGGCACACCCCCGAGATGGTGCAGAACCTGAGCCCGATCGCCGGGCAGAGGGTCTCCGTGTCCTTCACGCCGACCCTCGTGCCGATGCCGCGGGGCATCCTGGCCACCTGCTCCGCCAAGGCCCTCGCCGGCACCACCGCCGACGCGGTGCGCGCCGCGTACGAGAAGGCGTACGCGGACGAGCCCTTCGTCCACGTGCTGCCCGAGGGGCAGTGGCCGGCGACCTCGTCCGTCTACGGGTCCAACGCCGTCCAGATCCAGGTCGCGTACGACGAGTCCGCACAGCGGATCATCGCGATCAGCGCCATCGACAACCTCACCAAGGGCACCGCCGGCGGTGCGGTGCAGAGCATGAACATCGCCCTCGGCCTCGAAGAGGGCCTGGGCCTTTCCGCCGTCGGGGTTGCACCGTGAGCGATTCACGCGCAGCCGCCGGGCTGAAGACGACGACGATGGCCGCAGGTCCGCGCTGTGCGGGCGGAGAAGGGAACGAGGAGACACAGTGAGCGTCACGGCAGCACAGGGGTTCACCGCAGCCGGCATCGCCGCCGGCATCAAGGCCAACGGCAACCCGGACCTGGCCCTCGTGGTCAACAACGGTCCGCGGCTGGCCGCGGCGGGCGTCTTCACCTCCAACCGCGTCAAGGCCGCCCCCGTGCGCTGGTCCGAGCAGGTCCTGCGCGGCGGCGCGGTCAGCGCGGTGGTCCTCAACTCGGGCGGCGCCAACGCGTGCACCGGCCCCAAGGGCTTCCAGGACACCCACGCCACCGCCGAGAAGGTCGCCGAGGCCCTGGGCGGCGAGCACAACGCCGGCGAGATCGCCGTCGCCTCCACCGGGCTGATCGGCGTCGCGCTCCCCATGGACAAGCTGCTGCCGGGCATCGACACCGCCGTGGCCGCCCTCTCCGCCGACGGCGGCGAGGCCGCCGCGATCGCCATCAAGACCACCGACACCGTGCACAAGACCGCCGTGTCCGGCGGGGACGGCTGGACCGTCGGCGGCATGGCCAAGGGCGCGGGCATGCTCGCTCCGGGCCTGGCCACCATGCTCGTCGTCCTCACCACCGACGCCGACGTCGACAGCGCCGCCCTCGACAAGGCACTGCGCGCGGCCACCCGCACCACCTTCGACCGGGTCGACTCCGACGGCTGCATGTCCACCAACGACACCGTGCTGCTGCTCGCCTCCGGAGCCTCCGGCCAGGTGCCCGCGTACGAGGCGTTCGCCGAGGCCGTCCGGACCGTCTGCGCCGACCTGGCCCGGCAGCTCATCGGGGACGCCGAGGGCGCCAGCAAGGAGATCCGCATCGAGGTCATCGGTGCGTTCACCGAGGACGACGCGGTCGAGGTCGGGCGCTCCATCGCCCGGAACAACCTGCTCAAGTGCGCCATCCACGGCGAGGACCCCAACTGGGGCCGGGTGCTCTCCGCCATCGGCACCACCCGGGCCGCCTTCGACCCGGACCGGCTGAACGTGGCCATCAACGGCGTCTGGGTCTGCAAGAACGGCTCGGTCGGCGAGGACCGCGACCTGGTCTCCATGAAGGACCACGAGGTCCGCATCACCGCCGACCTGTCCAACGGCAGCGAGTCCGCCGTGATCTGGGGCAACGACCTGACCGCCGAGTACGTCCACGAGAACAGCGCCTATTCCTCATGAGCGACGAGAAGGCCGGCCAGCCCGGCACCGGAACCGCGCGCAAGCACACCGCGCTGCCCAAGGCACAGATCCTCATCGAGGCCCTGCCCTGGCTCACCCGCCACAACGGCAAGGTCGTCGTCATCAAGTTCGGCGGCAACGCCATGATCGACGACGACCTGAAGGCCGCCTTCGCCCAGGACGTGGTCTTCCTGCGCCAGGCCGGCCTCAAGCCGGTCGTGGTGCACGGCGGCGGCCCGCAGATCAACGCCCAGCTCGACAAGGAAGGCCTGGTCAGCGAGTTCAAGGCCGGCCTGCGCGTCACCACCCCGGAGGCCATGGACGTCGTACGGATGGTCCTGGCGGGCCACGTCCAGCGCGAGCTGGTCGGGCTGCTCAACCAGCACGGGCCGCTCGCCGTCGGCCTGACCGGCGAGGACGCCCACACCATCACCGCGACCCGGCACACCCCGGAGATCGACGGCGAGCTCGTCGACATCGGGCGGGTCGGCGAGATCACCGCCATCGACACCGGCGCGATCGAGGCCCTGCTCGCGGACGGCCGGATCCCGGTCATCTCCTCCATCGCGCGCAGCGCCGACGACCACCACGTGTACAACGTCAACGCCGACACGGCGGCCGCGGCGCTCGCAGCCGCGCTGGGCGCCGAGACGCTGATGGTGCTCACGGACGTCGAGGGCCTGTACGCGGACTGGCCGAACAGCGACGAGGTCATCAGCCGCCTCACGGTCAGCGAGCTGGAGAAGCTGCTGCCGGAGCTGTCCAGCGGCATGGTGCCCAAGATGGAAGGCTGCCTGCACGCCGTCCGCGGCGGTGTGGGCACGGCCCGCGTGATCGACGGGCGAGTCCCGCACTCGATCCTTCTGGAGATCTTCACCGACGAGGGAATCGGCACGATGGTCGTGCCCGACGCACAGGGAGGGGAACCCGCATGAGCGGCAAGCAGGAGAACGCCGCGGAGGAGACCGCCGACCGGGAGACCGCCAACCAGCGGTACGGCGCCCGCTGGCAGGGCGCGCTGACCAACAACTACGGCACTCCCGCGCTGGCTCTCGTACGCGGCGAGGGCGCCCAGGTCTGGGACGCGGACGGCAGGCAGTACACCGATTTCGTCGGCGGCATCGCGGTCAACGCCCTCGGCCATGCCCATCCGGCGATCGTCGAGGCCGTGACCCGGCAGATCTCCACCCTCGGCCACGTCTCCAACCTCTACGCCTCCGAGCCGGTCATCGCGCTCGGCGAGCGGCTGCTCCGGCTCTTCGGCCGCCCCGGTCGGATTTTCTTCTGCAACTCCGGAGCCGAGGCCGTCGAGGCCGCGTTCAAGATCGGCCGACTGACCGGGCGGACCCGCATGGTCGCCACCGACGGCGGCTTCCACGGCCGGACCATGGGCGCCCTAGCGCTCACCGGCCAGCCGATGAAGCAGGTCCCCTTCCTGCCCCTGCCGGGCGACGTCACCCACGTCCCCTACGGTGATGTCGAGGCCCTGCGGGCCGCCGTCACCGAGGACACGGCGCTCGTGATCATCGAGCCGATCCAGGGCGAGAATGGCGTCGTCGTGCCGCCGGCCGGATACCTGACGGCCGCCCGGGAGATCACCCGGGCCACCGGAACCCTGCTCGTCCTGGACGAGGTGCAGACCGGCATCGGGCGGTGCGGCCACTGGTTCGAACACCAGGCCCATGAGGGCGTCGTGCCCGACCTCGTCACGCTCGCGAAGGGTCTGGGCGGGGGCCTGCCGATCGGTGCCGTGGCCGCTTTCGGGCCCGCGGCGGACCTGCTCCAGCCGGGCCAGCACGGCACCACCTTCGGCGGGAACCCCGTCGCGTGCGCGGCCGGTCTCGCCGTCATCGACACCATCGCCGCCGAGGGCCTGCTCGACCGGGTCAAGGCGCTGGGGGAGCGGCTGCGCTCCGGAATCGAGCGCCTTTGCGAGGGGAACGGCCACCCGCTCGTCTCCCATGTCCGTGGTGAGGGCCTTCTCCTGGGTATCGTGCTGACCGGGCCGCTCGCACCGCAGGTGCAGAAGGCGGCTCAGGATGCCGGCTTCCTGGTCAACGCGCCCGCCCCCGACGTCGTACGGCTCATGCCCCCGTACGTACTCTCCGAGGCCGAGGCGGACGCGTTCGTGCAGGCCCTGCCCGGCATCCTCGACGCAGCCGGCGGGGACGGACACAACGGGGAATGAGACGACGATGAGTCAGGCGCAGGACAACGAGCAGTGGGGCACGCCCCAGACGGAGTCCGGGGGAGGGCCTTCCGTTCCGCAGACCCGCACCGCCCGCCACCGCCGGATCGTGGACATCCTCAACCGGCAGCCGGTCCGCTCCCAGAGCCAGCTGGCCAAGCTGCTCGCCGACGACGGGCTGAGCGTCACCCAGGCGACGCTCTCCCGGGACCTCGACGAACTGGGCGCGGTGAAGATCCGCAACACCGGAGGCGAGCTGATCTACGCGGTGCCCAGCGAGGGCGGTTTCCGCACCCCGCAGGCCCCGCTCGGCGAGTCCGCGAAGGAGGAGCGCATGCGGCGCCTCTCCGGGGAACTGCTGATCTCGGCGGAGGCCTCCGCGAACCTCGTCGTCCTGCGCACCCCGCCGGGTGCGGCCCAGTTCCTCGCCTCCGCGATCGACCAGGCCGAACTCCGCGAGATCCTCGGCACGATCGCCGGCGACGACACCCTGATGCTGATCAGCCGTGACCCGTCGGGCGGCCAGGCCCTCGCGGACCACCTGCTGAGGCTGGCCCAGAAGGAGAGCTGAGCGGGGACGTCGGGGGCGCCGGAAATCCGGTGCCTGACCCGGCGCCGCCGACATAGCCTCGGGGCGTGCTGCTGCTGGCCGAGCGGCCGCGCCACCACACCCCCTAGTAGCGGGTGACGGCGAGCGGCCCCTCCTGCGTGCCGATCGCGATGTGCGGCCGGCGGCGCGGATCGGCCCAGCGCAGGATCGCGCGCATCGCCCGCTCCGGCACGGACACGCAACCGGCCGTCGCCCCCTTGCCGTTGACGTGCAGGAAGATGCCCGCGCCCCGGCCGTGTACCGGCCGGTCGTAGTTGAAGCCGATGACCAGCGCGTGCGCGTACTGCTTGTCGTAGTCGACCAGGTGCTCCGCCTCGCCCGGCGCGCAGTCCGCGGGCAGCGGCTCCACCCAGCGGTTGTAGCTGACCGAGGCGTTGTCCTGGCACCACCAGGAGCGGTCCGTCACCTTCCGGTAGCGGAATTCCGTCCCGGCGGGCGCGCGCCGGGTCCCGAAGGCGTACGGGAGGTCGTACAGGCCCGTGGGCGTCGTGTCCGTGCCCTGGGTGCGGGTCGCGCCCTCGGTCAGGCCGTTCGCGCCGAAGCGCGCCTCGGCGCTGCCGGCCGCGTACCAGTGCCCCGCCCACCGGTCCCACCAGGTCACCCGCCCCGTGGTGGAGCCGGGCGCGGGCGCGACGGCGGTGATCAGCTGGCCGCCCCCGCCCGTGTCGGCGAGACGGGCGGGCAGCGGCGCGGACCCGTACGGGCCCTGCGGGAGCAGGCTGGTGACGATCAGTGAGCCGGTGACGAGAGCGGTACGCAGCACATGTCAGACGGTACGGGGCGGAAGGGGCAGGGGCAGCGCAGGCAGGCCGTCGAGGCTCACTCCGATGAAATCCTTCTGCTCGCAGTACTCGCCGAACTCCTCGTCCGTCTTGCGGCCGAAGTACTCCGCGTGCAGGGTGCGCTCACCCTGGTACTCCATGAAGGGGACGGCGTATCCGCACACGTCCGCGATCCGGCGGGCCCGTACGACGATGACGGCCCGCGCGGACGGGCCGTCGGCCGCCCCGAACAGCCCGATCAGCTCGCGCCAGCGGGGGTCGTCGCGGAATACCGCCTCGCCGTCGCCGTGGATGCGCACGATGTTCGGCGGGCCGCTGAACGCGCACCACATCAGCGTGATCCGGCCGTTCTCGCGGACATGGGCGATGGTCTCGGCGCCGCTGCCGCCGAAGTCCAGGTAGGCGAGGGTCTGCTCGTCGATGACGACGAGGGTCCCTGCGCGGCCCTTGGGTGAGAGGTTGACGTGACCGTCCCCGGACAGCGGGGCGGTCGCGGTGAAGAAGACCGGCTGCTCCTCGATGAACTTGCGGAGCCGGCCGTCTATGCGTTCGTAAAGCTTTCCCATGAGCCGATTATCGGCCGGAACGGCATGTTCAGGTCAGGGAATTCCGGTCCGAGAGCTCGCGGCGGGCGCGCCACCACCGCATGGCCTCGTCGCGCGCCGCACGCGCCGCACGCGCGTGCTGCAGCGACGCAGCGGAAGGGTAAGATCTACTGGTGACGGCATGA